>CAZDWH010000110.1:0-10527 GCA_964509025.1 uncultured Rhodanobacteraceae bacterium
AGATAAACCAGATAGAAGTGATACGCGACCAAGCCGAGCACGAGCGCGAGCTTCGCATGCAACCAACCTTGCTGCAGCCAGTAGTGTCTTAGATCGGCCGGCACGAGCGCGAGCGTCCAGATACCGAACACGAGCGCGAGCGCACCGCCGATATGCGTGATGCCAAGCAGGCGCCGCTGCATGATCTTGAGCTGCGCGCGCACCGCCGGCTCGTTCGACTCGGCGTGATAGATGAAAAGCCGCGGCAGATAAAACAGGCCGGCGAACCAGGTCACGACAAAGGCGACGTGCAGGGCTTTGATCCAGGGCATCGGGAACATTTCCTTAACAACGGGCTCAGTATAACGGCGCACCGCGGCGACGCCGCGTCGAAATGAGCTTACGCGTCGTCCTAGCATGGTGCACGTCCCGAGCCCGCCTGAACTCGTCGTTCGTCCGCTGCAGCGCTTTCATTGGCGCGAGTGGACGACGCTCGGCCTGTTCTGGCTGGCGTCGCTGATTGTCGTCGCAACGTTAGCGTGGGTAATCCGCCTGCGCACGCCCGGCGATGGCGCGCAATCGCTCGATCTTGCGCTGCGTCAGAACGCGGACCTGCAGCAGCGCGTTGCGGTGCTCGAACGTGCCGATCAGGTCGCGCGCGCGGCGAACGCGGAACTACAGCGTCAGATCGCGCAGAAGCAGGAGGAAATCGCCGGGCTGCGCACCGATCTCGCGTTCTATAGCCGCCTGACCGACGCGAGCGCGGAACGCGAAGGATTGACCGTGCAGGCGCTGAAGATAGCGGCCGTCGCGGCAACGCCGCGGATGTACGACTTCGATGTCACGCTGACGCAGAATCTCAAGCCTGGGCAGGTCGCGAGCGGCAGGGTCAAGCTCAGCGTCAGCGGGATTCGCGGCGACAAACTTGTCACCCTGGCCTGGGCCGAAGTTGCGCAGAACCAGGATGCGAGCGGTTTGGCGTTTTCCTTCAAGTATTTTCAGCAAATAAAGGGTACCCTTCTGCTGCCCGAGGGGTTCCTGCCGAATGGGGTCCGCATCGATGCGGACGGCGGAGCGCAGATGGGCAGGGCCGAACGCGAGTTCGCGTGGTCACAAATAACAAGCGCGCAAGGAAAACTCTAGAACTCCCGTTTCGAAATCCCGCGTTGATTTTGAGATGGGTTGAACGAGTTGCCGCATCGCCATGGACGGTCTTCCCGTTGAGGAGCACACAAATGCTGGGTAACAAGAAGACGTCGGTCACACCGGCGGAAACCACTTCGTTGATTGCGCTGGGCACGCATGTACGCGGCGACGTGACCTTCTCCGGTCGCCTGCACGTCGACGGCACCGTCGACGGCTCGCTGCATGGCGAGGGCGACAAGGCGATGCTGACCTTGTCGAACAACGCGAAAGTCGCGGGCGAGATTCACGCGCCGCATGTGGTCATCAATGGCATTGTCACCGGCGATGTCAGCGCGAGCTCGCGCCTCGAGCTCGCCGCGGGCGCGCGCGTCGAAGGCAATGTGTATTACAAGGTGATGGAAATGTCGGCCGGCGCGCAGATCAACGGCAAGATCGTGCACGGCACCGAGCAGCCCGCGCGTCAGCTCGCGCGGGCCGAAGCGGAACGCGGGGTCGAGACGTTCGCGCTGTCGACCGCGGAAGCGAAGCCTTGAATTCGCGTGCGTGCGGCCCGATCTCGGTCGCACGCATCGCGCATACAGCCACGTCATGACCGAAACGCCGAACTATCAGTCCCTCGACACGCCGCTGGTCTTCACCGACGCGGCCGCGCACAAGGTGCGCGAGCTGATCGACGAGGAAAACAATCCGGCGCTGAAATTGCGCGTGTACATCTCCGGCGGCGGCTGTTCGGGCTTCCAGTACGGTTTCACCTTCGACGAGCAGCGCGCCGAGGACGACCTGGCGCTGGAAAAAGAAGGCGTCACCCTGGTCGTCGATCCGCTGAGCCTGCAGTATCTCATGGGTGCGGAAATCGACTACACCGAAAATCTCTCGGGCGCGCAGTTCGTGATTCGCAATCCCAATGCGAAGACGACCTGCGGCTGCGGATCGTCCTTCAGCGTCTAGAGCCGGGCATCCGGAGCGCGCGGTCGCATCAACCGCGCCAGAGCCGCGCGAGCAATCCCTTCGGTTTCGCGCGCGCATCCGCAGACGGCGAGCGCTCGCCGGCGCGCATATGCTCCAGCGCGGAACGAAGGCGTTCGATCTCCTGCTCCAGTTTCCCGGCGTGCTCCAGGCCTTGCGCTGCCTTGGCGCTGGCCGTGGCCGCTTGCACCTGCAAAAAGCGATTCGCATCTTCCAGTTCAAACAGGCGGAACAACGGCGCAGCCATCTTCCCGATCATGCCGGCGGCGGCGCGCGCTTCATCCGATGCATCGGATGCCGGCGCCGGCCGCGCGAGCAATTCCTCATACAGGGCAACCCATTGATCCAGTGTGCGCGCAAGGTCGAGCTCGACGCGCGCGTGGCGCATGGTGTCCGCGGCATCTCCCGCGTCGTAGTCGCGCAGGCCCGCGACAAGGCTCTCCACGCTCATCGGCAGCGCGAGGCAGCGGCGCCCGAAATTGTCGCGGCGCAGCCGATCGAAATTCGCGCGCGTGACCAGCGGGCCCACGCCTTCCGGCCCGCACAGCACGGTGGCGCAGCCGGTGGCGAGCGCTTCCATCGCGCAGCGCGCCTTGGCGAAGACGACGTCGTAATTTCCGAGCACGCGTTCGGGATCGGCGACTTGATGAAGAACTCCGGAGCCGATCACGTCGAGTTCCAACCCCGCCTGGCGGCAGGCGTCGCGCACCACGGGCAGAAAGGTGTGCTCCGCCGCGTAGTTGCTGAACAGCAACGCGCGCTGCGGTTTCTGCGGCAGCGGCGCGCGCGGCCGGAAACGCGCCAAGTCGACGGAATTGCCGATGAAGCGCACCTCCTGCAGCGGCATGCGCAAATCGGCGGCAATGCGCTCGCGGCAAGGATCGTCCACGCCCACCCAGGCGACGATGCGCGGGAAGACGGGCGGCTCCTCCTGCCAGAACAGCGACGCGTGACTGACGAACAACCCGCGCGCGCGCGAACACACGAGCAACGCAATCACGGTCATGAAATTGTGGTGCCCATGCACCAGGGCGGCGTCTTGCGGCAGCTCCTGCATGCGCGAAACGACCGGCACACCCGCCGCGCGCAACTCGTCAGCCAGCGCGCCTGTCTGCAATGAAAAAATCACCGGGCGCCATCCGCGCTCCTTCAAGCCCAGCGCGAGATCGCGGATGTACAGTTCCATTCCGCTGCGGCCCGCCAGCATCCAGTTGGTCAGGATGATCGTGCGCATCTTCAGCCTTTGCCGCCATCGACGAATTCAAATCCATCCGCCGTCGTGGATTGCCGCGGCCAGGCGCGGGCGGCGCGAGATTTTTTCAAGATTATGATAATTCCCGCGACTCGGGAAGCGTACGCAACTGTGCCACGGCCAACTCATGCTGGTTGCGGTAGCGCGTTGGCGAATCGCCCGGTGTGGTCGAATCCTTGAACATCCGGTCTGCGTCGCGCCTGGCGACATGCGACAATAGCGCATGCCCTCCGTCGTTACCGCGTCCAGCGTGCGCAGCCGCAACAACGCCTTCGCGGATCTGCCGCTCGATCGCCGCAGCGAGCAGCGTGAGGACGCCGCTTGGCTCGGCGAGCGCGCCAACGCTGCTTCGGCGCGCTACCTCGCCTTGCGCGGCGACGGACATGCCCTGGTCGACGCTTCCGGCGCGGCACTGCGCGGCTTGAATCGCGAGGAGGCCACCGGGCTGTTTGGCGCGATTGACACATCGAGCTACCTCGGCAGTGCCGCGCAGGATTGGTTCTTGCTGCACGCGGATGATGCACAGGTTGCCCGTGCCGCGACGCAGCTCGGTGCGCGCCTGCTCGACTTGCGCAGCGCCGGCACTGCGCTGCCGGCGTTCGATGCCGGTCTGTTCGCCTACGGGCGTGCCCTCGCGTTCTGGCAGCAGCGCATGCGTTATTGCAATGCCTGCGCCGCGCCGCTGCGGCTCGAAGCCGCCGGACATCGGGCGAAATGTACAAATCCACAATGCGGCATCGAGCATTTTCCGCGCACCGATCCCGCGATCATCGTGATCGTCACGCACGGCGACGCCTGCCTCCTCGGGCGCGGGTCGAAGTGGCCGGAGCGACGCTATTCGACCCTTGCGGGCTTCGTCGAGCCGGGCGAGACGCTCGAGGATGCGGTGCGGCGCGAGGTGCTGGAGGAAGCCGGCGTGCGTGTGGCTGAGTGCGACTATCACTCCTCGCAGCCGTGGCCGTTTCCGGCTTCGATCATGCTCGGCTTCACCGCGGTCGCGGAGGATCGGCGTATCGCGGTCGGCCCCGAGCTGGAAGATGCGCGCTGGTTCAGCGCGCAGGATATCGTCACGCAGTTGCGTTCGCGCGAGCTGGTGCTGTCGTCGCCGCTATCGGTATCGTACCGGCTGATCGAACATTGGCTGCGCGAGCAGGCCGGGCTGGAGCTGGCGAGCATCAACAACGACGAGCCGTTCATGCTCAAGCGCGCCTAGAATCTGTCTCGCAGCGCGGTGCGCTACACTTCGCAGGACGCATCGCGTCGTCGCATAGGAAACATCCATGGCTCTGGTTTTCGTCGCGATCCTGATCGCCCTCGTGCTCTCGCACTACTTGCCGGAGGCCTGGCGCCTGCGCGATTTCGGCTGGCTGCGTAGCTGGCAGGCGCAGACCGCGCAACCGGGTAATGCGCCGCTCGGTCTTGTGCTCGCGATCGGCCTGCCGGTACTGGTCTGCGCGCTCGTGCAATGGAGCCTGCGCGGGCATATTTTCGGCCTGCCGAGCCTGTTGTTCGCGATCGCCGTGCTGTTCTACTGCCTCGGGCCGCGCGACCTCGAACACGATATCGCGACGGTCGACAACGCGCCCGATGGCGATGCGCGCGCTGCCGCGGCGCAGGTGCTGTGCGATGACGACGCGGCACCGGCGCTCGCGTTCGCGGCCAAGCCGCTGATCGACGCGGCCTTCAGCGCAGCGTTGCGCCGCGTGTTCGGCGTGATCTTCTGGTTCATCGTCGCCGGTGCTTTCGGCGCGCTGCTGTATCGCGTCGCGCAGGTCTGTGCACGCTGGCGCGAGGCGAGCGAAATGCAGCGCGAACTCGCGCAGAAGTTCGTCGCCGCGCTCGACTGGCTGCCGGCGCATCTGATCGCGCTCGCGCTCGCGCTCGCCGCGGATTTCGATGCGGTGTTCAAGGCCTGGCACGATTATCACGCTGCGCACGGCAAGGGCTGGTTCACGCTCGATCTCGGCTTCCTCCACGCTGTTGCGCATGCCAGCGTCGATGCCGACCTCACGGACGACGGACACGCGGCCGATGTGGCCAATCCGCTCGTTGCGCTCGATGATGCGATGACCCTCGTGCGCCGCGCCTTGATCGTGTGGCTGGCGGTACTCGCGCTGGTTGTTATCGCGGGGTGGTGGTCGAACTAGTTGCGCTTGCGACATGCGTCGCCTCATGCACGAGCGCCGCATGTCGCGCAACTAGTGAGGAGGAGGCAGGAGGCCGACTGGCAACGCACCAGGGATGGTTCCTAGCTAGAGTGCTCATCGCGATGTGGCATGCGTTGAAACCACATGCGGCGGCTGACGCCTAAGCCATATCCCCGCGCAATTCGCGCACCTTCGCTTCGAGCGCGGCCGCTGTAGCCTGTGCCGCGGGGATCGGTTCCCCAACGACGAGTTCGATCTTCGAGCGGAAGCGCCGCGGCAGGCGCGTGCGCCCGAGCATCGAGTCGCGCCGGCTGAAGATGCTGCCCCACAGGCCGCGCAGCGCCAGCGGCACGACCGGCACCGGCCGTTGCGCGAGCACGCGCTCGACGCCGGGACGGAACGGCATGATCTCGCCGTCGTTGGTGATGCCGCCCTCGGGGAAGATTGCGACCAGATTGCCGGCGGCAAGCTCGCGGTCGATTTCGGCGAAGGCGCGCTCCATCAGTTCGGGGTCTTCCTTTTTGCCCGCGATCGGGATCGCCTTCATCGCGCGGAAGAACGGACGCAGCAAAGGTAAATTGTATATTTTGTGGTACATCACGAAGCGCATCGGGCGGCGGATGCAGCCGAGCAGAATCTGCGAGTCCATGAAGCTGACGTGGTTGCAGACGATCAATGCCGCACCCTTGTCGGGAACGTGCTCGAGCCCGCTGGCCTTGATGCGGTAAAGCGTGTTGATCATGATCCAGTCGACGAAGCGCAGCAGGAATTCCGGCACCAGAGTGTAGATGTATACCGCGACGACTGCGTTGGCGAGCGCGGCGCTGAGGAACAGCTGCGGTATCGTGAAATGCAGGACGTTGAGCAGCACTCCGCACACGAGCGTTGCGGCGATCATGAACAGCGCGTTGAGCACATTGTTGCCGGCGATCGTGCGCGACATCTGTGCCGGCGGCGTGCGGCTCTGGATCAAGGCGTACAGCGGCACGATGTAGAAGCCCGAAAAAATGCCGATCAGCGTGAGATCCAGCGCAATGCGCCAGTTGCCCGGCGCGGCGAGGAAGGCCAGCGGCGCGAGGTCGTGCAGCGTCGACTCATGCGGCCGCGCGAAGTACAGATCGATGCCGAACAAGGTCAGGCCGATCGAACCAAACGGCACGAGACCGATTTCGACCTTGTGCCCGGACAGGCGCTCGCACAACAGCGAGCCGATGCCAGTGCCGATCGAAAACAGGGTCAGCGCGAGAATCTCGACACTGCCGGTGCCGCCGAGATAGAGCTTGGTGTAGTTCGGCAGCTGCACGGTGAATACGAGACCGAATACCCAGAACCAGGACACTCCGAGCACGGCGTTGAATACCGCACGTTCGGAGCGCACGAAACCGATTGCGCGCCACGATTCGGCGAAAATGTTCCAGCTGAATTTGAGACCCGGCGCGGTCGCCGGTGCGGCGGGAATCGCGCGCGCGAACAGATAACCCGCGATGGCGATGCCGAGCACCGCGATCGACGCATAGGCCGGTCCATGCGGCCCTAGTTCGATCAGCACGCCGCCGAGGATCAGGCCGAGCAGGATCGCGAGCGACGTGCCCATCTCGACCAGGCCGTTGCCGCCGACCAGCTCATCCTCGCGCAGGGCCTGCGGCATGATGGCGTATTTGATCGGACCGAACACGGTCGAGTGCAAACCCATCAGGAACAGCACCGCGAGCAGCATGGACGGGCTGTGCGTCAAAAAGCCGAAAGCGGCGATCGCCATCGCGGTGATCTCGAACAATTTGACGAAGCGGATGATGCGCGTCTTCTCGTATTTCTCCGCGAGCTGACCGGCCGAGGCCGAGAACAGCAGAAACGGCAGGATGAACAGCGCCGCTGCCGTATTCGAATAGGTCGTGATCTGCTCTGCCGCGAGGCCGGCGTGAAAGCCGATCAACTGCACGGTGGCATTGCGAAACACATTGTCGTTGAACGCGCCCGAGGCCTGGGTCAGGAAAAATGGCAGGAAGCGGCGTTCGCGCAACAGCTGGAATTGACTGTGTCCGGACTGGGGCAGGGCGGTGGGCGAGGACGCATCGGCTCCGGACATGGCGGCAATCGGCAGTGACGGTAGCGCGAGAGTAGCAAATGGCGGGTCTTGCGGTCGCGCCGGTCGTTCACGTGACGTTGCGGCGCGCACGCGAGGATACGCGCAACAGCGGCTAAACTATGCCCTGTCGACCCGTTGCCGCGTTCACCGCGGCAGCCCGAACCGGAAAACATCATGCTCAAGAACGCTATTCGCCTGCGCGCAGGTGTTGCCGCGCTGCTGCTCGCCGCCGCCTCGCTTGCGTGCGCTGCCGATACCTTGCTGCAGCCCCTGCCCAAGCCCGACACATCCAAGCTTCCGCCCGACGCGGCGAAGCAGCTGGCCGAGTCGCGCGCCGAATTCGACAAGACCAGGGGCGATCTGGTCGGCCCGCAGTTGGCGCTGGCCTATGCCGATCTCGGCGCCGTGTACGCGCGCGCCGGCTTCAACGATGTTGCCGCAGTGGCGTTTTACGACGCGACGCAGGCCAATCCGGGCGACGGACGCTGGCACTACTTGCGCGGGCTCGTGGCGCGTCAGCTCAAGCGCGATCAGGACGCGCGCACCAGCTTCACCGCTGCGCTGGAGCGCGACAAGGTCTATCTGCCTATCCGCTATCGCCTCGCCGATACCCTGACCGATCTTGGCGATTCCGCCGGCGCGCGCAAGGTGCTCGAGGACGCCGCGCGCGAATATCCGGGCAAGGCCGCGACTGAGGCCATGCTCGGTCGTCTCGCGTTGCGCGAGAAGCGTTATGCCGACGCGGTCGCCGCGCTCGACCGCGCGCTCAAGCTCGAACCCGGCGCGAACGAGTTGTACGTCCACCTCGCCGCCGCTTACGACGGCTTGGGTAACGCCAGCGCGGCGGGCGAGGCGAGTGCCAAGGCCGGCAAGGTCGTGCCCGGCATCGATGACCCGCTCGCGGTGAGCCTGACTGCGGTGCCGGTGCAAGCCGAACCGACGCTCGAAGGCGCGCGTGGACTCGCGCAGCAGGGGCGCATCGGCGCCGCGCGCAACCAGCTCGTCGCCGTGCTCGAGAAAAAACCCAATGACGTTGACGCACTCTCCCTGCTCGCGCGCATCGATGCGACGACCGGCAATCCTGTGATTGCGCAGGGCGAAATCGCCGAGGCGCTCAAGGCCGACGACAACAGCGCGACCGCGCACTTTTCCGCCGGCCTCGTCGCCGAATACACAGGGGACGACGCGCGCGCCTACGATGAGTACCGTCGCGCACAGGGACTCGACAAGAAGCTGCCCGACACCTGGCTCATGCTCGGCAACGCGGAGATGCGCCGTCAGCACTATGCGCAAGCGGCCGAACAGTATCGCCAGCTTGCGGCGTTGCAGCCCGACGCGGCGCTGGCGCAGGCACATTTGACCGCGGCGCTGGTCGCGCAGGGCAAATGCGGCGACGCGCTGCAGAACATCAACAAGGCGCTCGCGCGCCGTTCGCGCGACGGCGACCTGATGGTGATCTATATCCGCATCGCCAGCACTTGCGCGGCGGCGAGCGCGCAGGAACGCGATATCGCGCTCGACTACGTGCAGCTGCTGTACAAGCAGAGCCCCGACGCGAACACCGCCTCGGCTTACGCGCTCGCGCTCGCCGCGCACGCAAAATTCAAGGAAGCGCAGGAATATCAGGCTCAGGCGATTTTCGAGTCGACGCGCGCGCGCGACGCCGCCAGCGCGGCGATGCATCGCGCGACGATGCAGCAATTCGTCAAGCAGCAGGTGCCGGACCGTCCCTGGCCGGCCGAGCATCCGTATTTCAAGGCGCCGATGCTGACGGCGCCCACGCCAGCCCCAGCGCCCGCGAAGAAACCGTAGCGATTGTGCGCTTCGACGCATTGCGCGCCGGCGTGGTTTTCGCCACCATGCCGGAATGGGGAGTATCGTGGACCGGTTGCGGTTCTGGCGCCGTTCGAGTGCGCCGGGGTGGCATGCGCGCGTCGAACGCGAACGCAGCGCGATCGGGCGTTTCAACGAGACGGTCGAGCAGAGACTGGCGGGCAAGGTTCCGGCCAAGGTCATCCACGATCTGCAGGTCGCGTTCGATGAATTGCTGACCAATGTCGTGATGCATGCACAGCAGGCCGCCGGTCCGATCGATGTCGAGCTGCAGCACGACGCGCGCAAGGTGACGGCGACGATCCGCTATCTCGCCGACGAATTCGATCCGACCACGTGGCGCGAGGAATCGCTCAGCATGACGGTCGCCGCCTCGCGCATCGGCGGTCTCGGCATCGCGTTGGTGCGCCGCTTGATGGACGAATTCCGCTACGAATACGTCGATGGGCACAATGTATTGAGGCTGGTGAAGCGCTGCTAGGGTCTCAGCGCAGGCCGCGATTGCCGATATCGTGACGATAGAACAGGCCTTCGCCACGGATCTGCGCCGCCGCCGCATAGGCGCGCTGCTGCGCCTGGCGCAGATCATCGCCAAGCGCGCACACCGTCAGCACGCGCCCGCCGCTGGTCACGGTGCGGCCGTGCTCCGATCGGCTTCCGGCGTGGAACACCTTCACCTCGGTGCCGAAATCGGCGTCGTGTCCGTGCAGCGCATCGCCCAAGCGCACCTTGCCGGGATAACCGTGTGCAGCGAGCACGACGCCGATTGCCGGGCGCGTGTCCCATAGTGCTTGCGCCTGATCGACACGGGCATCGAGCGCCGCTTCGATCAATTCGACGAAGTCCGACTGCAGGCGCAGCATGATCGGCTGCGTTTCCGGATCGCCGAAGCGCACATTGAATTCGATCACGCGCGGCGCACCGTCGCGACCGATCATCAAGCCGGCGTAGAGGAACCCCGTGAACGGCATGCCGTCCGCGCGCATGCCAGCAAGCGTTGGTTCGATCACTTCACGCAGGATGCGCTGTTCGATCGCGGGTGTGACGACCGGTGCGGGCGAATAGGCGCCCATGCCGCCGGTGTTCGGGCCGGTGTCGCCGTCGCCGACGCGCTTGTG
>CAZDWH010000111.1:0-10512 GCA_964509025.1 uncultured Rhodanobacteraceae bacterium
CGCGCTGAGCTGCCTGCCGACGCACGAAACCATCGTGCTCGAGCGCTTCTTCGACGAGGTCGGCGGCATGCAGCTTGTGCTGCATTCGCCCTACGGCAGCCGGATCAATCGCGCCTGGGGCCTCGCGTTGCGCAAGCGCTTCTGCCGCAAGTTCAATTTCGAGCTGCAGGCCGCGGCGACCGAGGATGCGATCGTGCTGTCGCTGTCGACCAGCCACAGCTTTCCGCTCGATGAAGTCTCGCGCTATCTGCATTCGAACACGGCCGAGCATGTGCTGATCCAAGCACTGCTTGATGCGCCGATGTTCGGCCTGCGCTGGCGCTGGAATGCCGTGACCGCGCTCGCGCTGCCGCGTTTCATCGGCGGTGCAAAAGTGCCGCCACAGTTGCAGCGCATGAAATCCGAGGACCTGCTCGCGACGGTATTTCCCGACCAGGTCGCCTGCCTCGAGAACATCGTCGGCGAGCGTCAGATTCCCGACCATCCGCTCGTCGCGCAGACCCTGCACGACTGTTTGCACGAAGCGATGGATGTCGATGCGCTGCTCGCCTTGCTGAAAAAGCTCGAAAGTGGAGAAATCCACATTGTCGCAAAAGACCTGACCGCGCCCTCTCCGCTCGCAGCCGAAATCCTCAACGCGCGACCCTACGCCTTCCTCGACGATGCGCCGCTCGAGGAACGCCGCACCCAGGCCGTGCAGAGCCGGCGCTGGGGCGATATCGACACGACCGACGATTTCGCGCAGCTCGATGCCGAGGCGATTCAGTCTGTGCGCGAGGAGGCCTGGCCCGAAGCGCGCGACCCGGACGAGTTGCACGATGCGCTGATGGGCCTCGGTTATCTGACGAACATGGAAGTTCAGCGCAATCCGGTGTGGCACGAACTCATGATCGCTCTGGTGGCTCAGCACCGCGCGACGCGGCATGCCAAACTGTGGGTCGCCGCCGAGCGATTGCAGCAATTCACGACGATCTACGCGGACGCGCAATTCGATCCGCCGATCGCGGCGCCCGAGGAATACGCCGCGACCGAATGGACTGCGGAAAGCGCGCTCGTCGACATCCTGCGCGCACGCATGACCGGACTCGGTCCAACGACGGCCATCGTGCTTGCAAGCGATCTGGCACTACCGCAATCCGATATCGATCTCGCGCTCGCCGCGCTTGAGCGCGAGGGTTTCGTGCTGCAAGGCCGCTTCAGTGGCGGCGCAAGCGCCATCGAATGGTGTGAGCGACATCTGCTCGCGCGCATCCACCGCTACACGATCAAGCGCCTGCGCCGCGAGATAGAGCCGGTCGAGCCGCGCGACTTCATGCGCTTTCTGTTCGAGTGGCAGCGCGTCGCGCCTGGCACCCAGGTCACTGGACCGGACGCGCTCGTCGCGGTGCTCGCGCAACTCGAAGGTTTCGAAGCGCCGGCCGCGGCGTGGGAAAGCGAGATTCTGCCCGCACGCGTCGCGAGTTATGAAATTTCCTGGCTCGACGACCTCTGCCTCGCCGGACGCGTTGTGTGGACGCGCCTGCGCGAGCCCGCACGTGCGCGCGAGGACGTGGACACATCACGCCCACGCACCGGTGCCGGCCCCGTGCGTGCGACGCCGATCGTGCTGCTGCAGCGGCGCAATATGCGTACCTGGAGCGAGCTTGGCGGCGATCCGGCCAACGCACCTGCGCTGTCCTCGCGCGCGCAGGCCGTCGCCGACGCGCTGCGCGAACACGGCGCCTCGTTCTTCGACGAGCTGCTCGCAGCGACGCGCCTTTTGCACACCGAACTCGAAGACGCGCTGGCCGAACTCGTCGCGGCAGGCTTGATCAATTCGGACAGTTTCGCCGGCCTGCGCGCCCTGCTCGTGCCGCCATCGCGGCGTCCGACGCCGAATCGCCGACGCGGGCGCCGCACCGCCCTGCTCGGCATCGCCGATGCGGGGCGCTGGTCGTTGCTGAGGCGCCCGGTACAGGAACCCGATGCATCCAGGAACAAGAATCCGTCCAGGCACAGTGCGGAAACGATCGAACACCTCGTGCGCACCCTGCTCAAGCGCTACGGCGTGATCTGCTGGCGTCTGCTCGCACGCGAAGCGCCATGGCTACCGCCTTGGCGTGAGCTGTTGCGTTGCTGTCATCGCCTCGAAGCGCGCGGTGAGATCCGCGGCGGGCGCTTTATCGCCGGACTTACCGGCGAGCAATTCGCCCTGCCCGAAGCGATCGCGCCGCTGCGCAGCGCGCGCGCGAAACCGCGCGACGGCACTCTCGTCGGCGTCTGCGGCGCCGATCCGCTCAATCTCGTCGGCCACCTCGTTGCCGGCGTGAAACTGCCGACTTTGACCAACGCGCGCGTGCTGTATCGCGACGGCGCGCCGATCGCGACCCTCGTCGCCGGCGAGTTCGCCGCGCTCGAACCGATGGACGAAGCCGCGGCCTGGACGGCGAAGACGCGCCTCTTGCGCGGCGAGCAGTCGCAAGAGCAATCGGCCACGGATTACGCGGAGCAACACGGATAGAGCAAGAATATTAAAACGCCTGTGCTTTAATCCGTGTCGATCCGTGTAATCCGTGGCCAACCATTTTTTGCTCCCTTATTCACCCGATGTCAGAACCTATTTTCGAGCGCGTACTCAAGCTCAGCGCCTTCAATGCCGACTCGCGTGCGGCGCTTGTTGCTTTGCACGCTTACTTCGATGCGGATTTTCCGGGATGCTCGCTCGCGCTGCTATTCGTCGGCGATGACGCGACCGGTCGCTGCCATCTCGCCGGCCTGATCGGCCCCGACGGCACCGAGCATGTAGCGAATATCGATCCGGTCAACGAACACGGCCAGCTGCCATTGTTCGACGATGCGCTTGCGGCGCGCCTCGTCACGGGCGCATGCGCGCACGCGCATGCGGTGCCACCGACCGAGCGCGGCCTGCCGCTCGCACAGGCGCTGTTTGCGCCGGCTTCGGTGCTCGTGATTCCGCTGGCGAACAACGGCAAGCTCACGCACTGGCTCGCCTTCGGCTCGACCCTTGCGCAGCGCTTTGCGCGCGTCGATCTCGAGCGCATGCTGCTGCACGTGAATCTCGCCGCAAGCCTGCTAGTGCGCCCGATTGCGCTGCGCGAGTTGACACAAGAAACGCAGCGGCAGCGCGAGGAGATCGAGGGTCTCGCCGACATTCAGAAACTGCTGCTGCCCGACAACCCGCAGATCGCGGGGCTCGACTACGCCATGCATTGGCAACCCGCCGCGACCGCCGCGGGCGACTACTACGAGCTCAGCAATCTGACGCCATTCGCGCCACCGGATTTTGCGCCGGACGGTAACGACATCTGGGGCCTGCTCGTCGGCGACGTCTCCGGCCATGGAGTCGCGGCTGCGGCCGAGGCCGTGCAGTTCGACGCAATCTTGCGCACCTATCGCGGCGGCGATGGCACGCCGCCCGCGGCCGCGGTCAGCTATGCCAACCGCTACTTCTTCTCGCGCCGCAACCGTGGACATTTCATGACGCTGTTCGCGGCGTACTATCGTCCCGACTTGCGCACGCTGAGCTTCCTGTCGGCCGGACATCCGCCACTGCTGCAGCGACGCGGCGATGCGGTGATCGCGCTCGGCGAAGGCGACCAGATTCCGCTCGGCGTACTGCGCGACTACGAGTATCGCAACAACTTATACGACGTGCGCAACGGCGACTTCTTCGTGCTGTACACCGACGGCATCGTCGAAGCGCGCGACGCGCGGGGGCAGGAGTTCGGTATCGAGCGCTTGCGCGAACTGATTGCAACATCGCTCGCCGATTCGGCGCAGACACTGTGCACGATACTGGTCGGTGCGGTACAGGCGCATCAGGGCGGCGTGATCGGCACGGACGATCAGACGCTGCTCGTGCTGCGCATCGCCCACTAGGCGAACGATGCCCCGAATTCCGCTTCGGCAATGAGTGGAACGCAGCTCGCTGGAATCGACTACGCTATCTTGCATGAACGACCAGTTTCCCGGTTTCAAGGATCCCGTTCACCGCGCTGCCGACGGACGCCTTCTCGACCGTCTCATCGAGGGTGTCTGCGTGCGCGATCGCCCGGCGATCGTGACCCGCAATGGCGTGACCACTGAATTGTTCAGCGCGGGCTGGGCCATGCCGACTGCAGCGATGCAGCACGCGATCTACGTCACGCTGAAACCCATGGCGATAAGCGCATGGCATCGACACGAGGCCCAGACCGATCACATCGCCGTCGTCGAAGGGATGATCAAGCTCGTGCTCTTCGATCCGCGCAGCGAATCCGCGACGCGCGGACAGGTCGACGTGCTGTTTCTCGGCGCCGCGCGCCCCAATCTCGTCGCCGTGCCTCCCGGTTTGTGGCATGGCGTCGCCAATATGCTGCCGCATGCCTGCAGTAGCTTCGTCAATCTGTTCGACCGGCCGTACCGGCATGAGAACCCGGACGAGTGGCGCCTGCCCATCGACAACGATGTGATTCCCTATCGTTTCGAGCATGAATAGGGAACCCGGAGCGTTTGCGCTGACGCTGTGGACCGCCTCCCCCGCATTGGCAGCGGAAGCCGACGCCGCGGGGGTCGAACGTATCGGCCTCGATCTGGAGAAGCTGGGCAAACGCGAGCGCCAGCCGGGCGCGGAACTCTGGCTCAGCGACCACGACGAGAGCCAGCTTCCCGCAATCGCAGCTGTATTGCGCGGCGCCGATCTGTTCGTGCGCAGCAATCCGCCGCACGCGGAATGGCCGGCAGAAGCCGAACGCCTGTTGAGGGCCGGCGCAAAGGTGATCATGTTGCCGGCGTTCCGCCATGCGGATGACGTGCGCATGGCCTTGAACACGATCGCCGGCCGCGCCCGCCTGGTGCCGCTGGTGGAGATGTCGCAGGCGATCGAAGACATGCAGGCGATTGCTGCGATCGGTGGATTGACCGAAGTGCACTTCGGCTTGAACGATCTCGGCCTGGGCTGGGGCCTGCGCAATCGCTTTGAAGCGCTGCTTCATCCCAGACTGGAGTTTGCCTGCGCCCTACTGCGTGACGCGGGGATACGCTTCGGCATCGGAGGCATCGGTCGCGTCGACGATGATTCGCTGCCGATTCCTAGCGATCTCGTCTACGCGCGCTATGTCGCGCTGGGTTCGACCGCGGCACTTCTGGCGCGCAGTTTTCATCGCGGCCTGGCGCACGATGGCTCTGCTCTGGCGATGGCCGTTGTGGCGGCGCGCAAGCGGCTGGCGTATTGGGCGGGCGCATCGGCGTCCGCGCTCGAACAACAACGCACCGCATTGCGTGTCGCGCTCTCGGAGCAGGCAACCGCGTGATCGTCCACCTCTATGCGGCCTGCTGGAACGAAGCCGATCGCCTCGATGCCTTTTTTGCGCACTACGATCCCTGGGTAACCCGTTATTGCATCTACGACGACGGGTCGGACGACGGCAGCATCGAACGATTGACGCGGCATGAACGCGTCACGCTGCGACGACTCGTACGTTCGCACCCCGAGTCGATCGTGCTTTCTCTGCTCGATCTCTACAACCATGCATGGAAGGAAAGTCGGGGTGAAGCCGACTGGGTGGTCGTCGTCAACATCGACGAGTTTGTCCGGCACCGCGATATCCTCGGATATCTGCAGCGCTGTCGCGGCATCGGCCATACCGTGCTGCCAGGCGTCGGCTTCGAAGTGCTGCCGCCGGCCCCGCCGGAGCAATCGCCGCCATGGTGGGGCACTCCGAATATCTTCTCGAACAAACTCGCCGTATTCGATCCGAATGCTATAGCCGAGATCGATTATGCGGTCGGACGCCACAGCGCCAGACCGAGCGGACGCGTGCGCTTGCCGCCGCGCGATGAGTTGCTCAACCTCCACTTCAAGTATTGCGATCCGATCGCGGCACTCGCGCGCATGCGCGCGCAAAGGCCGCGGCTGGGCCCGCTCGATCTAAAAAATGGATGGGGCAGCCAGTACACCTGGGAAGAACAAAAATTCGCAAGCTGGCTCGCCGCGCTGCGTACGCGTGCCGTTCGTCTCGACGACAATCTCGACCTCGACAGCGTCGCACTGCCACCGCGCTGGTGGCGACCGGAGACCTGGCACAGAACTCCCAATTCGTAGCAAGCATGCGAACGAAGGGTGGCACCGCCAGCCACGTTCCGTAACCGCGAAATTCAGCGCGCCGCCGCCTCCCCGGTCGCTGCTTTCTGCGTGCCACCATGCGGAGCGACGGGTGCCTTCGGCGCGTTCGACACCTTGGCGATCACCGGCTTGTCCCAGCTGCCGGTGACCTTGTACTCGGCGCGCGTCGCCGCATTGATCGGGTTCTTCAGGATTGCGCCGGCAAGTGCGCCCGCCGCTGCGCCGACCGGGCCGCCGATCAATGCGCCGCCGATCATCAACGTGCCGCCGACGTGCGGCGTGACCTCGACGATCTGATCCCAGTCGCGCGTCTTCAAGCCCATGCTGCCCTTGAGGCGCATGTCCGCGGAAGGGCTCTTCACTTCGAGATTCTCGGTGTAGGCGTAGCCGTCGTGCAACGAGAACGTGCCGACGATCGAGTCGAACGAGTAGCCCTTGTTGAACAGGTCGCCGAAGTCGAAGGCGAGACGGCGCGGGATCGCGGCGAGATTGAGCAGTCCGGCGATGCGTCCAGCGCCAATGTCGAAATCGGGAATGCGCCCCTCGGCGATGTTCACGCGCAGCGCGCCGCCATTGATCTTGTTGATCGCGAAATTCGACGGCGTGCCGGCCCAGCTCGCATCGATGTGCGCGACGATGCGCCCGCCATCGACAACGCCCGCATAGCCGAGCGCGTCGAGCATCTTGCCGAGATCCTGCGCAGACAGGTCGATGCCGAAAGTCGAGCGGTGATACTTGCCCTCGCGCAGGGTCCAGTCGCCATGAGCGCGCATGTCGATATTGTTCGAGTGCGAAGTAACTTGATCGAAGTGCATGCCGTTCGCGATCGGCACGCTCTCGACCGTCGCCGCACCGTATACCGCCTTGCCGAGATGGAAATCGCCGATGCGCACGTGCAGCGGCGGCACGTTGGCGGGATTGAGCAGCGACTGCGTATCGTCGGTGACCGCGGCACCCGGCTCGGGCTCGGGCGACGCGGGCCAGTACAGGCGCTTCAAATCGGCGCTGACGCCGCGCTGACGCAGATCCTTGCGCGGCACATTGACCGTGCCGGCGATGTTCGCTCCGTCGAACACGACCTCGATCGCCTCTGGTCCCGGCGTCAGCTTCACTTCGCCTTCGCCGAACGAACGCTCCCACGCGAGCAGGGTCGGCGTGCGCAACGCGACGCGTTCGATCAGACTGCCGTCGCTGCCGCTGGTGCCGGTCGAGGCGAAATCGGTCCAGCCGGCGAGATCGATTTCCGGCGCGACGCCGCCGACCACAACGCCCGACTTCGGCAACGCCGACGCCGGCGCGGTCGCGCCGCTGCCGAAATCGACCAAGCCGACGAATGGCGCCGCCGGCGCCGGCAGACGTCCGCGCATGCGCAGCAGGTCGCCGAGGCGCAGGTCCATATCCGCGCCGATGAACGGCAGCGTCAGTGTGAGGCTCAACGGCAGCGCGCTTGCCGCCGATTTCTGCATCGGCTTGGGCAGATCGACCGCGACGCCGCGCAGGTCCGAGGTCAAGGTCAGGCGCTGGCCGCGGCTGTCGGGTGCGTCATGGTCGACGCTGAACAGCGCGATCCAGTCAGCATCGCCGGAAGTATACTTTTGATAGTCGTTCAGTGCCGGTGCGTAGCTCAGTACGTCGCGTACCGGCAGGCGCGTTTCGACCCTGCCCTCGACCACGTGACGGTTGTCGCCGACATAGCCGCCCGCGGCCAGCGAGAACTTCGCCGGCTTGCCGCGGAACGTCGTGGCGAGCGCATCGGCCGAAAAACCGGAACGGTTGAAGCGCACCGGTCCCGCTGCATTGTCGAAGCGCAACGCGTATTTCGGGTCGATCAGATCGGCCTGCGTGAGCTGCGCCGTGCCGTCGAGCGTGTAGTCCTCGATGTGCTTGTACGGCAGGTGCAGCTTCACCTCGACCTTGCCCTGCCCGGTAATGTCGACGCCCTGCAGCGGCGCGGCGAAGTGCGTGCCGAGCGGCGACGCGCGGACAAACCCGAGCAGATCGCGCCCACCGCCCTGCGCGCCGATCGTCAGATCGAGCGGTCCATCGCCAAGGTCGGGAATCTCGCCGACGGCCGTGTTTACTTTGTTATTTTGTATACTTCCACCGGCGGCATCGAGATGCAGGCTCGTGTTGACGAAATTCGCGGTCGCGTGCACGTGCTCGGCGGCCGGCCAGTCATTCAGATACTTCAAGCGCAGGTCGTCGATCTCGGTCAGCGCCTCGAAGCGGCCCGCGTTGTTGCGGAACGGCCAGTCGTCGAGATCGCCGCGGAACACTGCGCGCCCGGATACGAGCTTGCCCGCGTCGAGTCCGCGATCGAGCCAGTTCACGGCCGGCGGCGGCATGACATTGATCGGCCAGAACAGGTGCGAGGCCGGCACCTCACCGTGCGTGACGACCGCGGCGAGATCGAGCAGCGGCTTGCTGCCATCGTCCTGGATCTCCACCGCGCCGCGTGCTTCGCCGCCGAATTCCTTGCCCGGCGTCGCGCCCTCGAATGTCAGCGCATCGGTTTCGATGCGCCAGGCGTCGTCGGTGCGGTACGCGGCGATCGTGCCCGACAGTTCGGAGAATTCGAGCGGCTGGCGAAACACTTTCGGCACCGATACCGCGACCGCGTTGTGCCGCGGCAGATCGACGCTGACCGCATCCTGGTCGCCATACAGCGTGCCGGAAAATCCGCTGACGCTCGGAATGCGCGCATAGGAAGGCCATCCGAGGGGGTCAAACGGGCCGAGGACGTCGAAATCCTGCTTGCTTGTGTAGCGCAACCGCGCCGGCGTCAGGACGCCTTCGGGATTGCCCGCATAGAGCCAGCGCCGCGCGCCCGGCGGCAGCGCGTCAACCAGCATCGCCACACTGGCGAACGCGCCGACGTCGAGCGTGTCGGCCTGCACGTGGTATTCCGGCATTTCGCCGCCACCGCGTGCGCGCAGGTGCAGCGCGCCCGGGGTGGTCTGCACGCCTTGGCGCGTGATCGCAAGATCGGCGATATCCGCACTCCAGCCGTCGTCTTCGCGCCGCCAGCGCGCGCCGAAGCTGGCGCGATCGATGCCGATATGCGGCAGGATGTCGCGGTTCGCGTCGAGCGCGATCGACGTGCCCGTCGTCAGCACGAGATCGCTGAAGTCGACCTCGGCGCGCACTTCGTCCAGCTCGTTGCCGCGCAGCGTCGCCCACAGCTGCACACGGCCCTTGCCACTGTTCGCCACGAGCCCCTTGGACGGATAGCCGCGCTGCAGGTTGGCGACATCGAGTCCGTTGCCGCCCACGTAGGCGCGACCGGAACGATCGCGGCTGTTGTATTCGATCACGACATCGATCGGCGGCGAATTGGTGTCGACACAGACCACGCGGCTCAGCAGGCGATGCTGGTCGCCGCGGTTGAGCACTCGCAGTTCGTCGGTCTTGTACTTGTTGTGGCGATCGTTCGGCACATCGTCGAAGCTTAGATGCACGTCGCGCAGCACCAGCGTGCCGAGCGCGAACAACGCATTGTCGTCGACATCGCGCTGATCGCCGCCGGAGGCGTCCATGCCGCGCACGGACCAGTGGCCAGCGGCATCGCGCACGACCTCGAGGTCGACGCCGGCGACGCGGAATTCGGTCCAGCTCGCATTGCGCCGCGCCCAGGCGAAGAAATTGAGCTTGAGTCCGGCACTCGCGATCGTCAGCGGCTGCGCATTGGCGCTGGCCGGATCGTTGCTGGCGACACCGAGATGCACGCCGGTCAGATTGAGCAGAGGGCCGGTGCGCTCCCAGTGCGAATCGACGCGGTCGATCGTGACCGGACGATGCAGTTTCTCGGCCAGCGTCGCCGCGATCTTTTCCGGATGCGCGACGACCCACGGCAGCGCGAGCTGGGTCACCCCGATGGCAAGGCCGAGCAGGATCACGCCGAGCGCGAACAGGCCCGAGAGCCACAGGCGGACGCGGCGGATCATCGCGCGGTCCCGCTACTAAAGCAGCACGACATCGTACTGCTCCTGCGCGTAGTGCTCTTCCGCCTGGAAGCGGATCGTCTTGCCGGTGAACTCTTCGAGCTCCGCCACCGCGGCCGATTCCTCGTCGAGGATGCGTCCGACCACGCGTGTCGCCGCGAGCACGAGCAGCTTCTCCGCATCGAACTGGCGCACCGCGCGCGTGATCTCGCGAAAGATTTCGTAGGTCACGGTCTCCGCAGTCTTGACACTGCCGCGGCCCTCGCAGGCCGGACACGGCTCGCACAACTGCCGTTCGAGGCTCTCGACCGTACGCTTGCGCGTCATTTCGACCAGGCCAAGATTGGACATCTCGTACACGGTGGTCTTGGCGTGATCGTGCGCGAGCGATTTTTCGAGCATGCGCAGCACCTGGCGCTTGTGCTCGGCGTCGGTCATGTCGATGAAGTCGATGATGATGATGCCGCC
>CAZDWH010000112.1:0-10275 GCA_964509025.1 uncultured Rhodanobacteraceae bacterium
AGGTAGTGGCACAACCTATACACCTACGCCGAGCGCCAGCGGCAACAATCTGTTCACCACCAGCGACGGCACTAAGGCGCAGCCGATCACCGGCGGTACGATCGCAGGCCTGAATCCGACCACCCATGCTGTCTGGGTGTTCTTCGGCACGGGCAAATACCTGACCCAGACCGACACCACCAATACGGATAAGCAAAGCTGGTATGCCTTAATCGTGCAGAATTCCCCCGGTGGCGGCGACGTGACCACCAGCGGCCTTACCAACCTTGTGCAAAGATCGATCATCGCGCAACAGGACACAACCGCTTCCGCGCTGGGAGTGCGCGCCGTCACGGCGAAGCCGAGCAGCAGCGACATGAGCGGCAAGAATGGCTGGTATATGAACTTCCTGAAACCGGCCACTCCGACGCCAACGGCCGAGGGTGAACGCATGGTCGTTCCCAACATATTGCAGGGCAACTTGCTGGTCGGGACGACCCGTATTCCGGCGTCGGCCGCCACGAACGATCCCTGCAATCCTGCCGGCACTGGCTGGATCATGGCGGTGGATCCCTTCACCGGCACCAATCCGACAACCGGATTCTTCGACACCAACGCCGACGGCAACATCAACAGCAGCGACATGATTACGCTGTCCAATGGTCAAAAAGTACCAGCTGCCGGCGTTGGTTTCTCGTCGCTGCCCAACGCACCGATTTTCGTCGGCGTGGACATGCTCGTCAGCTTCGATAATGGCAGTACGTCGAGCCTCAAGACAGCGGCTTCGTCCGGCGGCACCGGGCGTGTATCCTGGCAGGAAATCGTTATCCCATGACCACGACCATCTCGACCATGAACAAACGGCGCCCCCCCACCCTGATGACTTTCCCTTCGCGCGCGCTCCCGTCAGCGCGGGGGTTTACGTTGCTCGAATTGATGGTCGTGGTTGCCATCATCGCCATACTGGCAACGCTGGCCTATCCCTCGTACGTCGCCTACATTACCAAGAGCAATCGAAGGGCAGGTGAGGCCTGCCTTTCGACTTACTCGAACTATATGGAGCGGTATTACACAACCAATCTGCGCTATGACCAGAATGCCGCCGGGGTAGCCAATCCTGTTTCGGCCATGGAGTGCGCGGCCAACAATCAGACTGGGACTAACTATAGTTACAGTGCCCCGACCCTGACAGCCACGACGTACGTCATCAGAGCTACTCCGATCAATGCGCAGCTGAGTCGTGATACCAAGTGTGGAGCTCTCTCACTGGACCAGAAAGGCACACGCACCGCTTCCGCATCGGATTGCTGGTGACAGCTTTGGCAGAAGTCGAAACGCGGTTTGAGGGGCGTTAGCGCCGGAATACCCGATCTGGCAGACTGTTTCGAGTCTAGCGCACAAGAATCCTGAGTTCCCTCGGCAGCGCAAAAGTCACATTTTCGGGGTCTCCGACCAACTCCTGCACAGCGATCCCGCCCCATTCGCGCAGGCGCGCGACGACACCCTGTACGAGGCTTTCCGGCGCCGAAGCGCCCGCGGTAACGCCTATGCGCGACTTGCCTTCCAGCCAGACGCGATCAATATCGTCGGCGCCATCGATCAGGTGCGCGGGCACGCCCTGTTTCTCGGCCAGCTCGCGCAGGCGGTTTGAATTGGAACTGTTGGGCGAGCCGACGACTAGAACGAGATCGCATTGTTGGCCGAGCTTGCGCACTGCGTCCTGGCGGTTCTGCGTGGCATAGCAGATGTCGTCGTGGCGTGGTCCGGCGACAGCGGGAAATTTCGCACGCAGCGCATCGATCACGGCCTTGGTGTCGTCGACCGAAAGCGTGGTCTGCGTCACATAAGCGAGTTTCTCTGGATTCGTCGGCGTGAGATGCGCGACGTCCTCGGGTGTCTCCACCAAATGGATCGCTCCGGTCGCTCCCGCGTTATCCCACTGCCCCAGCGTGCCTTCGACTTCAGGATGGCCAGCGTGGCCGATCAGCACGACGTCATAACCGCTCTTGGCGTAGCGCGCGACTTCGATATGCACCTTGGTCACGAGCGGACAAGTCGCGTCGAACACACGCAACTCGCGTGCGCGTGCCTGCGCGCGTACCACCTGCGAGACCCCATGCGCGCTGAAAATCACCGTGGCACCGTCCGGCACCTCGTCGATTTCATCGACGAAAATCGCGCCACGCGCGCGCAGGCCGTCCACAACGAACTTGTTGTGCACGACTTCGTGGCGCACATAGATCGGCGCGCCGAAAGATTCGAGCGCGCGCTCGACGATTTCGATGGCGCGGTCGACACCGGCGCAGAAACCGCGGGGGTTGGCGAGCAGGATTTCCATACCCCAATTATCCCGCTTTCTTGTCACCGTGGCCAAACAACCAGAACCACAGCAGCAGCATGGCACCGACGGTGATTGCTGAGTCGGCCACGTTGAACGCCGGGAACGACCAGTCGCGCCAGTATACTTCTATAAAATCCGTGACACGGCCGAAGCGCAGGCGATCGATCAGATTGCCGAGCGCGCCGCCAATGATGAGTGTAAACGGCAAAGCGTTGCGCCAATCGCCGCGCGGCAGCTTGGCGAGCGCGTGTGTCAGCACCGAGCTGACGATGATCGCGAGCGCGCTGAACAACCAACGCGCCCAGTCACCCTGATCGTGCAGAAAGCTGAAAGCCGCGCCGGTGTTGAACGCGAGCGTCCAGTTGAGCAGACCGGGAATCACCGCCTGTGGCGCATACGGCTGCAGGTTCTGCAACACGAAAAACTTGCTCAGCTGATCGAGCGCGATCACGGCGAGTGACAGCGCGAGCCACGGCAAGGCACTGGCCCGCGTCGAACCTTGAGATTGAGGCGACATCAGAAATACAGCCGCTGTTCGCCCGGACCATCCGGCAGATTCGACACGCAGCGGCCGCAGATTTCCGGATGCTCTGCACGCGTGCCGACATCGGCACGGTAATGCCAGCAGCGGATGCATTTCTTATCGTCGCTGTGCCGCGCGGAAACCCAGGAGTCGACGCCATCGACTTCGATACCGAGGGCATTCGATGGAATCGGCTCCAGCTCAGCAAGCGATACGCCCGAAGTGATGAAGAAAAAGCGCAGCTCTGGTGCGTATCTTTCAAGTCGAGCGCGCAGATTGGAATCGGCATGTACTGTGACTTCTGCTTCGAGAGACGAGCCGATATCGCCAGCATTGCGCATATTCTCGAGAAGTTTCGAAACAACGCCCCTAATTCCAAGTACGTCATACCAAAACTTGCGCTGCTCGGGCGAGCCCTGCGTCGCCGCAAGTCCGTCGTAAAACGTCTCGAACATTACCGACGTGTCGCGCTTGTCCGGGCCGCTCTTGGACGGGATGTGCGGCCAGATTTCCTCCGCAGTGAACGACAGGATCGGCGCGAGCCAGCGCACCAGCGCTTCGAGGATGCGATACATCGCACTCTGCGCGCTGCGCCGGCCGTGGCTGTCCGGCTGCATCGTATAGAGACGGTCTTTCGTGATGTCGAGATACAGCGAACCCAATTCGTTCGTGCAGAAATTCTGGATGCGCTGAACGATGTCGGGGAAGTCGTAACGCGCATACGCGGCGACCACCGCCTGTTGCACATCGTAGGTCTGCTGCACCGCCCACTGATCGAGCAGCAGCGATTTCTCGACCGGCACGAGGTCTTTGGCCGGATCGAAGCCAGCCAGATTGCCGAGCAGGAAACGCGCAGTGTTGCGGATGCGGCGATATGCATCGGCGACGCGTTTAAGAATCTCGTCCGACAGGGCCATCTCGTTGCGGTAGTCAGCCGAGGCGATCCACAGGCGCAGGATGTCGGCGCCGTAGTTCTTCATCACGTCCTGCGGTTCGATGCCGTTGCCGAGCGACTTCGACATCTTGCGGCCCTGCGCATCGACGGTGAAGCCGTGCGTCAGCACTTCGTCGTACGGCGCCTTGCCGTGCATGGCGACCGAGGTCAGCAGCGAGGAATGGAACCAGCCGCGGTGCTGATCCGAACCTTCGAGATACATAACCTTGTCACCCGGCCTGCGCGCAAGCTCGGGGCGTTGATCGAGCACGCAGAAGTGCGTCGTGCCCGAATCGAACCAAACGTCGAGAATATCAGTGACCTTGACGTAGTCGTCCGCTTCCGCACCGAGCAGCTCGCGCGGATCGAGCGCGTACCATGCGTCGGCGCCGTCTTTCTCGACGCGCTGTGCGACCTGCTCCATCAGTTCCACGCTGCGCGGATGTGGTGCACTTGTGGATTTGTGCACGAATAGCGCGATCGGCACGCCCCAGGTGCGCTGACGCGAGATACACCAGTCGGGGCGATCCTTGATCATGCCGTAGATGCGCTCCTCGCCCCAGGCCGGATACCAGTCGACATCGTCGCGGATCGCCTTGAGCGCGTCGGCACGCAGGCCCTTGGTTTCCATGCCAATAAACCATTGCGGCGTGGCGCGGAACACCACCGGCGTGCGGTGTCGCCAGCAATGCGGATAGCTGTGCGTGATCTTCTCGGCCGCGAGCAGTACACCGCGTTCGCGCAAGAGTTCGATGATCGCGTCGTTGGCCTTCCAGATGAACTGTCCCGCGAAGAGTTCCGTGTCCGGCAGATATACGCCGTTCGGTCCAAGCGGATTGACACCAGCGATGCCGTATTCGCGCGCGACCGCGAAGTCTTCCACGCCGTGGCTCGGCGCGGTGTGCACGGCGCCGGTGCCGTCTTCGGTCGTGACGTGGTCGCCGACGATCAGCGGAATCTCGCGCTGGTAGAACGGATGGCGCAGCTTGAGCAGGTCGAGTCCGGCACCCTTGATATGTCCGAGCGCTGCCGCGTTCTCGATACCATAGCGCTTGCTCGCTTTTTCGAGCAACGCTTCAGCGACGACCAGCAGCACGCGCTTGCCATTGCGGGCCGGACCCTCGAACAGCACATAGTCGATGTCCGGTCCGAGCGTAACCGCCACACTCGCAGGCAGCGTCCACGGTGTCGTCGTCCAGATCGGCACCGCAACGATGTCGCCATCGTTGACCGTCACGCCGAACTTTGCCGCGAGCGCCTTCGGATCGAGCGCATCGTAGGCCACGTCGATCGCAGGCGATTGCTTGTCCTGGTATTCGATCTCCGCCTCGGCCAGCGCCGAGCCACAATCGAAGCACCAGTACACCGGCTTGTCGCCGCGCACGAGATGGCCGTTCGCGACGATCTTCGCGAGCGCACGGATTTCGTCGGCCTCGAATTTGAAGTCGAGCGTGCGGTACGGATGATCCCAGTCGCCGAGCACACCGAGACGCTTGAAGTCGGTGCGTTGCAAATCGATCTGCTTGAGCGCGTATTCGCGGCACAGCTTGCGGAACTCGGCCGCGTCGACCTTCTGTCCGACCTTGCCGACTTTCTTCTCGACCGCGACTTCGATCGGCAGACCATGGCAGTCCCAGCCTGGCACGTACGGCGAGCGCAGGCCTGCCATCAGCTTCGACTTGACCACAATGTCCTTCAAAATCTTGTTGACCGCGTGGCCGAGATGGATCGCACCGTTCGCGTACGGCGGCCCATCGTGCAGGATAAAGGCGTGCTCGCGCTTCGCCGTGTGCTGCTGGATTTCCTCGTAGCGCCGGGATTTCTCCCATTCGGCCAGCATCGCCGGCTCGCGCTTGGCGAGGTCGGCCTTCATCGCAAAATCGGTTTGCGGCAGGTTGATCGTGTTCTTGTAGTCGATGCTCACTTCAGTACTCCAGTCGCCACCGTCGTGCGGCGACTTAAAAATTGTTTAAAAATCAGCAGCCAAGAATCGCCCGTGCCTGCGCGGCATCACGGTCGATCTGCTTCACCATCGCGTCGAGGTCGGGAAATTTTTCCTCGTCGCGCAGCTTTTCCACAAATTCCACTTGTATACGCTTGCCGTACAGGTCGCCGTCGAAGTCGAACAGATGCGCTTCGAGCAGCGGCTCCTTGCCGTTCACGGTCGGGCGGATGCCGAGGCTTGCCACGCCCGGCATCGCCGTATCTCGCACTCCGTGTACCTTGACGGCGAAGATGCCTTCGACCGGCGAAGTGCGCCGGCCGAGACGCAGATTCGCGGTCGGATAGCCGAGCTTGCGCCCGAGCTGCTGGCCGCGCACCACATGCCCACCGATCGCGAAGCGCCGGCCGAGCCAGTGCGCCGCGACCTCGAAACTGCCGCCGGCGAGCGCCTCGCGGATCGCCGAACTCGATACGCGCTCGCCTTCCACATTGACCGGCGCCAGCGCGTTCGCACTGAAGCCGTGCTCCAATCCCAGACGCTGCAGCAAGGCGAGATCGCCGCCACGCGCGTGACCGAAACGGAAGCCCTCGCCCACCCACACTTCCTTCGCGTTCAAGCGCGCAACCAGTACGCGCTCGACGAATTCCTGCGCCGGCATCGCCGACAGTGCCGTATTGAAGCGCAGCAACAACAAGCGATCGATGCCCGCTGCGCCGAACTGCGCGATCTTCTCGCGCGGCGACGATAACCTCGGCACTTTGCGCGCATGTGCGAAAAACTCGCGCGGCAAAGGCTCGAAACTCACGGCGACCGAAGCCCAGCCTGTCTCACGCGCGCGTTCGCACACGCGCGCAAGCACGGCGCGATGGCCCAAATGCATGCCATCGAAAGCGCCGATGCAAACCACGCTACCACGCGCGGCCAAGACTGGCCCCGTGACATCCCGCGAAATCCGAGTCATTGCAGCGAGTATAGCCGTTGCGCTGCGCTGCACAAACCTCAAACCCCGCGCAGATCGCGCAGGCGCAAGCCGCCCGCATAGAGGGCGCCAACATAGACCATACCGGCGGCGGCGACGATTGCGCCGAGATGCAGCGCCCGCGACAGAATCGGCGTCGTAACCCAGTCCGGCCACAGATACAGCCCCGCGACTACTACACCAACCATCACCACGCAGGCGGAAGCGAGACGCCACAAATGCGCGGTCCAACCCGGTTCGCGCTGATAGATCCCATCACTGCGCAACGCGCGCCATAGCAGCCACAGGTTGAGATAACTCGCGACACTGCTCGCGAGCGCGATGCCCATGTGCAAACCTGGAATCGCGGCGATGCGCGCAAGCAGATCGCCGCCGGCACCGGCATGCTCGCTCCAGAACAGGAACAGCCCGCCAACGAATAACAGATTCAAGCCCATGTTCGCGATCATCGCTGCAATGCCCGCACGCACCGGCGTGCGCGTGTCCTGGCGTGCGTAGAACGCGGGCAACACGACCTTGACCAGTGCGAACGCCGGCAGGCCGAAACTCAGCGCTGCGACGGAGAGGCCGACCATATCGACGTCATGCGCATTGAAGCGACCGTGCAGGAACAATGTTGCGACGATCGGCTTGGCCAGCAACACAAGGCCGAGCATCGCCGGGATCGAAATCAGCAGCGTCGTGCGCAAGCCCCAATCCAGCGCGCGCGAGAAACCGGCATGGTCGGTATTGACGTGATGGCGCGACAGGCTGGGGAGTATCACCGTTCCGAGCGCGACACCGAAGATGCCGAGCGGGAATTCCAGCAAACGATCGGAAAGATTGAGCCAGGTCTGCGAACGGTCGATCAGGTAGTACGCGATGAAAGTATCGAGCAGCAGATTCACCTGCGCGACCGACGAGCCGAACAGCGTCGGCAACATGAGTTTCAGCACACGTCGTACGTCCGGATGGGACCATGCCCAGCGCGGCGCGGCGAGCAGGTCCAGTTTCGCCAGCGCCGGAAATTGCAGGATCAGTTGCACCGCACCTGCGATCAGGATGGCCCAGGCCAGGGCTTCGACCGGCACCTCAAAATGCGGCGCGAGCCAATACGCGGCGGCGATCATGCACAGGTTCATCACCACTGGCGTGACTGCAGGCAGCGCGAACTGGTGGAAGCTGTTCAGCACGCCGCCGGCCAGCGCCGTCAGCGAAACGAGCATCAGGAACGGGAACGTGATGCTGAGCAACTGGTTGGTAAGGCGAAATTTCTCCGGTTCGTCTACCCACGCGCTCGGCCAGTAGTGCATGGCAAGCAGCGCAAAGCCGACGCCGATCAGCGTCACCACCGACAACACGACGCCCAACGTGCCGGAGATGCGGCCAACGAAAGCCTTGAGCTCCTCGTGCGACCGCGCCTGCTTGACCTCGGTCAGCACCGGCACGAAGGCCGTGGAGAACGAGCCTTCCGCGAACAGCCGGCGCATGAAATTCGGGATGCGAAACGCAACCCAGAACGCGTCGGTCATCCAGCTCGTGCCGAACACGCCGGCGATCGCGACTTCACGCCACAGCCCCAACAGGCGCGAGATGAAGGTCATCGCGCTGAACGAGAACATCGAGCGCAACAGGCTGGGGGTCTTCATTGCGCCCGCCCCCGCATTGAAACATTGACGTAACTCCGCGCGCGACCTACAATTACGCCCCTTTTTCCGCCCCCGATTTCCGCTGCTCCTTTCGCGGGTTTCATCACAACAACAGTTTCATTTACGTCTGGAGTTTTACCTTGGCTAACATCAAATCCGCGAAGAAGCGTGCGCGTCAGGCCGTCAAGCGCAACGCCCGCAATTCGAGCGCGCGCTCGGCGCTGCGCACTGCCGTGAAGAAGGTCGTCAACGCGATCGCCGCGAAAGACAAGGGCGCCGCCGAAGCCGCCTACAAGGCCGCCGAGCCGGTGCTCGACCGCGAGTCGAGCCGTGGCCTGATCCACAAGAACAAGGCCGCTCGCCACAAGAGCCGTCTGTCGGCGCATATCAAGGCGCTGGCGTAAGCTGCATTCTTGATTGACCCTGAAAAAGCCGGCGCGAGCCGGCTTTTTTGTTGCCTGCGCGATGCGCATCAGGCGTCTTCGCTCTGCTGCTCTTCCGCAGCCTCGGCTTTGAGACGATCGAAGAAGTCCTGGATCTTCAGGCACACCGGCCAGGTGCCCTCTCGTGAGATCGCCGACACGACGAACCAGGGCTCCTTCCACTTGAGCTTGCGCACGAGCGCCTTGGCGAGTTTCTGGCGCTCGTCTTCGGGCAGCAGATCGGCTTTGTTGAACACGAGCCAGCGCGGGCGTTCGAGCAACGCCGCGTCAAATTTCTCGAGCTCGGCCTCGATCGCGCGCACCTGCTCGACCGGATCGATCTCCGTGTCGAGCGGCGCCATGTCGACCAGATGCAATAACACGCGCGTGCGCGACACGTGCTTCAAGAACTGGATGCCAAGCCCGGCGCCTTCCGCCGCGCCTTCGATCAGGCCCGGGATATCGGCGATGACGAAGCTCTGGTCGGTGCCGATGCGCACCACGCCGAGATGCGGCTGCAGCGTGGTGAATGGATAGTCCGCGACACGCGGTGTCGCCGCCGAGACGGCGCGTATGAAAGTCGATTTCCCCGCATTCGGAAAACCAAGGAGGCCGACGTCGGCAAGCACCTTCAGTTCGAGGCGCAGCTCGCGCACCTCACCTTCGGTGCCTGGCGTCGCCTTGCGCGGCGCGCGATTGACCGAACTCTTGAAGTTGACGTTGCCGGCGCCGCCGTGGCCGCCCTGAGCGACCTTGAGGCGCTGACCGTGCTGGGTCAGGTCGCCGATCAGCTCGTCGGTATCGACGTTGATCACCGCGGTGCCGACCGGCACGCGGATCGTGTGATCGTCGCCCGCCTTGCCCGCCATCTGGCGGCCCATGCCGTTCTCGCCACGCTGCGCACGGAACGCGCGTTCGTGACGAAAATCGACCAGGGTGTTGAGCCCCTCGTCCGCGATCAGCCAGACGCTACCGCCATCGCCGCCATTGCCGCCATCGGGACCGCCGAACGGAATGGATTTCTCGCGCCGGAAACTCACGCAGCCACTGCCGCCGTTGCCGGCGTGGACGGTGATTTCGGCTTCGTCGACGAATTTCATAGGCGGGATTGCGAACCAATGTTGGCCGTCATCCCGCAAGGCGCTCCTCAACAGCGAAGCTGGTCGAGCAGGAATCCGGTTTGACGAGAATAAAGCAACAACGATCTTGCGGAAACGAAAAGCCCGGCGCGAGGCCGGGCTCTGTCGAAACAATGATGCTGGAAAGCTTACGCCTTGACCACGCTCACCGTACGACGGCTCTGCGGACCCTTCACGCCGAACTCGACCTTGCCGTCGACCAGCGCGAACAGGGTGTGGTCGCGACCGAGGCCGACGCCCGCGCCCGGATGGAACTGGGTGCCGCGCTGACGCACGATGATGTTGCCGGCTTCGACGGCTTCGCCACCGTAAATCTTCACGCCGAGGTATTTCGGGTTCGAGTCGCGGCCGTTACGGGTACTGCCGCCTGCCTTTTTATGTGCCA
>CAZDWH010000113.1:0-10057 GCA_964509025.1 uncultured Rhodanobacteraceae bacterium
TCATGACGGTCGAGGATCCGATCGAGTACTACATCGACGGCGTCGGTCAGACCCAGGTCAACACCAAGGTAGAGATGACCTTCGCGCGCGGCTTGCGCGCGATCCTGCGCCAAGATCCCGACGTCGTGATGGTCGGCGAAATCCGCGATCTCGAAACCGCGCAGATCGCGATACAGGCCTCGCTCACCGGTCATCTGGTTTTATCGACCCTGCATACGAATTCCGCGGTCGGCGCGGTGACGCGCCTGCGCGACATGGGCGTGGAACCGTTCCTGCTCTCGTCCTCGCTCAATGGCGTGCTCGCGCAGCGTCTCGTGCGTGTGCTCGATCCGGCGACGCGCGAGGCGTATTCGGCCAGCGCGCGCGAGCTTGCCGCATTCGGACAAGCGCCAGATATGCAAGCGACGCTGTATCGCGCCGCCGCGTCGGGCAATCGCCACGCCGGCTACAAGGGCCGCACCGGCATCTACGAGTTCGTCGGCGTCGACGACACGCTGCGCCGCCTGATCCACGCTAGCGCGGCCGAAGCCGAACTCGAAGCGCATGCGCGCACACGCACGCCGGCGATGCTCGCCGATGGCTGGCGCAAGTGTCTCGCCGGCACGACTTCCGTCGACGAAGTGCTGCGCGTGACGCGCGAGGAATAACGTGCTGTCGGATTTTGCGATCCGCGACCCCGTCGCCGCGGACTTCGATGCGATCCTTGCACTCAATGCCGAGTCGGTGCATTTCCTGAGCCCGCTCGATGCGGCGCGATTGCGCGCGTTGCATGAGATGGCCGCGTATCACCGCGTCATCGAAATCCGCGGCGTGGTCGCGGCGTTCCTGCTTGCGTTGCGCGAAGGCGCGGCCTACGACAGTCCGAATTACCGCTGGTTCGCCGCGCACTACGCCGAGTTTCTTTACATCGATCGCGTCGTCGTCGCGGGCGCGCAGCAAGGTCATGGGCTCGGCGCGCGGCTTTACGATGATCTGTTCGCCTTCGCGCGTGCGCAGCGCATCGTATGCGTCGCCTGCGAGTTCGATCTCGATCCGCCCAATCCCGCTTCGGCGCGCTTTCATGCGCGCCAGGGCTTTCGCGAAGTAGGCCGGCAATGGCTTGGCGGCGGCAAGAAGCAAGTTTCGTTGCAGTTGCGCGAGGCGCCGGCATGAGCGCGGCTCCAGAGACTTTCGATGGCCTGCTGGCGGCCGTGCGCGCGCATGCCCAGCAAAACAAGTTTGCGGCTGCGCTCGCGTTGATCGATCAGGCGTCGGCGAACCTGCCGCAGGAACGCGACAAGCTCGCGCTGCTGCGACTGGATATCGCCGGCGCCAGTCGCGACGCGGCCGCACTCGCGCAGGCGTTGCAGGCCATCGGACAGATCGCGCTCGCGCACGCGGCGAGTGCGCCCAAGCTAGTGGCGAGTCTACGTCTGCGTGGCCGCCGCGACGACGCCTGGCAGCTGTTGCGGCGACTCGTCCCGGCGCTGCCGTTGGCGCCCGAGGCGTTCCTGGTCAGCGTCGAATTCGCGCGCGCGGGAGACAGCGCAACGATGCGCGCGGCGTGCGAGTACGCGCTGCAGTGCGATGCAGCGCTGCTGCCGGCGCAGATCAATCTCGGTGGCAGTTACCTCGCCGCGCGCGAATTTCTTCGCGCGCTGCCACACTTCGAGGCCGCGACGCGGCTTGCGCCCGAAAACCAGGATGCCTGGCTAGGCCTCGTGCAATGTCGCCTCAATACCGGCGACGGCGCGGGCGCGCTCGGCGCGCTCGAACATCTGCGCGGGCCACTGGCACGGTCCGCGCAGACGCTTGCCTGGCGCGCGAGCGCAACCGCGCAAGGCGGCGACGATAACGCCGCGGCCGCACTGTATCGCGAGACGATCGCGCTCGATCCGAACTCCTTCGATGCCTGGTTCGGCCTCGCGCAGATCGCCGAACGGCGCAGCGACTGGCCGACCGTCGCGCAGGCCAGCGCGCGGGCCTGGGCGCTGCAACCGCAGTCGAACTGGGCGCTCGGCATGCTGGTCTACAGCCAGCGCTGCATGGCGGCATGGGACGAGATGGCCGCGCCGTGGCGTGAATTGGCGGCGCGCCTGACGCGCGGGGAGGTCGGCGACTACGCCACGACGCTGTCGAGCCTGGACTTGCCCGCTGCTGTGCTGCGCGATGTCGCCGCGCGCTTCTTCCGCACGCAGTCGGCGCTGCAGGTGCGCGAAGTGCGCAAGCGCGAGTTTGCGCGGCGCGATTCCTCGCGCTTGCGCGTTGCGTATCTTTCCGCGGATTTCCGCGATCACGCGACCAGCCGCCTGATTGCGGAGGTGTTCGAGCATCACGACCGCAATCAGTTCGAAATCTTCGCCTATGCGCGCAAGCCGAACGACGGTTCGGCTATTGGTCAACGCGTCGCCGCGGCTTGCGAGCATTTCATCGACGTATCGCGGCTGTCGCCGCAGCATCTCGCCGCGCGCGCGCTCGACGACGGCATCGACGTGCTGGTCGATCTCAACGGTCACACCAAGGGCGAGTGCATGGGTCTCGCCGCGTTGCGGCCGGCGCCGGTGTATGTGAACTACCTCGGTTATCCCGGCACGCTTGGTGACTATGCCGATTACATTATCGGCGACGCATTCGTCACGCCGCCGGGCAGCGAGGCCGAGTTCAGCGAAGCGGTCGTGCGCCTGCCGGTGTGCTATCAGCCGAACGACAGCCGTCGCGAAATCGGTCCGGCGACAACGCGGGCGGAACATGCCTTGCCACAACGTATTGGATCAGAGCCGGCTATTGTCGCCTGTTCGTTCAATCAGGCGTGGAAGTTCACACCGGCGATCTGGGCAATCTGGATGCGCCTGCTGCAGCGCCATCCGCGTCTCGTGCTGTGGCCGCTCGACGAGAATCCCTGGTTCGCCGACAACCTGCGCGCGCAGGCCGCTGCGGCGGGCATCGCACCCGAGCGTCTGGTCTTCGCGCCGCGCGTGGCAAATGCGCAGCATCTTGCACGGCTCGCACTCGCCGACCTCGCGCTGGACACCGTGCCGTGCAATTCACATACGACCGCGGCCGACGCCTTGTGGATGGGCGTTCCGCTGGTCACGCTCGTCGGCGCGACTTTCGCCGGCCGCGTCGGCGCCAGCCTGTTGCATGCCGTCGGTTTGCCCGAGCTCATCGCGCATGACGCCGCCGAGTACGAAGCGAAGCTTGACTCGCTGCTGTCGGTGCCGGCGAAACTGGATGCCTTGAAACAGGAACTGCTCGCACGTCGCGACAGCGCCGCGCTGTACGACAGCGCCGCCCTCGCGCGCGCGCTCGAACGCGCGTACCGCGCGATGCATGCGCGTAATGTCGGGGGTCTCGCGCCGGCAGCGATCGATTTGCTAGAAGCGCGCTGAGTGCGTTTGGTGATCGCGCATTCGAGCACGGCGCAGCGCTCGGGTATGATCGCCACCACAAGAATCTCCGGGGAGCATGCATGAGCCTGATCGAACAAATCACGCGGCACAAATCCGTCGAGGCGCTGCAAGCCGAAGCCGGCGCGCGCCGTGATTTTCCGCGTGTGCTGGGCCTGTGGCAGCTCACCGCAATCGGCCTCGGCGGCATCATCGGCGTCGGTATCTTCGTGCTCGCCGGGCAGCAGGCTGCGGCGAATGCGGGGCCGGCGGTCGCGCTGTCGTTCATCATCGCCGGCATCGCGAGTGCCGCCGCGGCGTTGTGCTACGCCGAGTTCGCCGGACTGATTCCGGTCACCGGTAGCGCCTACACCTACGGTTACGCGGTGCTCGGCGAAGGCGTCGCCTGGCTGATCGGCTGGGACCTGCTGCTCGAGTACGCGCTGATCGTCGCGGCGGTGGCGAGCGGCTGGTCGGGCTATGTACTCAATCTGCTCGACGCGATCGGCCTGCATGTTCCGGAAGCGTTGCGTGGCGCGCCCGACGCCGGATCGGGGCATGTCTTCAATCTCATCGCTGCGCTCGTCGCGATGGGCGTCGCGACCCTGCTGACTCTGCGCACCGAGTGGGGCGCGCGCGCGAACACGCTGATCGTCACGATCAAGGTGATCGCGGTCGTGCTCGTCATCGGCGTTGGCGTGTTCTACGTCAATCCAGCGAACTGGCAGCCGTTCGTGCCTGAACGCGTCGTGGACGCGCAAGGCGTGGGCCATTTTGGCTGGCAGGGCGTCGTCACCGCCGCGGCGGTCGTGTTCTTCGCGGTGTTCGGCTACGACACGCTGACCACCGCGGCCGAGGAAGCGAAGAATCCGCAGCGCGATCTGCCGCGCGCGATCCTGCTTTCGCTCGGCGTGTCGATGGCGCTGTACATCGCGATCACGCTCGTGCTCACCGGCATGGTGCCGTATACCCAGCTCGGCAACGACGCGCCGGTCGCGCATGCGTTCCAGGCGCTCGGCATGAAGTGGATCGGCGCGGCGATCTCGGCGACCGCGATCGCGAGCATCCTCAGCGTGATCTTCGCCTTCATGCTCGCGGCGGCGCGCATCTGGTTCGCGCTGTCGCGCGACGGCCTGTTGCCCGCCTGGTTCGCGAAAGTGCATCCGCGCTATGGCACGCCGTACCGGCCGACGCTGGCGCTCGGTGTATTCACCGCCGTCGTCGGTGGCCTGTTTCCGCTCGGCGAAGTCGCCAAGCTGGTCAATATCGGCGTGCTGTCCGCGTTCATCGTGATCTGCAGCGCCGTGCTGATCCTGCGCAAACGCAAACCTGAGCTGCAACGCGCGTTTCGCACGCCGTGGGTGCCGCTCGTGCCGGTCGTCGGCATCGTGTTTTCGATCTGGCTGCTGGCGCAGCTCGCGCTGATCACCTGGACGGTATTTCTGGTTTGGGTCGCGCTCGGCGCGCTGGTCTACTTCGGCTACGGCATCCGCCATAGTCGACTCGCCGGCAACGCTTGAAGTCACTGGCGCATGCCCGCCTTCGCCTACCAGGCACTCGACGCCGCCGGCAAGACGCAGCGCGGCGTGCTGCAGGCCGATACCGCACGCGCGGTGCGCGCGGCCTTGCGCGAGCGCGGCCTGAATCCACTCGATGTCGACGAGATCGGCGATGCGCGGCAGCGCAGAGGATTGTTCCAACGCAGCCTGTCCGGAGCACAACTGGCCTTGCTCACGCGCCAACTCGCGACCCTGTTGCGCGCGGGCCTGCCGCTCGACGAGGCGCTCGCCGCGCTCGGCGAAGAGAACGAGGACACGCGCTCGCGTGCGCTCGTCGCCGCCCTGCGCGCGCGCGTGCTCGAAGGCGCGAGTCTCGCCACCGCCATGAGCGAGGCGCCGGATTTCCCCGAGATCTATCGCGCCTCGGTCGCCGCGGGCGAACAGTCGGGCAGGCTCGATCAGGTGCTCGCGCGTCTCGCCGATTACGCCGAAGCGCGTGACGCGCTCAATCAGAAAATCTGGGCCGCATTGACGTATCCGCTGTTGCTCACATTCGTCGCGCTGCTCGTCGTGACCGGACTGCTCGTTTACGTCGTGCCGCAGATCGTCGGCGTGTTCACGCAGATGCATCAAGTGCTGCCGTGGCCGACACGCGCATTGATCGCGCTGAGCAATTTTGTCAAGGCGTGGGGATTCGTGCTGCTGATCGCTGTGCTCGTAGCGGCGATTGGCGGGCGTCTCGCGTTGCAGACCGAACGCCTGCACATGACATGGCACACGTGGCTGCTGCGTCTGCCGCTGGTCGGTCGCCTCGTGCGCGCCGCCAACACCGCACGCTGCACGCGTACGCTCGCCCTGCTCAGCGCGAGCGCGGTGCCGCTGCTGGATGCGCTGAATATTTCCGCGCAGGTGATGCCGAATCTGCCGATGCGCGCGGCGGTGCGCCGTGCTGCGGGCAAGCTGCGCGAAGGCAGTGCGTTCTCGCGCGCACTCGCCGAGAGCGGCTACTTCCCGCCAGTTGCATTGCGCCTGATCGCCAGCGGTGAACGTGCAGGCGAGCTCGAGCGCATGCTTGATGAAGCCGCCAACCAGCAGCAGCGCGAACTCGATCGCTGGACCACGACGCTCACCGCGGTGCTCGGCCCGCTCGTGATCCTCCTCGTTGGCGCGATGGTGCTGTTCATCGTGCTCGCGATCCTGCTGCCGATCTTCAATCTCAATCAGATGGTCAAGTGACGCAGATTCGAGTTTCGTGAAGCGAGATTGGTAAACTTTGCTCTCCGAATCGCCAATCCGAGTCCCGCTCAGCAGTGATCCGCTTCGACCGTGTCAGCAAACGTTATCCTTCCGGTGCCGAGGCGCTGAGCGATCTGTCGTTCGAGCTCAAGGCCGGCGAGATGGCTTTCGTCGCCGGGCACTCGGGTGCCGGTAAAAGTACACTTTTACGCCTCGTCGCCTTGATGGATCGGCCCTCGCGCGGCGAGATCGAGGTCAATGGTCGCAGCCTCGCCAAGGTCAAGCCGCGCGGAGTGCCACAAGTGCGTCGCGGCATCGGCATGGTGTTCCAGGACCATCGTCTGCTGATGGATCGCAGCGCGTTCGACAATGTCGCGCTGCCGCTGCAGATTGCCGGCGTCGGGCGCGAGGAGATCGGCAAGCGCGTGCGCGCGGCGCTGGACAAGGTCGGTTTGCTCGCGCGCGAAGCGGCCGCGCCGATCACGCTGTCGACCGGCGAACAGCAGCGCGTCGGCATCGCGCGCGCGATCGTAGCCAAGCCGCCGGTGCTGATCGCCGACGAGCCGACCGGCAATCTCGATCCGATGTTGTCGGCCGAGATCATGGGCCTGTTCGCGGAATTCGAGCAGGTCGGCACCACGGTGCTGGTTGCCAGTCATGACCTGGCATTGGTGAAACGCATGAAAAAGCGGGTTCTCGTGCTGGATCACGGCAAAATGATCGATGATTTTCGCCCATGATGATTTGCAAGATTTTCCAGGCATGAGCGCGACGCCGAATTCCCGCCGCAAAACTCCGCCGCGCAATGCACGCAGCGCATCGGTTGCGCCCACGACCGGTGAAGCGCGCACGGGTGCGCCAGCAAGCGCGCGCCTGCGCGCGTGGCGCGAGCAGCACGCGCAGAGTTTTCGTTCGAGCCTCAAACGCCTTGCTGCGCGCCTTGGTGCGACCGCGCTGACTTTGCTCGTGATGAGCCTCGCGCTGAGCCTGCCGTTGCTGCTCTGGCTCGCGCTCGACAATGCGCGCGGACTCGGCGGCAGTCTCGACGATGCACGCGCAGTCAGCGTGTTTCTCAAGTCCGAAATCGATGCAGGCGCGGCGGCCGCGTTCGCCGAGAAACTGCGCGCGCGCAGCGATGTCGCCAGGGTCGAGATCAAGACGCCCGAGCAGGGACTCGAGGAGTTTCGCAATCAATCGGGCTTTGCCGATGCGTTGAAAGTCCTGCGCAGCAATCCGTTGCCGACGGTGCTGATCATCACGCCACGCTTGCAGTCCGCAGCCCGCGGCCCGCAGTCCTCGAGCGACGCGCTTGCCCTCGTGCGCGAGCTCGAACGCGACGCGCAGGTTGACCAGGTGCAATACGACGCGCTCTGGCGCCAGCGTCTCGATGCGATTCTTGCCTTTGTCGCGCGTGCGGCAGCGGTGATCGCGGCGTTGCTTGCGCTTGCCGCGCTGCTTGTCGTCGGCAATACCGTACGGCTCGATATCCAGAGCCGCGCCGACGAGATCGGCGTGGTGCAGCTGCTCGGCGCGAGCAATGCGTTCGTGCGCCGACCGTTTCTCTACACCGGCCTGTGGTACGGCGCGATGAGCGGCGCGCTCGCGCTACTGCTCATCGGCGCGGTCGAATTGCTGCTCGCCGCGCCGTTGCAGCAGCTCAGCGCGAGTTACGATCACCGCTTCAGCGTGCACGGCCTGTCGATCCTGCAGATGCTCGGCCTGATCGGCGCAAGCGCGCTGCTCGGCTGGCTGGGCGCATGGATCGCCACGTCGCGCCATCTGGCCTTGGCGCGCCCACAGTAGCCTGCTTGGAAATCCTGCGTTCCGGCTTTGTGATCGCTTGCACGCGCGAGTAAACTCGTTTCGTTCCTGTCCAGACCCTGCCGCCCCCCATGGCCACCCAGCCCAAGCCGCTCAATTACATCGTCAGCGAGCAGCCGCGCATCATGGTGGTCGATGGCTCCAAGGTCGTGCGGCGCCTGCTCGAGCAGCTGATCCGCAGCGAACTGCCGAACGTCAATGTCGTCGCCTGCGAAACCGGCGCCGATGCGATGCGTGAACTGGAAAACGGCGCGGTCGATTTCGTCACCACCGCACTGCGCCTGTCTGACATGGACGGCATGGAACTGGCCAAGCACATCCGCACGCAGGCGTCGCAGACCTATGTGCCGATCGTGATCGTGTCCGGCGATGTGGACGAGCGTCTAATCAACCGCGAACTGGCCGAGCACGTCACCGACTACTTCGACAAGAATCTCGGCTTCCCTGCGCTCGCGGCGTTCATCCGCGGCTATGTGCGCCCGGAAACGCACGCAACCGGCATGGTGCTGTACGTCGAGGACAGCCGCGTCGTCGCCGTCACGACGTCGCGCATGCTCGAACGCCATGGCTTCAAGGTGAAACAGGTGCCGAGCGTCGAGGATGCACTGGTGCTGCTCACCGACGGTCGCGCCGCCGGCCCGGGCTCGGGTTTCGACGTGTTGCTGACCGATGTGAGCCTGTCCGGCAATCTGTCCGGCGGCGACCTGCTTGACCGCGTGCGCGCCGAGTTCGGCTACAGCAAGGCCGAACTGCCGGTGCTGATCATGAGCGGCAACCAGAACCCGCGTCATCAGACCGCGCTGCTGCGCGCGGGCGCGAACGATCTGGTCGAGAAGCCGGTCGATGAGCGCATGCTGGTGATCAAACTGGCCTTCCAGACGAGAATCTCGCAGGACTGGCGCGCTAAGCACCCGCGCGTCGCTGCCGCATGAGCGAAGGCGCTGGCGCCGCGACGGCCGAATCATCCGCGCCGCGCGTCAAGCTCGAACCGTCGTGGCGCACGCAGGTCGGCGCGTATCTGGAACGCCCCGAGATGCTTGCGCTGTCCGAATTCCTGCGCAGCGAGCTGAAGGCCGGCAAGGCGATTTATCCGCCGCCGAAACGCATTTTCGCCGCGCTCGATGCGACGCCATTCGAGCAGGTCAAGGTCGTGATCCTTGGGCAGGACCCGTATCATGGCCCGGGACAGGCGCATGGCCTGTGCTTCTCCGTACTGCCGGGCGTGGATGTGCCGCCCTCGCTGCAGAACATCTTCGCCGAGATCGAGCGCGATGTCGGCGTGCCGCGCGCGCGCCACGGCTGCCTGCTGCCGTGGGCGCGACAGGGCGTGCTGCTGCTCAACGCGGTGCTGACGGTCGAGCGCAGCCGCGCCGGTGCGCATCAGGGCAAGGGTTGGGAGGGCTTCACCGATGCGATCGTCGACCGCCTCAACCATGGCCGCGAGGGTCTGGTCTTCCTGCTCTGGGGCAGCCCGGCCCAGGCCAAGGGCCGGCTGATCGACATCCGCCGCCACCTCGTGCTCAAGGCGCCGCACCCCTCGCCGCTGTCGGCCTATCGCGGCTTTATGGGCTGCGGACATTTTTCCAGGACGAACAACTGGTTACGCGAACATGGCCAGGCGGAAATCGACTGGAGCCTGCCGCCGGCCGAGCAAATCGATCTAGGCTAGTTCTATCCATAGAACACTTCGTTCGGCTGGTGTTTAACCCTGCCTGACACCTTTCGTGTACTATTCGGTTCAGGAAAGAAAGGGTCGAAGTGACTTTGGGCACTTGGAACTTTTCTCCTCCTTTAGCACTCTCACTATGCGAGTGCTAAAATCCGCGCCTAGGGAGTGAAAAACCTACATGTCTTCCGTTACTGCTTTGGTTGCGAACAACCTGCCGGTGCCGAGCGCGCTGGGCAGCCTGGATTCCTATATCAGCGCCGTACATCGTTTTCCGGTGCTGAGCGTCGACGAGGAACAGTCCCTCGCCAAGCGCTATCACGCCGACAACGATCTCGATGCGGCGAAACAGCTGATCATGGCGCATCTGCGCTTCGTCGTGCACGTCGCCCGCGGCTACTCGGGTTATGGCCTGCAGATCGGCGACCTGATCCAGGAAAGCAATATAGGCCTGATTAAAGCGGGCAAGA
>CAZDWH010000114.1:0-9799 GCA_964509025.1 uncultured Rhodanobacteraceae bacterium
CGAGAAGGCGTACGGCTCGCGCGCGGACACCTGTCGCGTTCTGGCACGCTGTCACTCGATGCGTCCGCGGTGCTGCACGACGCCTACATGCGCCTGACCGACCAGCAGAGCCTGTCGGTGCCGAACCGGCGCATGTTCTACGCTTACGCCTCGCGCGTGATGCACAGCGTGATCGTCGACTATGTGCGCGAATGCAGGGCGCAGAAGCGTGGCGGCAACGAACCGGCGATCACGCTCGACACCGATGTGCGCGACGCGCTGTTCACCGAGCATTCGCTCAACGACGTGGAGAGCGCGATGCAGTCGCTCGAAGCTGCCGACGAACGCGCCCACCGCGTCGTCGAGATGCGCTATTTCGCGGGCCTGACCGAAGAGGAGATCGCCGAGGTGCTCGACGTATCGCTGGCGACGGTCAAACGCGACTGGCGCAAGGCGCGCGTGTTCCTGTACGAATTGCTGCGTTGACCGACGCTGCGCCGTCGAGCTGCTGGCACATCGTCCGGTTGATACTTTTTTGAACCGATTTCCGTTTCGTAGGTACGGCCAATCAACGGAGGCATACATGAACCTGCACAAGATTCTGTTTTCGGTGGTGCTGATCGGCGCGAGCGCAACGGTGCTGGCGGACGGCGGCGGCTCGTTCCGTCACGACGGCAAGTCGTATGCATTGAAGAGTGCCTACGCTTATACGACCACCGATCATTTCGACAAGAATCGCAAGCTCGTTGGGATCACGCTCAGCGATGCGCTGATCGACGGTCCCACGCTGGATGCGGCAAGCGACCGCGGCGAAGCGATGCAGGAATACCTGCGCCGGCGCAAGGCCAACAGCGTGACGCTCGAGCTCGACCCCGCGGACAAGGAAGGGCCGGTGCGCATGTTGAAGATCGCGATGGACGGCTACCAGAGCGCCGGCGGCATGACCGCGGGTTTCTACGCGATCGACCTCAAGCGCAACGACGGCAAGCGCATCGAGGGAACGTTCCGCACCAAGGACGACAAGGATCGCGATGGCTGCGACGTGCATTTCGCCGTGGATATCGTCGATGGCGCGCCGTTCGGGCCCGCGCTGCCGCCGGACGGCGGCGAACCGTACAAGGCGTTCGGCAAATTCAGCGATGCGCTGTTTCGCGCCGAAGGTGGCCACTATGGCGAGATCGGCGATACCGTGTCGAAAGCGTTCTATCAGGGATTGCTCGCGGCGCAGAAAAAGGGTGGGGACGCGCTCAAGCAGATGGTTCGCAAGATGTGGGACGAGCACATCAACTACGATGCCGCGTTCATGCAGGGACGGCTCAAGGGCGATGTCGCCACGTTCGAGGTGCAGGGCGCGATCGCGAGCTACAGCTACGATGACGCGGGCAACTCGGTCGAGAAACGCATCCCCGCCAGCGCGACGGTGACGATGAAGAAGGAAGACGGCGCCTGGGTTTTCGACGGTCAGACATTGCGCAAGTCGGCCGAAGTCGCGGGCGCCAAGTAGGAGCTGGCCACGCGCAAAGCGCCCTTGCCCATTTTCACAAAATGTGACACAACTCGCATTCGAGCAGAGACGCAGTCGCGGCGAAACGGCGCGCGACTTGTGCGAGTTTAGCGCCCCAGATGAGATCCGGGAGCCGCACAGGCATGTTTGCGGAATTGGCGATGGGCGAAGTATCCGAAACGGTCACCGCGCCGAGCGAGGTTACCCAGCTGCTGCAACGCACGGCGGCGGGCGACGCGTCGGCGCGCGATCCGCTGTATCGCGTGCTGTATCCGATGCTGATGCGCCTGGCGCGCAGCCACCTCGCGCGCGCCGGCACCATGTCGCTGGACGCACCGGGACTGCTGCACGAAGCGTATCTGCGCCTCAACGAGCAAGCCAAACTTCCTGACCGCAACCGGCGCGTATTCTTCGCCTACGCCTCGCGCGTGATGCGCAGCGTGGTGATCGACTACGTGCGCGAGCGCGGCGCGTGCAAGCGCGGCGGCGATCTGGCACCGGTGACGCTGAGCGCGAATCAGCCGGATTCGATTTTCGTGGACAACTCGCTTGGCGACGTCGAGCGTGCGCTGCATGCGCTCGAGGCAGTCGACGAACGCGCGTTTCGCGTGGTCGAGATGCGCTACTTCGCCGGCCTGCGCGAAGAGGACGTGGCCGACGTGCTCGAAGTGTCGCTGCCCACGGTGAAGCGCGACTGGCGCAAGGCGCGGGCGTTTTTGTATCAGCACCTGCGTTAGCGGGTGTGCGGGAGCGCTGATCCGTTTTGCCCGCGTTTGCCGTCTATTCGGCGTGCGCCAGGGAGTTGAATGCATGCACGACGCCGAACCCAGCCCGAACCTTGCCGCGAACGCGCCTGCAGGCGACGTCGCCGCGATGGCGTATTTCGAGCGCTGGCTCGACGCGGACGCGGCGCAGCGTACCTTGTTGCTGGCGGAACTTGCGGCGCAGAACCCGGCCGCGCACGCGAATCTGCTCGAGCTGATCGAGGCCGACCGCGCCGCGGCTGCGCTGCATTTCCTCGACTCCGACGTGCTCGCCGATGTTGGCGTCGAACCGGGCGAAACGACCTTGCGCGATCTCGCCGGCAGCGAGTTCGGTGCATGGCGCCTGCAGCGCCTGATCGGCGTCGGTGGTGCCGGACAGGTGTGGCTCGCGCGGCGCTGCGACGGCCAGCACGACGGCAGCGCGGCGATCAAGCTGCTGCGCGCGGCCGAGCTCGATGCCTATGCGCAGCGGCGCTTCGCGCGCGAAGGCCGCGTGCTCGCCGGACTCGAACATCCGCATATTGCGCGCCTGATCGATGTCGGCCAGAGCGCGCGCGGGCAGCGTTATCTCGTGCTCGAATACGTCGATGGCGAACGCATCGATCACTGGTGCGATCGGCATCAGACGACGATCGATGCGCGTCTGCGCCTCTTCCTGCAGGTGTGCGATGCGGTGGCGTACGCGCATGCGCAACTCGTGGTGCACCGCGATCTGAAGCCGTCGAATATCCTCGTGCAGGAGAATGGCGAAGTAAAACTGCTCGATTTCGGCGTAGCCAAGCTGCTCACCGGCGATGCGCCGACCGACAGCGGCGAGCACACCGAATTGACGCGCGCGGCCGGTGCCGCGTTCACGCCGGAATACGCATCGCCCGAGCAGTTCGAGGGCGGGCCGGTCAGCGTGACCTCCGACGTCTACTCGCTCGGCGTCGTGTTGTATCTGCTGCTCGCGGGCAAGCGGCCGTATGGCAGCGACGTGTCGACGCCGGCGCAATTCGCGCGCGCCATCGCCGAGCATGAGCCGCAGCGCCTGTCCGCCGCGGCGGGCGAACGCACCGGGGACACCGACACGATCGCGGCGCGCCGCGCCACCACGCCGGAGCTGCTGCGCCGCAGCCTGCGCGGCGATCTCGACACCATCGTCGGCAAGGCGCTGAAAAAGGCGCCGGGCGATCGCTACGGTTCGGTGCCGGCATTCGCCGACGATCTGCGCCGCTATCTCGACCATCGACCGATCGTGGCGCGCGCCGACAGCGCGCGTTACCGCCTGCGCAAATTCATGCGACGGCACCGCGTCGGCGTCGGCGTCACACTGCTGTTCGCGCTGGCGATACTCGCCGGCGTCGTCAGCACGGTGTGGCAGGCGCGCGAAGCGCGGCGCCACGCCGAGCGCGCCGAACGCAGCAAGGCCTTCCTCGCGAGCCTGATCCAGGACACCAACCCTTTCAGCATCAATCGCGGACAGGCGAATACCGCGACCGCGCTCGACAACGCCCTGCGCCGTGTCGACAGCGACTTCGCCGATTCGCCCGAAACGCAAAGCGAGCTGCGCCAGGATATCGAGAGCGTGTTGCTCAAGATCGGCGAATACGCCAAGGCGCGCGACGTGAGCCGTACGAATATCGCGGCACTGCGCGCGCGCGCTGCCGCGGGCGCGCAGCTCGGCATCGCGCTTACCGATTTCGGCATCGCCAATTCCAATCTAGGCGACGCGGCGGCAGCGCGCTCGGCGTTCGCCGAGGCGGAGCCGCTGATGCGCGAGGCCGGTGACAAGTATCGACGCGAGCGCATCAGCCTGATGACCGGCATGGCCAAGCTCGACAATCAGGAGGGCGATCACGCCAGCGCGCATCGCCTGCACGAGGCGGTACTGCTCGAACGCCAGGCGGTGGAAGGCGAGGCGAGCCCCGATATCGCGATGGACCTGATGAACCTCGCCGCCGATGCGTTCGACGTCGAGCACTACACCGAAGCCGAGTTGCTCGCGCAGCGCTCGCACGACATGCTGATCAAGCTGCTCGGTCCCGAGCACGCGCGCCGCATCTACGTCGACAACATGCTTGGCGTGGCGCAGCTCGAGGCCGGACGTGAGGCGCTCGCGGTGACGACGCTGCGCCACGTGGTCGAGATGGCGCGCAGCGCGCTCGGTCCCGACGCGGTGATGCTCGGCGTCGCGCTGAGCAATTTCGGCTACGCGTACTATCGCATCGGCGACGGCGCCAGCGCCTTGATCACGATGCGCGATGCCTGCCGCATCCTCAACAAGGCGGGCTACCCAGGGCGCGGACGCTGCATGCTCAAGCTCGGCATGATCGAACTGGCGATGAACGAGCCCGGTGCGGAAAAGGACTTGCTCGAGGCGCGCGACGTGCTCGCGGGCACCTCGGCGCGTCGCGACGGTTACATCGAACTGGCGCGCGCCACGCACGGCGCCGCGTTGGCGCGCAACGGCGATGCCGCGGCGGGCGAGGCTGAGGCACGTGCGGCGCGCGCCGACTTGCTCGCAGGCAAGTCCGCTTCAAGCGTGCATCTCGGCGACGTGGACGCGTTGCTTGCGGACATCCTGAATGCGCACGGCAGCGCCAGCGAAGCTGCCGCGCTGCGCGACGAGGCGCGGCGGGTTTATACGCGCGTGCTCGGCGCCAATCACCCGAAGACGCTGGCGCTGCGCTGAGCCGCGCGTGCGCAGCGGATGCGCACACCCTGATCCCATTCGGCACTAAACTGCGTTTGTAGACTGGGTAGTCAAAATCCCGACGAGGCCGGATGGACGAGCGCGCGCGCGAGCAGGGTCATGACAGGATGGCGCGATGGCCCGAGGTTATGCGCTGGTTCGATCGCTGGCTCGAATCGAGCGAGGCGGAGCGCGCCAGCCTGCTCGCCAGTCTGCAAGTCAGCGACACGCAGATGCATGCGCTGTTGTTGCGCGCGATCGAAGTAGATCGCGAGGCCGAAGCCAAACATTTTCTCGATGTCGGCGCGATGCTGGACGTGGCGCGCAACGAAAGCGTGGAAAGCGCGGTCCGCGACCTGCAGGGCGAGCGCATCGGCGCGTGGCGCGTGGCGCGCCTGCTTGGCGTCGGCGGCATGGGCCAGGTATGGCTGGTCGCGCGCGACGACGGGCGCCACGCCGGCCATGCTGCGTTGAAGATGCTGCGCTTCAGCGTGCTCAATCGCGCCGCCCAGCTGCGCGTTGCGCGCGAAGGCGAATTGCTCGCGCGCCTGCAGCATGCGCATATCGCGCGCCTGCTCGACGTCGGCGAAACCTCCGACCGCCAGCCCTATCTCGTGCTCGAATACATCGAGGGCGAACGCATCGACGACTGGTGCGATCGCGCGCGTGCGGGAATCGAACAACGCTTGCGCCTGTTCCTGCAGGTGTGCGAAGCGATCGCGTATGCGCACGGCAACCTGATCGTGCACCGCGACCTGAAACCGTCGAACGTCCTGGTCGAACAGGATGGCTCGGTCAAGGTGCTCGACTTCGGCATGGCGAAGCTGCTCGAGAGCGACGCGCTGTCGGGCGAGCAGACCGAGCTGACGCGCGCGGCGGGCGCGGCGTTCACGCCCGAGTATGCGGCGCCGGAGCAGTTCGAAGGCCGGCCGGTGACGCTCGCGACCGATGTGTACTCGCTCGGCGCCATGCTCTATGTGCTGCTCACGGGGCGCCGTCCGCACGGCGACGACAGCGCGACGCCGGGGCAAATCGCGCGTGCCATGGCGGAAGGCGAGGTGCGGCGGCTGTCTTCGCGCATCAGCGAAGCGACCGGCGACACCGCGCGCATCGCCGTCGCGCGAGCGACGACGCCGGTACAGTTGCGGCGCACGCTGCGCGGCGATCTCGACATCATTCTTGCGCGGGCGCTCAAGCGCGACCCGGCGGAGCGCTATGCGACGGTGCAGGCTTTCGCCGACGACATCCGGCGCTATCTCGAGCATCGACCGATTGCGGCGCGTGCCGACAGCCTGCGATACCGACTGCGCAAATTTCTGCAGCGCAATCGCTGGGCGGTAGCAGCCGGTGTCCTGCTTGCACTGGCGGTCGCCGCGGGCGTAGCGAGCACGGCGTGGGAAGCACAGCTTGCCCGACGCGCCGCCGCGCGCGCCGAAACCGAGGCAGCCAAATCGATGCAGATCGCACGCTTCACGCGTGGCATGCTCACCGGTATCGACCCGCAGCGTGCCAAGTCGATGGACCGCGCGCTGGTGCGATTGATGCTCGATACCGCCGCCGCCAATGCGCAGCGCGAACTCGCGCAACAGGCCGAGGTGCGCGCCTCGATCGAGGACACGATAGCCACGAGCTACTTCAGCATCGGTGAGTACGAGCTCGCCAGTCAGCACTGGCAGGCCGCGATCGACGCGGCACAAGCGGCGAATCTTGGCGTGCGCACGCGCGCACGCTACATGGCGCAGCGCGCGCTCAGCATTTCCAACCGCGCACAGTATCGTGAGGGATATGAGCTTGCGCTCAGCGCGTTGGCGCTGCTCGATGACGTCGCTCCGGACGATCCGGCGCGTCTGTTTGTCGAAGCGCGCGTCGCGGGCACCGCCTGCACCTTGTTTCGGCCTCAGGAATGTCACGATCGCCTGCTGCGCGTCTATCCTGCCGAACGTCGCATCCTGGGCGACGACGATCCCGAAACTATGTATGCGTTCAACAACCTGACGCATGCGGAGACGCTGCTCGGCGACTACGCGGGCGCGAGGACGCATTATCTCGAAGCGATCGAACGCATGCGCGCGCGTAACGGTGACGAGAGCTCGCAGCTGCTCAATCTAGTGCTCAGCCTCAGCCGAAACAACGCGGCGGCTGGCCGCAGTTCGGAAAACATCGCCTTGCTCATGCAATATTTGCCGATCGCGACGCGAGTCCTGGGCGAGAAGCAGCCGATCACGCTGGCCATGTTGCTCGCATTGGGTGGCGCACTCAATGAAGCGCAGCGCTACGCCGAGGCCAAGCCTTATCTCGAGCAGGCCGTTGGACTGTTGGCTGAAGTTCGGGGCCGCGACAGTGTGCAGACGATCAATGCGGAGGATGCGCTGACGCAAAGCCTGATCGGCCTCGGCGACTTGCGCACCGCCGAAACGCGAGCGCGCGACTTGATCACCAGAAACGAGCGAGCCGATTCGCATGCGGGCTCGATGCTGCGACTCACCCTGTTTCAGGTCCTTGTGCGGCAACATCGCTATGCGGAAGCCGAAGCGGAAGTGAGTCAGTCGTTCGCTGCGCAACCCGAGGCGAAATCCAGGACCATGTTCGACCTGCTCACGCGACCGCACTATCAGGCTTACGTGGATCTGTACACCGCCTGGGGCAGGTCAGAGCAGGCGCAAGCCTGGCGTGACAAATGGACTGCCGCTGCCGCCGCGTTTGAAAAGCCGGCGGCCGCCAAATAGCACGCGTCGCCTCTGCTATGCAGACCTTGGTCATTGGTGCTGTCGCGCTGCTCGTGACGCTGCTGCCTGGTTTTTGACGGCATCTTGCGTCGACAGCTGATTCGATTGGTCGCACGGCCGGCGCGCAGCTTGTGTCCGTCGCGCCTGCTGAGACGCGCCGCGCTTTACAATGCGGCATGGCCAAGTCCAGAACCGCGTACGTCTGCAACCAGTGCGGCGCCGAACACAACAAGTGGCAGGGACAGTGCGAATCCTGCGGCGCGTGGAATACCCTGAGTGAATTTGTGGTCGAACCCGCGTCGAAAAACGCTGGCGCAACGCGGCGCGCGGGCTACGCAGGCGCGGCGAATGCGACGATCACGCCACTCGGCGAGGTCGCCGCGGAAAGCGAAACGCGCACGCAGATCGGCATCGGCGAGCTCGACCGCGTGCTCGGCGGCGGCCTGGTCGAAGGTTCGGTCGTGCTGGTTGGCGGCGATCCCGGTATAGGCAAGTCGACTCTGCTGCTGCAGACACTCGGCGCGCTCGGCGAGCGCCTGCGCACGCTGTACGTGTCGGGCGAGGAATCGCTCGCGCAGATCGCCGGGCGCGCGCAACGGCTTGGACTGCCGATCGCGCATCTGCGCTGCCTTGCCGAGACTTGCGTGGAACGCGTCATAGAGACCACGCAAAAAGACGCGCCGCGCGTGCTCGTGATCGATTCGATCCAGACGATCTGGACCGAAACGCTGACCGCCGCGCCCGGTTCGGTGTCGCAAGTGCGCGAGTCCGCCGCGCGTCTCGTGCGCTATGCCAAGGAAACCGGCACGAGCATCTTCCTCGTCGGGCATGTCACGAAGGAAGGTGGTATCGCCGGCCCGCGCGTGCTCGAACATATGGTTGACGCGGTGCTGTATTTCGAAGGCGAATCGGGCTCGCGTTTCCGCGTACTGCGCGCGTTCAAGAACCGCTTCGGCGCCGTCAACGAGCTTGGCGTGTTCGCGATGGGCGACAAGGGCCTACGCGAAGTACCGAACCCGTCGGCGATTTTTCTTTCCGCACACGGTGCGCCGACGCCGGGCAGCGCGGTGATGGTCACGCGCGAGGGCACACGGCCGCTGCTGGTCGAAGTGCAGGCCCTCGTTGATCAATCATCGTTGGGAAATCCGCGCCGCGTTGCGCTCGGCCTCGAACAGAATCGCCTCGCGATGCTGCTCGCCGTGTTGCATCGCCACGGCGGTGCCGCGGTGTACGACCAGGACGTGTTCGTCAACGTCGTCGGCGGCATCCGCGTGCAGGAAACCTCGGCCGACCTGCCGACCCTGCTCGCCGTGCTGTCGAGTTTCCGCGACCGCCCGCTGCCGGACAAACTCGTCGCTTTCGGCGAAGTCGGCCTGTCCGGCGAGATTCGTCCCGTGCCGAACGGCGAAGAGCGCCTGCGCGAAGCCGCGACACATGGTTTCCTCAAGGCGATCGTGCCGAAGGCGAACGCGCCGAAGAAGCTGAAGATCGGCGAGATGGAAATCGTCGCAGTCGAGCGTCTGCGCGAGGCGCTTGATTCCGCGATGTAGGAGCGCGCGACGCCACAAACGCATTGGAAGGTTCGCTCGCGCACATGCCGCGCTCCTGCTGACTGCGTCGCGCAAGCTATACTCGATGCTGGCCGGCGTAGACGGGTGCGCGATGGGCGAGGTAACGGAGCTGCTGCAACGGGTGGCCGCGCAGGACGCGGCCGCGCGCGAGCCGCTCTATCGAGCGCTGTACCCGGAACTCATGCAACTCGCCCGCGGGCATCTCGCGCGCGCGGGCACGACTTCGCTCGATGTCTCCGGCCTGATTCACGACGCCTACCTGCGCCTGGCGCGCAGCGGCAGCCTGCCGCACCACAACCGCCGTGTTTTTCTGGCCTACGCCTCGAAGGTGATGCGCAGCGTGATCCTCGACTATGTGCGCGACAGCGCGCGGCTCAAGCGTGGCGGCAACGAGCGCGCGCTGACCCTCGACACGGCGATCGCCGAACGTCTGTTCGCTGATCATCTGCCGGCGCAGATCGAGGAGGCGATGCGCGCGCTCGAGGAGACTGACGCCCGCTGCTGCAGCGGGGTCGAAATGCGCCTTTTTGGCCGACTGTCGGAAGAAGAAGCCGCGGATTGGCCTCGAGTCCCGGCGCCCC
>CAZDWH010000115.1:0-9782 GCA_964509025.1 uncultured Rhodanobacteraceae bacterium
GCAGCGCCGCGGCAGACTCGAGTGCGTTCGCCGCTGCCGCGGCATGGCCCTGTTTCGCTTCGACATCGGACAGACGCCGCCACAATGCGGCATCACCGGAATGCGTCTTGAGCGCGTCTCGGTATATCTGCGCCGCTGCGGCCCAATCGCTGCGGCCTTCGGCTGCGACGCCCGCTGCCGGAATCTCTGCGGCGTTCACGCCACCGGCCGCGAGCAACGCGCACAGCGCCACCGCCAATGCGGATTTGTTTGTGCCTATTTGCGCCATTTGCGGTTCCCCGTGATCCACAGGTCGAAGGCGAAACGCAGAATCGTGAAAAAATCCGCGAAGATCAGTGCATAGCGCAGCGGTGTAATCAGTATTCCGTATAGCAAAGCCTTGAAGCGCTCCCCACGCGACACCGCGACCAAGACCGCCAGCGACACGATCACTTCGGCAACGATCGTCACCGCAAGCGGCTCCCACATGCCGAGGATCGCCATCACGATCAGCGCGGTCGGAAATCCGACCTTCTCGATCGCCGACATGAACACGGTCCAGCCGATCGGCCGACCATAGGTGAGCGTGTATTTTTCACCGAACGGCTGACGGTACTGCTCCTTGACCTTGCGCAGATCGGCGATGCGCTGCTCCTCGCCGCTTGCCGCGTCTTCACGCTTCTTCTTCCACAGCTTGAACGCCTTGAACGGCGTGCGCAGCAGTGGATCGAAGTAATAGCAGCTCTGCAGAAACGACGACGACCACAGATAAATCTGTCGCGGCAGACGCTGCACCTCAGGTTCCTCCGAGCGCGCCATGACGTCCTGCAACTGGATGTTGCGATAGCCTTCGTTGGTCAGCGCAAAGCCGATAAATATGTCTTCCGAGTTGGTCAGATCGTCGCCGAAGATCGGCTCGTAACGATCGAACAGGTCCTTGATGTACTTGCGCCGGTAAGCGACCGCGCAGCCGACCGGATTGGTGATCGAGCCGAAAAACACCATCTGCCCGACATAGACGAAGCGCTGCAGGAAGGTGTACAGGCAGGTACGGTAGGTGTTGGTGATCCACCACCAGATCGAATGCAGCACACCGCGCCGCGCATGCGGATCGTCATAGGTCGGTGCGCCATGCCAGCGACGAAATTCGTCAGTTTGTGCCAGCGCGTGACGATCCTGCGGGCGCATCGGCAGGATCGTGCCACAGGCGCTCGCTATGCCGACGCCTTGGTACAACTCCTGCACGCAGCGTTCTATGTAGTTTGGCGATTCGAGATAGGTATCGCCGTCGAGGATGAACTCAACATCGGAATCGAACTCGCGCGACTGGCGTTTGATCGTCGGTGTCTTCCCGATCGACGACTTGCGCTCGATCACCGTGAGGTCGATGCCCGCCGCCTGCGCGTACTCGCGCGCACGCTCGACGGTCCGATCCTTGGCGCCGTCCTCGACCAGGATCACGTTGCGCGGCTTCAGGGTCTGCCTTGCGATCGACGCAAGGCAGTGCACGATGTTGTCCTCCTCCTCGTAGGCGGGAATGACTACATCGACGACTGCACTACGCCAATCCTCGGCTGGCGTGGGAACCGTCTTGTCCGGTCCCCGCAACAGGCCGATCGTGCTAAGCAGCGCATTGGGACTCAGTACGAACCACGGGGCGGTAGCCATCTTGCTCCTTTTTCGCGTGGCGCCGGCGCTCGATTGCAATCAGCTCGTCAATCGTGCGTTCCAGCGTGTATTGGTGCTTGAATCCGGTCAGGTTACGCAATTTGTCGAGCGCCGGGCGGCGGCGGCGGATGTCCTCGAAGTTCTCCCCGTACGCTTCCTGCAGCGGGACATGCTTGATTTCAGAACGGCTATTGGAGCGCTCGATCACCAGTTTGGCCAAGTCGAGAATGCTGATCTCGCGGTCGTTGCCGACATTGACGATTTGCGTGTCCGCCCCGATGCGGCTGGCTAGCGCGTCGAGTGCGACCACGGTATCGCGCGCATCGCAGAACGAGCGTGTCTGTTGACCGCCACCGAATACGGTAATCGGTTCGTCCGCAATCGCCTGTGCGACAAAACGCGGCGCCACCATGCCATAGCGCCCGACCTGGCGCGGACCGATCGTGTTGAAGAAACGCGCAATCACGGCAGGGATGCCGAAGCGCTGCGCGTACGACAGACCTAGCGCCTCGTCCGCGATCTTGCTGACCGAATAGCCCCAACGGGTACCCGCGCGGGTGCTCACCGTGAGGTCCAGCTCCTCGTGCAGGATCTCTTCGTTGTTATGGCCGTACACCTCGGAGCTGGACGCCAGTACCATCTGCGGCTTCCAACCGCCATCGTGCGCGGCGCGCAGTACGCGCTCACAGCCGGCGATATTCGTCGCCAGCACCTTGGTCGGCTCGGCCAGCACGCGATACACGCCGACGACCGCAGCGAGGTGGTAAATGCGATCCGCCCAGCCCACCGCGCGGTCCAGACGATTCCACGTCAGCACATCGGCCTCGTCAAAACGGAAATTCGGGTTGCCCTCGTGCTCGACCAAATTGGCGCGGACGCCAGTGGACAAGTCATCGACCACATGGACCTGATCTCCGCGAGCCAGGTGCAAAGCAACGACGTGCGATCCGATAAAACCGGCGCCACCAGTGACCAGAACGTGCATTTTGTCCCCCTGTAGGACGGTATCGGCCATCGCTCAGACGACCGGTGTTGAACCATATAATGTGATATTCATCACACTCTTGTAAAGAGTGAAGAGAATCACACTACGCCTGCCTAGGGGAAGCAGAATGTGTGCCAGAATCGACTTTATGGGTGCACCCGGGGGCAATCATGAACGTCTTGCTGCACACCGAACGCACGATCCGCGCTACGCCGGAGGCGGTTTTTGCGCTGTCGGTCGACGCAGAGCGCTTCCCGGCGCTGTTCGCGGGATTCGGCCCGATTCCCGGACTGCGCAAGATCACCCTCAACGGCCCGCTCGCGGTCGGCACGACACGTGACCTCGAAGACGTGACGGGTGTGGTGCTGAAAGAGCGTGTCGATGCGCTCGAACCGGGCCGCCGTCACGCCTATACGCTCTCGGGCCTGCAGCCACCACTGGCCTGGCTCGCGCGCGCGGGTCACGCCGACTGGCATTTCATTGCGTCGAGCGAAGGCACGCACGTGGTGTGGACTTACGATTTCGAGCTGACCAGCCCACTCGCCTGGCCTATCGCCTGGCCATTGCTGCAGGGCTTCATGCGTACTGCGATGCAACGTTGCCTCGATGCGATGGCGCTCGATCTTGAGCAGTCGCACTAGAATCTGCGCCTATGCTCCGCGCACCTAATCGTTTCGGCATCGCGATGGAAAAATACATCCTGCTGGCCTTAGGCCCCGTGTTCCTCGCCTGCATCGCGTGGGAAGCGTGGTACTGGCACAAGCGCCGACCCGGCATGTACACCTGGACCGACACGCTCTCGAACGCCGGACTCGCACTGATGCACCAGGCGTCGGACGCGGTCGCGTGGGCCTTGGTGATCGGCATCTACTACTTCGTCTACCAGTACCGCGTGTTCGATCTGCCGGCTTCGGCCTGGACGGTCGCCGCGCTATTTCTCGCGCAGGATTTTTTCTATTACTTTTTCCATCGCGCAAGCCACCGCATCCGCTGGATGTGGGCTTCGCATGTCACGCATCATTCGTCCGAACGGCTCAATCTTTCGACCGCGTTCCGCCAGAGCCTGACCTATCCGATCTCGGGCATGTGGCTGTTCTGGCTGCCGCTCGCCTGGCTCGGCTTCGAGCCGAAGAACATCATCGCGGTTGTCGCGATCAATCTCGCGTTCCAATTCTTCGTGCACACGCAGGCGATCGGCAAGCTTGGCTGGATTGAGAAAATCTTCAACACGCCGTCGCACCATCGCGTGCATCACGCGCGCAATGCGAAGTACATCGATCGCAACTACGCCGGCGTGCTGATCGTGTGGGACAAACTGTTCGGCAGCTTCGTCGAGGAAGACCCGGCCGTGCCCTGCGAATACGGCATCATCGGGCAAGTGCACAGCCATAATCCGATCCGGCTCACGTTCCACGAATGGATCGACATGCTGCGCGATGCCGCGCGCGCGCATGGCATCCGTCGTGCATTCGCGCAGTTGTTCGGTCCGCCGGAGCGCGCGCTGTCGCATACGGGCAGCGATCCGCGTCTTTGAATCGCGCGTACACACCGACATTCGCTGCACAAGGGCTTGCACAGGACGAGTTCGGCTGCGTTAAACTTCGTCATCCGAGCGCGATCGATCACGCGTAATCGAAACACTCAAGACGCAGCCGTGCACGAACCCGATCCCAATTACGAAGAACAATGGTGGATCGCCTCGCTGGGCGATGTGCTGGTGTGGGCGCGCATGCGCACGCTCGACTCGGGCGTCGCAGAAGTGTTCAACGCCGAAGGCGAGACCCTGCGCTACGACGACGAGGACGCGGCGCATGCAGCGCTGCTCGACGCGGATTTCCGCGCGTTCGACGGACTCGACGATGACGACGCGACGACCCTCGGTTTCGAGCTCGATTCGGTCGAACCGCCCGTGGCGGAAAGTGACGAGGAATTGCTGCCATTGATGACCGAGAAAATCGGGTTGCGGCATTGAATCTCGATCTCGCCGGCAAACACGCCCTCGTCTGCGGCGGCTCGCAGGGCATCGGCCTCGCGAGCGCGATCGAACTGGCGAAACTCGGCGCCGATGTCACCCTGCTCGCGCGCACACGCGCGAAGCTCGATGCGGCTCTCGCCTTGCTGCCCAAGACTCGCGCTGAGCAACACCACGATGTTGTTGCGGTCGATACCGGCGATCACGTGGCACTCAAAACGCAGGTTGCCACGCTGATCGCGCAGCGGCCGCTGCAGATCCTCGTCAACAATTCCGGCGGCCCGCCGCCCGGTGCGCTCGTCGGCGCAAGCGTCGAGGCATTTCTCGATGCCTACAATCGCCACCTGCTCGCCAATCACCTGCTCGCGGAACTGGTGATTCCGGGCATGAAGGCCGCCAAGTACGGCCGCATCGTCAACGTCATCTCGACTTCGGTGAAGCAACCGATTCCGGGACTCGGCGTGTCGAACACGACGCGCGGTGCGGTCGCCAGCTGGGCCAAGACACTCGCAACCGAACTCGCGCCTTTCGGCATCACGGTCAACAACGTACTGCCCGGGTCCACGCACACGCCGCGCATCGAGCAAATCATAGACACGCGCGCACAGGCGACCGGCAAGTCGCGTGACGATATTTACGCCGCGATGGCGCACGAGATTCCGATGGGCCGCTTCGCCGACGCGAGCGAAGTCGCCACCGCGGTCGCCTTCCTCGCCTCGCCCGCGGCCCCGTACATCACCGGCATCAATGTGCCGGTCGATGGCGGGCGCACGTCCTCGCTCTGAACCGCATGCGGATCTTGTGCTGGCCGCTGCCTTTCACCGCAGCGCTCATGTTCGCCGCCTGTACGCAGCCCGCTCCTCGCAATCACGCGCCAGACAGCCCTCCCGCCGCGTCGCACACAAGTCAAGCGGGCATGTTTGCGCATCTCAATGCGCTGCAACGCGAGGCCATCAAGCTCAAAACCCCGCTCGCCGTCTATCTCTACTGGCGCGACCAGTACGCGCATGGCGATGCCAAGGAGCGGCCGTTGATCGGACAGGCGCTGGCGGCCGCGGCGTCGGAGGCGGGAGCGTACGCCGAAGCGGTGCAGCGCTATCCGCAAGGCATCACGCATTTGCGCGGCAAGCCGGCGCCGTTGCCGACGCCGCAGGATTTTCGCGCGCTCGACGCGGCCAGCGGCATTGCCGAACTTGCGCGCGAGCGGCGCATCGTGATGGTCAACGAGGCGCACCATGCGGCGCAGACGCGCCTGGTCACGCTGGCGCTGTTGCCGCGCCTGCGCGCGCTCGGCTTCACGCATTTCGCCGCCGAGGCGCTCGACGAGCGCGATCGTGAACTCGCGCAGCGCGGTTACCCGACTTCAACCAGCGGCACCTACGTACGCGAACCGCTGTACGGCGAGATCATCCGCACCGCGCTCAAGCTCGGCTTTGTCGTCGTGCCCTACGAGTCGACGCGCGCCGATGCGGACATGGCGACGCGCGAGGAGGAACAGGCGCAGCACCTGGTCGAGCGTGTGTTCCGGGCACAGCCGGAAGCGCGTCTGTTCGTGCACGCTGGCTATGCGCATGTACACAAGCGCGGCGACTATCTGTTCGATACCGACACGATGGCGATGCGACTCAAGCGCAAGACCGGTTTCGATCCGCTGAGCGTGGACACCACTATGCTGCGGCCGGTCGGCGCCGCGCGCGAATATGCGGACTACCCTGAATTGCTGCGCCGCTTCCCCGTCGCACAGCCGAGCATCCTCGGCGCGCGCAAGGACGCTGCGGCGTGGAGCCTCGAACCCGAGGTCTACGATGTCAGCGTGCTGCTGCCGCCGGCGCGCGTAACGATCGTGGGGCGGCCAGGCTGGCTCGCACTCAACGGCGAGCGCCAGGCGACCGGCGTCGCGCTCGATCTCGCCGCGGCCGCATTGCCGGTTTCGATCGAAGCGCGCTACGCCAACGAAAGCGACAAGGCCATCCCGGCCGATCGGGTGCTGGTCGAACAGGCCGCGCGCGAGGTTGTGCTGTTCCTGCGCCCCGGCAGCTATCGCGTCGCGGCGATCAATGCGGCCGGGACCATCGTGAACGAACAGCGCCTGCGTGTGGATGCGAAGCCAGCGCAATAACGCGGTCGCGCCTGTTAAGCTTGCGCGATGATTTCCGCCACCACGCTCACGCTCGCGAACTACATCGACGGCGCCTTCGCGCCGCCCAAGGCCGGGCGCTATCTCGACGTATTCGAGCCCGCGGTCGGCGCGGCGTTCGCGCGTTGCCCGGATTCCGATGCGAGCGACATCGACGCGGCTGTGCAAGCCGCGCAGCGCGCGTTCCCTGCCTGGTCGGAACTGTCGGCAGAAGAACGTGCCGGTCATCTGCAGCGCGTCGCGAACCTGCTGCACGAGCGCCTCGAAGAATTCGCGCAAGCCGAATCGCGCGACACCGGCAAGCCGCTCGCACTCGCGCGCTCACTCGACATCCCGCGTGCCGTGTCGAACCTGCGCTTCTTCGCGGCGGCGATCACGCAGTTCGCGAGCGAGACGCACGCGACGCACGACGCGCTCAACTACACGCTGCGCGCGCCGCTCGGCGTGGTCGGCTGCATCTCGCCGTGGAACCTGCCGCTGTACCTGTTTACCTGGAAGATCGCGCCAGCGCTTGCCGCGGGCAATACCGTCGTGGCCAAGCCATCGGAGATCACACCGCTCACCGCCTTCATGTTGTCGCAGGTGTGCATCGATGCCGGCCTGCCTGCGGGCGTGCTCAATATCGTGCACGGCAGCGGCGCCACGACCGGCCAGGCACTGGTTGGGCATCCTGGAATAAAAGCGGTCTCGTTCACCGGTTCGACGCGCACCGGCGCGGCGATCGCCGCGACGCTCGCACCGCAGTTCAAGAAAGTCTCGCTCGAAATGGGCGGCAAGAACGCGACCGTCGTGTTCGCCGACTGGGAGGCGAGCGAGGCGAATCTCGCCACGATCGTGCGCGCGGCCTTCGCCAATCAGGGGCAGATCTGCCTGTGCGGCTCACGCATCCTGGTCGAGCGCGCGATCTACGATAAGTTCAAAGCCGCATTCGTGGAGAAGGTGCGCGCGTTGCGCGTCGGCGATCCGAACGACGCCGCGAACGAGCTCGGCGCGGTGGTGTCGCAGGCGCACTTCGACAAGGTGATGGGCCACATCGCGCTCGCGCGCGAGGAAGGCGGAAGCGTGCTCTGCGGCGGCGAGCGCGTGCGCGTCGAAGGACGTTGCGCTGACGGCTGGTTCGTCGCGCCGACCGTGATCGAAGGACTAGGCGCAAACTGCCGCACCAATCAGGAAGAAATCTTCGGCCCGGTCGCGACGCTGATTCCGTTCGACCGCGACGACGAAGCCGTTGCGCTCGCCAACGCGACGCGCTATGGCCTCGCCGCATCGGTGTGGACGTCGAATCTCGCGCGCGCACATCGCGTCGGCGCGCGGCTCGAATCGGGCATCGTCTGGATCAACTGCTGGCTGCGCCGCGACCTGCGCACGCCGTTCGGCGGCGTCAAGGACTCCGGCGTCGGGCGCGAGGGTGGCGTCGAGGCACTGCGTTTCTTCACCGAGCCCAAGAACATCTGCGTCGCGCTATGACCCTCGACGACGAACCCGGCGACGGGATCATCGCGATGGTCCTGAAGCGCATTGCGAGGTTCTTTGTCGGTGTCGTCGCGTTTATCATTGACGCATTGCTGTCCTAAAGTCCGCGATGACCGATCAACCCAAATCCAGCCTCATCCACCTGCTCGAGCGCAACCGCGCCTGGTCGCAGGACCTGCGCGCGCGCGATCCGAAGTTTTTCGAGCGCCTCGCCGAACAGCAGGCGCCGAAGTATCTGTGGATCGGCTGCTCCGACTCGCGCGTACCGGCGAACCAGATAATCGACATGGCGCCGGGCGAAGTGTTCGTGCAGCGCAATGTTGCCAACGTGGTTGTGCACACCGACCTCAACTGCCTGTCGGCGATGCAGTTTGCGGTCGACGTACTCAAGGTCGAGCACATCCTCGTCGTCGGTCACTACGGCTGCGGCGGCGTGCGCGCGGCGCTCGACGGCGCGCGCCTCGGCCTCGTCGATAACTGGTTGCGTCATGTCGGCGATGTCGCGCAGAAATACAACGATGCGCTTGCCGCACTGGCGACGGTCACGCAGCGGCATGCGCGCCTGTGCGAGCTCAATGTGATCGAACAGGTCATCAATGTCGCGCAGACCACGGTCGTGCGCGATGCCTGGGATCGCGGCCAAGCGCTGACCGTGCACGGCTGGGTCTACAGCCTCGAAAACGGCTTGGTCAACGATCTCGGCATCGAAGTGACCGGCCATATGGAGCTGGCCGAGCGCTACGCGCTGGCGCTGCAACGTTTGCGCACCGCGGACCCGCACCGGGCGTGACCTTCGCCGGTGTCGTACAGATCACCGCTCTGCGACAATATCGTGCCGCCCGTCGTCGTCTTCGAAGCGATAAACCGCCTGCCCGAAGGAAACTCATGTCCCGAATCGATCGCATCGCGCTGTACTGCTGTTTTCTCGTAGCCGGCCTTCTGCCGGTCGCGGCGTTGGCGCTCAGCGACCAGAAGTCGCCGACCTCGGAAGAAGTGTCGCCAAGCGAATGGCGCCGTCAGCAGCTCGCCGCTGCAGACAAGTCCGACGAGATCATGCTCAAGGCGCAGAAGCAGCCCGGCTTGCTCGCGCAGTACATGCTGATGCAGTCCAGCTACGATGCGAACAGCGACCGCGCGTTTCGCGTGATCTTCGGTCAGTATCTGTCGTGGTTCCAGACCTGGATCGGCGACTACGAAGGCGCGCGCAAATCGTTCTCGATCGCGCAGCCCGCGCAGTCCGACGATGCGCCCTCACCGCTCGCCGGCGGCTGGCACACGCGCGCGGCCGACGAGGTGGTGCTCGAACTCGCGAAAGAGCGCAAGGCGGTATTCTTCAACGAAGCGCACAGCGCGCCGATCACACGCACGCTGACGGTCGAGTTGCTCGCGCGCCTGCGCGCGCAGGGATTCAACACCTTCGCCGCAGAGACGTTGTACATTGGCGACAAGGACCTGCAGAAGCGCGGTTATGCGATCGCGAAGAGCGGTTTCTACACGAGCGAGCCGATCTATGGCGAGATGGTGCGCGAGGCGATCCGCCTTGGATACAAGGTCGTCGCCTACGATGC
>CAZDWH010000116.1:0-9668 GCA_964509025.1 uncultured Rhodanobacteraceae bacterium
GGTGCAGCCCTTGGCCGGGCCGGGATGTGGGGGAACGGTACGGAGCCCGGCGCGGCGCAGGGGCCGGCCGTGATTGCCGGCGTCCGTTGTCGCGCGGGCGGGCACGACGCGCCGGCGCGCGAGCGCGGGACGGATCAGCGCAAGCGGATGCAGGGTCAGCGACAGGCCCTGCGTTGCATAGTCGGTCATCACGTCTTCGCGCAGTGACGGCGGGCGCAGGGCGACCTGGGCCTCATGCGTGCGCGCATCCGCGAGGACAGGCAGCGGCAGTTCCGCGCCGGCGCTGTCCCAGCGCGCACGATGACGGTGGCCGCTCAGGCTGCGCAGCGCGCCGGCATCGGCGAGACGCGTGCGCTCGGCGGTGTTGACTGCGGCGCGACGCGTCATGTCGGCAACGTCGGTGAACGGCGCTTGCGCGCGTGCGGTGACAAGGCGCGCGGCAAGTTGCTCCGAGACGCCGCTGATCTCGCGCAAGCCGAGGCGAAGTGCGAATTCACGCATCGAATCTGCTTCAGTGCTCAAGGCGTGCGGCAAGTGCTCCAACGTGCAATCCCACTCGCTCACGATCACATCGACCGGCAGCACGCGCACGCCGTGCCTTTGCGCGTCCTGGATCAATTGCGAGGGCTGATAAAAACCCATCGGTTGCGAGTTGAGCAGCGCGCAGGTGAAGGCCGCAGGGTGATGGCGTTTGAGCCACGACGAGGCATAGGCGAGCAAGGCGAAACTCGCCGCATGCGATTCGGGAAAACCGTATTCGCCGAAACCCTTGATCTGCTCGAAGATGCGCTCGAAGTAGTCGCGTTCGTAACCGCGTTCGAGCATGCCGTGCAGAATGCGATCATGGAATTTTTCGAGGCCACCCTTGCGCTTCCATGCCGCCATTGCGCGACGCAGCTCGTCGGCTTCGCCCGCCGTGAAGCCGGCGACGACCTGGATCAGCGCCATCACCTGTTCCTGGAAGATTGGCACGCCGAGTGTGCGTTCGAGCGCTTCCTGTACTTTCGAGGCGTTCGTCCCCGACTCGCGTTCGAAGCGTGATTGCGGATAGACGATCGGCTCCTCGCCGCGGCGCCGGCGCAGGTAGGGATGCACCATATTTCCCTGGATCGGCCCGGGCCGCACGATCGCCACTTCGATGACGAGGTCGTAGAACTTGCGCGGCTTGAGGCGCGGCAGCATCGACATCTGCGCGCGCGATTCGATCTGGAACACGCCGATCGTGTCGGCCGCGCAGATCATGTCGTACACAAGCGGATCGTCGTGCTGCGGGATATCGCGCAGGCTCGGCTTCGCCCCGGAATAGGGCAACTGCCACAGGCCATGCAGGTGCAGGAGATCGATGCTCTTGCGCAGAGCCGTCAGCATGCCGAGCGCGAGCACGTCGACCTTGAGCAGCTTCATCGCTTCGAGATCGTCCTTGTCCCACTGGATGATCGTGCGATCGGGCATCGCCGCGTTTTCGACCGGCACAAGATGATGCAATGGATGCTCGGAGATCACGAAGCCGCCAACGTGTTGTGACAAGTGGCGTGGAAATCCCTTGAGTTCGTTCACGAGTGCCACGAGCTGACGAATCGGGCGGCTCGCGGGATCGAAACCGCGCTCAAGTAGCGCCTGTTCGCGTGTGCTGCCGCTCGGCACGCGCGTGGAAATTCCGGTCAGCTGATCCAAGGCATCGTCAGAGAACCCGAGCGTACGTCCGACATCGCGCACCGCGCTCTTGTGCCGGTAAGAGATCACGGTCGCGGCAATTGCCGCGCGTTGACGCCCGTACTTTGCGAATACGTGCTGGATCACTTCCTCGCGCCGTTCGTGCTCGAAATCGACATCGATGTCGGGCGGCTCCTTGCGCTCCCTGGACAGAAAGCGCTCGAACAGCAGATTGCCGGTTTCGGGATTGATTGCCGTGATGCTGAGGCAATAACAAACAGCCGAATTCGCCGACGAACCACGTCCCTGGCACAGGATAGGCGGCTTCTGCGCCCGCGCCCATTCGACGATTTCCGCGACGGTGAGAAAGAAGTGCTCGTACTCGAGCTCCGCAATCAGTTCGAGTTCCTTGTCGACCTGCGCACGTACTTGTTCCGGAATGCCGCTCGGCCAGCGCTGCGCTGCGCCTGCATGGACCAACTGACGCAGATGTTGTGGCGCAGTCAGTCCCGCCGGCACCAATTCATGCGGGTATTCGTATTTCAACGCGCGAAGATCGAACGTGCACTGCGCGGCGATGCGCAGCGTTTCGGCGAGCAAGTCGGCCGGATAGAGCGCCTTGAGATCCTCGACGCGACGCAGATGACGCTCACCATTCGGAAACAGCGCAAGTCCTGCTTCGGCAACCGTGCAGCCAAGACGGATCGCCGTCATCACATCCTGCAGAGCACGGCGCTTGCGCACATGCATGTGCACATCGCCGGCCGCGACCAGCGGCAAGCCGTGACGCGCGCCGAGCGCCTGCAGGTGCGCCAACTCGGCCGCGTCGTCGGGGCCGCGATGCAGTTCGACCGCAATCCAGGCACGCTGTGGAAAATGCTGCGCAATCCACTTCGCATCATCGCTTTCGCAAATCGAGGCTTCCGCAGGGGCGCGGTTCGTCGCGCTCGCAGGTTCGGCATGTCGACGCGGAATCCACAACACGCGCACGCCAAGTCCGAGCTGCTCCGCGTCCGCGCGCGTGAGGCGATACTCGCCCTTGGCGCTGCAGCGCCGCCCCGTCGTGATCACACGACACAGATCGGAATAGCCCGACTGATCGGCCGCGAGCACGACGAGCCTGGGACCATCGGCGAGCTGTATTTCGCTGCCGACGATCAGCTTGACGCCGGTTTCCTTCGCCGCCTCCCACGCGCGCACGATGCCGGCGAGCGAGCATTCGTCGGTGATCGCGACTGCGCCTAGCCCAAGTTTCTTCGCGCGTTCGAACAATTCCTGCGCGCTCGATGCGCCGCGCTGAAAGCTGAAGTTCGACAGGCAGTGCAGCTCGGCGTAGCCGCTTTCGCTTCCTTTCAACCTGGTTTGCTTAGTAGAAAAAGTTGATGGGAGAGGACGTTCCGTAGTCCGCTCAAGAACACGTTGCGACGGCTCGCTGATTTCACGAGGATGCTCATTGACGCGCGCCTGCCGTCCGAATCGATGCGGTGAGAAGCGATGCAGCGAGCGGCGGCGTTTCATGCGAACCACCCATGCAGCATCCAGCCATCGCGTTCGCCGGGCGCAGCGAAGGCCCAGGCGCGTTGACCATCGCGTGTCTCGATCACGTAATAGTCGCGCCGAGTGTCGGCGCCGTCCCACCAGCCGCTTTCGATACGTTCGGGACCGGCGACAAGCTGCTGCGGCGTGCTGCGTAATGGCAGCGCATGTGGCAACAACCATGATGGACGCAAGCGCGATTCAAGGAGGGATCTCGAATCTGCATCGAAGCGAAATGCCCGTTCCGGCCGATGATCGCCCGCGAGCGCCAGCCTGCGCACCGCCGCGTCGCCGAGATGCGCGCGCAGGCGTTCAACCAGTTCTGGCCAGCTCAACGCCTGTGCGCGCTGCGGTTCGAACAAATCGCGATGTTGCGGGCGCAGCGTCGGCAAGTCGCGCGCGATCAATGCAATGCCGCTCACGGGCGCGGCGAGCGCGACGCGTTCGAGCCGGCTGCGGATCAACTCGTACAACGTCTGCGCCTCGCGCTGCGGCGTCAGCAATTCGATTGGCAAGCGCGTTGCGGCAGCATCCTCATGTTCGAGCACAAGTTCGCAGCGCTGCACGCCGCCATCACGCGCGGCAAGAAACAGCGCAAGCTCACCAGTGAGGCGCCGCAGTGGGAACAGCAGCGGCGGCCAGGCCTCGATGCGATCGTCGAATTCGATGCGATGCGCGAAGCGGTCCGGCGGCCGATACAGCGCGAGGATTTCCTGCACATCGCCGCGCATCTGATCGAGCATGGCCAGCGTTGCTGGACCACCGCGACGTGCGAACTCCGGCCGCGGCAGCGCGAACGCCTCGCGCAGCCGGCGCAGGCCGACACGATATAAAAACGTAATCGCATCTTGCGGCAGGCCGCTATGCGCGAGAGGCAGATTATCGAGCGCGGTGAGCATCGGCGCGCGCTGATCGACGAACAAGCCATCGTGCCGCGGCGCCAGCACGCGCGCGGCCGCGGGCACGGGCGCGACCGCGATCGATGCGGTGTAACCGAACGCGGCGAGTTCGTGGCGCAAGCGCCGTTCGAGCAACGGCCAGCCGCCGAACAGATTGAGACTCGCGCCGACTTCGAGCAACAACGCATGCGGTTCGCTCAGGCTGACATGGCTCGTATAGCGATAGGCCCAGGCGGCGAGGCTCGTCAGCAGGCGTTTCTCGGCGACGACATCGCGCGTGCGCGCACGCAGGTGTGCGCATAGCGCGCGCGCGGCTGCGAGCGGCTGCCCTGCGCGCAAACCTGCACGCTGTGCTGCGACATTGAGATAGGCCAGATGCTGGCGCAGCTGCGGCCCTTCGACCACGGCGCAAGGTTGCGCCAGGTCGCCGTTTTCGAGCGCATCGTCGTCAAAGACGGCGCGCAACGGCAAATCGGAAAAATGTAGACACGCCCAAAGCATGGCGAAGGAATAGAAATCGCGATGGCGTCAGCTTGCACGCCGGAAGTCTCAGCGGCTGAGCCGCGTGCGCTCAGTTCAGGCGCGGCATCGCAAGCGCGTGCTGCGGCGCGTGTCGACCGTGCCGCGGCACTTCAATATCTCGACCGAAGTCTCGCCCTCGTCCGCATGCAGCTGCAGACGCAGTGCGGCCGGACTCGGCTTCGTCGCCGCGCGCGCGGGACGATACAGAAACGCGAGCGCATCGCCGCTCTCCGCCGCGAGCTGCAGGCGACGCAGCTGCGTGTAGTCGCAGTCGTGCATCCAGCTCAGCACCGCGCCGCACGCGCCCGAGCGCAGGCACTGCTCGGCGCTCCACGCGCCCGCGGAGGTGGCGGCGTCGATCTGCACGACATAGTCGAGATCGAGTCCCTGCGCTGCGAGCGCGGGTGCGTAGGGGATGTACGGCGGCGCGACGAACACGACGCGCTGACCGCGCTGCGTCAGCGCCGCGAGCGCCGGCATCACGAGCGATAGTTCGCCGAGCCCATCGTATTCGAACAGGATTTCGGTCAGCGCACCGCAAGGCCAGCCGCCGCCGGGCAGGCGTGCGTCGAGTTCTGCCAAGCCGGTCGCTTGCGCGCGCACCTGATGCTGCGCGAGAGCGGAGCGGCGCCAGACGCCGGGGTGCTTCAATACGGCATCGAGAGAATCGGGATACGCGCGAGCGGAAACGATTGCGTTCATGCTTCAAGTCCTGCGGATGATGCCGGCATATACGCCTTCAATCGCGAAACTGTCGGTGCGGCGCGGATCGACTTCGATCGGCTCGAAGTCCGGATTCTCCGGCAGCAACAACAAACGATCGCGCCGGCGCTGCAGGCGCTTGACCGTAATCTCGTCATCGAGCCGCGCGACCACGATGCGTCCGTTCTCCGCGCTCGGCGTGCGATGCACCGCGAGCAGATCGCCGTCGAGGATGCCGGCATCGCGCATGCTCATGCCGACCACGCGCAGGAGGAAATCCGCACGCGGGCGGAACAGCGCGGGATCGACGGCGTAGTTCGCCTCGATATTGCCTTCGGACATGATCGGGCTACCGGCGGCGACTCGGCCGACGAGGGGAAGCGAAGCCGCCGCCGGCACCCGCATGCGTTGTGGCAAACTCAAACCGCGATGATGCGCGGCGCGCTCGAGCGCGCCCTTGCGCACCAGCGCCTCGACATAGTCCTGCGCCGAGGAATGCGTCTTGAGGCCGAAATGCTCGGCGATCTCGCGCAGCGACGGCGCATGGCCGTGCTCGCCCATGTACTCCCGGATCATCGCCAGCACACGGCGCTGGTTCGCGGTCAGCTGGCTGGCAATCGAATCGGGCTCGAAATCGTCCATACGTACAAATGTACGTATTTAGGTGAAACAATGCAATAGGCACGTATAGCAGACTGTTTCAGGATGATTCGTTTGTGCGCTGTTTTGCGTATAGGGTGCACTGGCAGGCGCGTCCGCGCAGCGGCCAATACCTGAATGAGCCCGAGAGCGGCAGGCGCGCGTATTGATCTTGTGGAGTTGAAATCTTGTCGACCGCTGTAGAACAAACGCCTCCCCGCATGGCAACGGGATTTGTCGAGGCATTTCGAATCCATGGGGCGCCAGTATTTGTGCACTGGACGCTATTGCTCATCGATCTTTGTATTGCTGCTCACGTCTATGTTGTTGCTTCGGTTTTTTTCGTAGATGCGGACTGGCGGGTGGTTATGGTTATTGGTTGTTGTTGTGTCTATACCATGTCAATTGCCGCGCACGAGTTTGGGCATGCCACCGCAGCGAGGTTTGCAGGACTGAAAGTACATTACATCCAGTTGTCGGCTAGCCGAAGTTACTGCCGGACCGATCTACCTCGTTCTATCAGGAGTGCCTTCTTTCTCCTCTCGGCAGGTCCGCTTGCGAACCTGGTTCTACTAGCTGTTGCTGCGAGCTATGTCGCAGCCTTTGGCTGGCCTCCAGCAGTGCTAGGGCAGTGCGTCATATATGCATTTGCGATTTGCAACGTTGTAATTTTCATCCTCACGTTGATTCCTTACCGATGGAGAGCCTACGTTTCAGATGGGCTCGTTCTGTGGCAATTGCTTATGCACGTTGTGCGAGACGCTCCTTACCCATGGCTCGTTCCCAAGTCGATCTCTAAGGTGTTTCCGCCCCAAACGAGCCTACTCGCAAAAGCATGTATGAAACCGGTTGGTTTCAAGACAGGCCTAGAGATTCTCAACGACGATAAGACACCGATGGATTTCGTGATTCGTACCTTCATGAGAAATCTAAAAATCGACGAAGCCAGCGCGACGACAGTTATGATCATGATCCACAACAACGGTGGCGTGTTGCTGCCTACCCGGGACATACGGGAAGCCGAGCGGATCGCACTGGAAATCGCTGAAGATTGTCGTACTTACAGCCAGCCCCTAATCTGCCGAGCCGTTGGTGACATGCCGTCAGGCCATTAAGGAGACATCAAAGCGGGTGCGAAGACGAAAACCGGGGTTAGAGTCGACTTTCTGAGAAGTGCACTCTGACCCGGTTTTCTCAGACCCGGTTTTCTGTCCGCTTGAGCGAGTAGTTAGGCAACCGGATGACCAATATGGACCTCGACATCGCGCGGCAACGCGGTCGATCAGCGCCTCGATCTGGCGCTCGTCGTCGGTCTGGGGATTCGAGAACGCCGCGTCGATAGCCTTGGCGACCTCGTCTTGCTGCCTGCGAGCGATCCCAGTACCGCCGGACGAACTCCTTGATGCTGATATCCGCGCCTCAGATGCGGACGTACTTCTTGTAGTCGGCTTCGATTCGGCGGAGTAGCACATGGGCGATCCTTCCGAACGCATCCTGTCAGGATTTACAGTTTAACGAGACCTCTGCCTGGACCAGAATCGCCAAAACGAGCATTGCTCTGCTCGTCGATGGTCGGCTTGATTGAGCACAACCGCTCAAGAGGTGATCCTATGACATTTGCAGCCCACGGCGAATACTCCATGCGGAAGTGTGGTCGGGTCTTGCGTGTCGATGCTTGGGGACCTTGGAATCTTGAACGAACAATTGACTACGTGCAGAACCTCAAAAGCTGCATGGAAGTCATGCCAAACCCCTTCGGCATGCTTCTCGTCTCGCACCTGCAGCCAGTTCTTGGTCCCGAAGGTGAGGCTGCCCTGATGGAAAGTGTGCGAACTCGGGTCGAGCTGGGATGCTCCGCACAAGCCACCGTGCTGCTGGAGCGCGCGACAATAGGTGTGGCAGAAGCCCAGTATCGGCGTGTATACATACCTTTGGGACTGCGCTATGCGATCTTCCGTGAGATCGCGCCCGCAGCGCAGTGGCTCATCGAAAACGGATTCTCGGATGTAGAAGGACTTCAGCATCGAGAAGGACTGAGCCAGCAGCAGGTTTCGGCTACTGCATGAGCGCATCCTGAGCCAGGCGGCCTCACTGAGACTCTGGCACTAAGTATTCTTCGAAGTGTTGTTACAACCTGGGAGCACTAGTAGAGACGCTCTACAGTTGTGACCAACAATTCGCAAGCGGAAGGCTGCGGGGTGGTCGCGCTAACATGACGTGCATCGCAGCAGCGGCCGCATAGCAAAGGGTTGGGCTGCTTGTTCGAGCGCATTCCGCTCACGTACAATTTGAACTTACGGTTGCGTCCGCAACCATCACCGCCTCAGGGGATCGGCTACCTGAGGGACTCAATAGCCGCATTGCGTGTTCGTATGCAAAATCTGTCGTAATACTGTTGGTCCAAATATCCCCTCGTTTTTAGTCCCTGCCAAAGTCCGAAAGCGAAAATACCCGCATCGGCCTCAGGCAAATAAGCTCATCGATCCTGCCAAGCCGGGCAAACGCCATATCCTTCGAAAGGATGACCCTGGCGGGGAAGGGTATGAGACTGTTCAGGAGTGGCGTGTTTGTGCCTCCTGCGCAAGCCTCTTGCCGCCACCTTCCTTCGTATAGGCGACGTCGCCTAACTATTCGGTCAAGTGGACCGCTGCAAATCGGCAGGGTATCTTGATGCTCTGTCGTGGCAGCGGCCACTTACCGCAAGCGTTAGGCCGCAAACCATGGTGAGTCGTTTCGATTTGCGAACAGCACTGAGGGCCTTGGGGCCTGCAGCGAACAATGCTGACCTTGAGCTCGTTAGGTGCAAGGCATGTGCTCGGCAATACCTTGTAGATCACGAGCATCTTCGTATTTACACAAACCCAGAAGATCTTTCGATGTATTTCCTTAACATCGAGGGCTACGACAAACCTTGTATCGGATGCCATCGCGACGACTGGGATTTCGAAGCTGCCGACGAAATTGCTTCAGAGTGGCAAGGGCTGGTGCGGCCGCTAACAGACGAACCTGCGTCCTAACTATGTGACGCAATCTAGGCTGTGAGTTTGAGCAACGTTACTGTCCGGCGATGGCTTCGGACAAGACACCTGACACGCGCCTCGCGATCGAGAGATTGCGATGGACGGGTGACTTCTACGTGCACGACGATCGTCCCACGTACGCCTACCATCCAGGAAAAATGCGCAGATCGTCTGGCACTAGCTCCGGCCGCTTGAGGCCGGCCAGCTTTTCCAGTGACCAAGTGATCTTCTCCGACGAAATGCGCTTGTCTTCCTGCGCCTTCTTCGTCGTCTTGGTTTGCAAAGCGTTCTGCGTGAGCGAGGCGCTTCTTCTGCTTGAACAGGTCTTGCTCGAGCTTGGCTGTTTGATCGGTCTTCCACTGAGCGATCGCTTGCTGAATTTCTGCGTTCTGAGCGAACCAGCCGTCCATAGCCTTGGGAATCTTCACCGCAGAGCCCTTAGTACGCTCCCAATACTTCGCAATGAAGTCCTCGATGCTCAGCGCAGCTTCGGCGCCGACCACGCGCACGTATTTCTTGAAGTCGGCTTCGATTTCGGCTGAGTAGCACGTCACGGAATCATATCGCTAGCGGAGCAAGTGCCCAAGATTGGCCGCAGTTATGCATTCATTCCATGAGCGCCGCTCCTAGGAGCGGCCGCCCTCCTTACGGAACTATCATGGTTATGAAGAACTTGGAGTATCAATCCTGCGTCGCG
>CAZDWH010000117.1:0-9628 GCA_964509025.1 uncultured Rhodanobacteraceae bacterium
GCGCGCATCGCGCCCCGCCAACCGCAGCGTTTGCGCAAATTCCTCGGCGTAGGTGCGCCAGTTCGTGCGCAGTTCGATTTCCCCACCAAGCGCGAGCATCGCGGGCAGCACGGGATGCGCATGCCAGCGGCGCATTACATGTTCGGGCTTCGGCCACGGGTTCGGATAGAGCAGAAACTGGCGCGCACAACGCAACTTTGCTTGCGCCGCCAGCTGCCAGAAATCCACGAGCTCACAATGCAGCAAATAAGCGTTCGGCGGCGCGTCGCCCGCGCGCGCAAGCGGTTCCAGCGCGCGCCGACCGACGCCGAGCCGCGCGATCGATTTGTCCACGCCGAGCACGAGGCGATCGGGAAATTCGCGCGCGAGCGCCAGCGTGCTCGCGCCCGTGCCGCAACCTGCGTCGAGCACGAAAGGCGCCGTTGCGAGCCCCTCAACGATGCCATCGAAAGCACGCCGTCCCGCGTCGCTCGGCACGCGTCGATACGGTTCGCGCAGATGACGGGCGACGATTTCGTCCAGACGCGGATGCGTCGCGGTCTGGCTGCTTTCGACGCTGTGCGAATTGGCGAACATGAGGATATGAGCAACGCGGCGGCCGGGCGCCTTCGGCACCAGTATAATCGCGCGTTCTAAGACGAACCGCGCGATTGCACATGCCCGACGCCACTCTGTATTTTTCCCTGCCCTCGCCGTTCGCGATGCGTCGCGGCGGCGCGCTGACCGATGCGCGCGTCGCCTACGAAACCTGGGGCACGCTCAACGCGCAGCGCGACAACGCGGTGATGATCCTCACCGGCCTTTCGCCCGGTGCGCACGCGGCCTCGAACGCGACCGACCCCATGCCAGGCTGGTGGGAGGAAATGCTCGGCCCGGGCAAGCCGATCAACACCGATCGCTGGTTCGTGATCTGCGTGAACTCGCTCGGCAGCTGCAAGGGCTCGACCGGGCCGGCGTCGATCGATCCTGCCACTGGAAAAGTATACCGGCTCGATTTCCCCGATCTCACGCTCGAAGACATCGGCAACGCCGCGCACGAACTCGCTACCGGACTCGGCATCGAAAAACTCGCCTGCCTGATCGGCAATTCGATGGGCGGCATGAGCGCGCTCGGCTATCTGCTGCAGCATCCGGGCAGCGCGCGCACGCATATCAGCATCTCGACCGCACCGCAGGCGCAGCCGTTCGCGATCGCGATCCGTTCGCTGCAGCGCGAGGCGATCCGCCTCGATCCCGAATGGCGCGACGGCAACTACGACGGCGAGCACTACCCCGAAGCCGGCATGTCGATCGCACGCAAACTCGGCGTGATCACCTACCGCTCGGCGATGGAATGGGTCGGGCGCTTCGCGCGCATCCGTCTCGTGCACGAAGAGGGCGAGGAAGCCGATCCGTTCGGTGCGGAATTCGCGGTCGAGTCCTATCTCGTCGGCCACGCGAAGAAATTCGTGCGCAGCTTCGATCCGAATTGCTATCTCTACCTGTCGCGCGCGAGCGACTGGTTCGACGTCGCCGAGCATGCGCCACCGGGTCCGTCGGCACACGCGACGAGCGCGGGTAAGATCGCCGCAGCGCTTGGGCGCATCGATGTCGAACGCGCGCTGGTGATCGGCGTTTCGACCGACATCCTGTTTCCGCTGTCGCAGCAGCAGGAAATCGCCGAGGGGCTCGAAGCCACCGGGGTCGAAGTCGATTTCGTCGCGCTCGATTCGCCCCAGGGGCACGACGCCTTCCTCGTCGACATCGCGCATTTCGGGCCCGCGATCGGCAGTTTTCTCGCCCGCCTGTAGCTGCGACGCCACGCACGGCGCGGCGGGCAAAGTTGCGCTAAAATCTGGTTATAACGATATAACCAAGGCACAGATCGGCATGCTCGCCCTCGACTTTCCCGGCTCGCGTCACCTCGTGAATCGCCTCGACACGGCCGTGCATCACGACCGCACCGACGAGATCGCCAATGCGCTGCGGCATACGCTGTGCGAGCTGATCCGCGACCCTTCGGTGAAACTGCCCGATTGCGTATTCGAATCGTCTTGCGACCACTACTGCCGGCGCGAGCTGTATCGCAGCGAAGACCTCGGCTATTGCGTGATCGCCATGACCTGGGGACCCGGCCAGGGCACGCCGATCCACGACCACGCCGGCATGTGGTGTGTCGAGGGCGTGTGGCACGGTTCGCTCGAAATCACGCCGTACGAACTGGTCGGACAGCAGGGCGAGCGCTTTCGCTTCGAATCGCGCGGCACGATGAACGTCGGTCCCGGTTCGGCCGGCAGCCTGATCCCGCCGCACGAATACCACACGATCCGCAACCCGAGCAGCGATTCGATCGCCGTCACGCTGCATATCTATCGCGGCCCGATGACCCAGTGCTCAGTGTTCCGGCCGACCGAAGCGGGCTGGTATCAGCGTGACCAGCGCTGCCTGTCCCTGGATTCCACACATTGATTTGTGCGCTCCTCCGTGAGCGCAAAGAACAGAACGGCATCCCTGCCGCGATCTTCAGCTAGAGCGATGCTTCGCGCGCGGGTCGCGGTGCTTTATACTGCGCCTCCCTCATACCTGCCGGTGTGGCGGAATTGGTAGACGCGACGGACTCAAAATCCGTTTCTGGCAACAGAGTGTGGGTTCGATTCCCTCCACCGGCACCAGTAAAATCAATAACTTGCGGTACGCACCCAAAACGGATGCTACTTCGCGTCGTTCGCAGGGACACCTGCGGGGACACCTTGGCGATTCCTGACGGATCCTTGAACCAGGGCATCTGGTGGGACTTGTTGCGCATTACTCTCGGTATTACGTGATATATATTCCGAAGCCAAGACGAATCTTACGGGGATGGCTCGTCCGAGTCCTATGAGCAAAGACCTACTAGCATCGACGTCAGGCGATCTCCACTATTTTGGAGAGTGGATCACGAGTGAGTCGGCTCGCTCGTTGGAGCTCCTCCGAAAAATTGAGTCAACTGTTCTCGCGTTACGCACCATCCGCGATTTGATGCAATCTTTTGATCGAACAGTGTCCGCTTTCAATGAGGCGCTGCCAAACATGTCGGCGCTGCCTCAAGAGGATGTCGTTCTAGAAGAGTTTGCTCGAGCCCAAGACGCTCTCGAGCAACTGCATGGAGTGATGTCCCAAAAGAGAGTGCACGCGCGAAAGGACAAGGATCTTCGCAGCGATGATCCAGTGTGCCCGGCGTTCGATGAGACCATTGAGTCGATCCATCAGGTGCATGAGGGCATCGAGCATCTGCGCTGGAATATCATGCAGCACGCCGCAGATGCCGACACTAGCGATCCTGGCAAAGTATTAACGTCCGAACAGCAGATACGTGATTTCCTGTCGACGCTGTGAAGCTCGACATCAAGGGCGTACGGCTGGAAAAGCAGTCGTTCCAAAACGACTTCAAGAAACTCCCGGTGGAAGTTAAGCAAGAAGCTACCGAACGTTTTGCCTTGCTCATAAAAAACAGCCAAGCCGGCAAGCTTCGGGCACATGCACTAAACGGCTATCATCCAACCGTTTATACGATCGACGTCACTTCTGGGAAAGGTAAGAGATACAAAGCCTCATTCCGCCTCGACGGCGATTTCGCGGTTTTTCTCCGAGTAGGTACGCATAAAGAAATTGATCGGAAGGCTGATTAGCGTTCCTCGATTTAATTTCAGAAACGTCCAGTGCCCATCTCCATCGCTACAAACACCCGAATCGACACAAGCGCAACGCGCATAGCTGACGGCTGGCGCGCGGAGCCGCAGCCGAACTACAAGTTCGAGCGTGCATCCACGCTGGATCTCGCGATCGCAATCCGAAACGCGATCGGTGCTCATACAGTGCGCTTTACTCTGATATCGCCGGGGAATGTCGAAGACGGAATGTTTGCGGAGTATACATTCCAGACGAAGTAGGAAATTTCCTACACGACGGCGCGATGATTGGCCGTTCCGCATGGCTCTATCGCTGCCTACGCCGAACTTCATCGTGACCGATTTGTAGCGTCTGGACATGCAGAAGCATACGCCAGCCGATCTCATGGATCGCGACAAGAGAGTCTCGACATCGCTTGAACACGGTCGAAAAAACTCTATGAGCTGAGCCATAAGGCAACCGGGAAAAGGAGTCGCCTCGTCTTATCGGAAGCTATCGCCATTGGTGCCGAACTCTTTGTGCAGATGAGTTGTCTCATCGCCGCACTAGCATCCGCTATGAAGGCCAACTATGAAATCAATAGTAATTGGCGCAGCCGTGGCTGCTCTGGGCTACGCCATCTGTACGTGGCCACTCTGCGAAAGTGCGTACGCAGGCTCACTTCCTCGCGTCGACTGTGTTACCAGTGCTGCGCTTCCAACACCGCCTCCCGCACAAACGGCAAGTCTCAGTTCAGGAAATTTTCGTGCCGTTTGTGGCGCCGAGGAAGTACCGCAACCCATGGCCCGATACAACTCCAAAGGGATGCCGACTCAGGCCGTCCATTCACGATCAGCAAATTCGTCTACTGGCGTACATTACTTCTACAACTCAGTCGGCAGGACCGCTGCCACAACTTCGATCTCTGGCGACTTTACTCAAGGTAGACCCGCAGTGGCGGCGGGAGACTTTCATTCATTGGCTGAACTTGCTGCGATATCCGCAGATGGCAAGAATATTGTCGAGATCGGCTGGACAGTGGATCGCTCTGTCGATGCGGAACCACACCTGTTTGTTTATCACTGGGTCGACGGTGCGGAAACTTGCTACGACGGATGCGGTTATGTACAGATGTCAAGAACCCGTTTCCCCGGGATGACTGTACCGACCACCAACGTACCGCAAACCTACGCCATCCAGTATCAAAATGGAAATTGGTTTGTGGGCTATCAGGGTGAATGGATTGGCTACTTTCCAGGATCGCTTTGGAATGATGCATTCACTGAAGCAGGCGTGGCTCAATGGTTTGGCGAAGTCGCATCAAGTACCTCAGTTCCATGTTCGCAGATGGGCACTGGAATTTTTGGAGATCGACCTGGTGCCGCATCAATATCGTCCGAGCGAGCCATCAACACCGATACATCAGATCAGTTTTGGATTGCATCAGATGCGCGCTGGTACACAATCGAAAAGAATGGTGACGATAGCTTCAATTTCGGTGGACCAGGAGCCTGCGGAAACGCGATATCTATTGGGCCAGGGTTCACAGGCACTTGGTATAACCCCACAGAGAGTGGCCACGGCTTCAGCATTGAAGTGCTCCGTGGCAATCAAATGATCGCGTCATGGTACGTCTTCGCACCTGACGGCGGGCAATCATGGATCGTTGCCAGCGGCTCTATCACTGGCAACACAGCAACACTTCAAGCATTTCAGCCCACGGGCATTGGCGGTCGATTCCCACCCAATTTCAACGCCGCGGAGCTCAAGAACCAGCCTTGGGGCAAGATCACATTTGAATTTGCTGATTGCAATAACGGCCAGGTTAGCTGGCAGCCAACCGTCGCAGGCTACACCAGCGGCTCACTTACGCTCATGAGGCTGACAATGCCGGCGGGACTAATGTGTCCATAGAGGTTGCGCTAACATGCCGTGCATCGCGGCAGCGGCCGCATAGCGTAGGCGTAGGCGCAGGCATCTTAAATCTGTCTCACTGGACCATGCTTGCGAGCTTCCACACGGACCACATAATGAAACACCGCCGCGAATTGAATATTTTCGAACTTCAAATCCTTATCTTCGCCCTTTTTGTTTCTCTCGCCTCGGCGGTTCATGGTTATAGATGGTTTGGGCTGTTAGGAGCTATTGGCGGAGTGCTAGTCGGGCTGGTATTAGGCATTGTGGTCGGTGTCGGTATCGCCAAAGTGATATTCCTTCTGGCCTCCAAACGAACGCCTTCTAAGCGTTCGTAGTCTGACGTCGCCGGATTCATGGCTGAGGTGCCTAGCTATTCGCTCAAGCGGACTGTCTTAGACGCGCGCCAAGAGATTCCGACGTACGCGTATCTCGATGACACTTGTATCGCGCACCCGAGTAGGTGCTCGGGCCTGTTAGGGATGCAGCAGCGATCGTGGCCGGCTACAGCGACCCCGACCGGCGGCTCGTCCGTGCTCGTGGCAACAACGATGTGCTACTCTCCGCGCGATCTCCATGCGGGTGAGGTGTTTTGTGAACACTCTTGTCGTACGTACCGCGTCATTCCTGATCCTGGTTTTCGCGATGGTCTCGCCGGCCTCGGCGTACAACCTGGTCAACAACCCAACATTCGACGGCAGTACCAGCGGCTGGACGGTGTCCAGCAACGTAACCTATGACCCCACCAACGACGCCGCGAATTATCCTGGTTCCGGTTCTGCACAAAGCGCATACGCCGCAGCCTCAGCCAGTACGCAGCTCGCGTTGTTCGAGTGCCTTGCCGCTGGCCCGGGTAGCTACACCCTCGGCGGCAAGGTATTGATTCCCAATGGCCAGGCCGTGGGCGGCGCCGGTTTGATCACGGTGACCTTCTTCTCTGTCCCGACTTGCACGAGCGGCGCGCTCGGCTTCAGCTCTTTGAGCACATCCACCACGGGTTCGTTCCAGACGCTTTCCGGCCCGGTCACCGCACCAGCCGGCACCGTTGCGATCTTCATCACCGGCCAGAACAATGCGGCCGCAGCTGGCACGCACGTCGTCAACTTCGACGATTTCGTGCTCGACAACGGTCAGCCGGCGCCCCCCTTAGTACCCGCTCCAGCCCCAGCCTTGGGCTGGCTCGCGCTGTTGGCGCTGCTTGGCGCGACTCTAGCGATGGGCAGCGTTTTCGCGTTGCGGAAGAACTGACGGCGCACTTTCGTGTATTCCAAAAAGGGCCGCCGACGCGGCCCTTTTTTTGATTAACGATGGAAGAGTTAAAGGGAACTGAGGAATTTTCTGATTCAAACGGATAATTCCTCCGTCCCTCATTCGACCACATGGTCAATCAAGGCTGCTTGACGTGGAACTTCAGATCCACATCAAACGAATCTCCGAACACTTTTGCACCGGGGTCCGTGGTGAAGTGTCCGCTGAGCTCACCATTGGCGACCTTCACGTCGCTGACGTTGATCTTGCCCGAGACACTCGCCCCCGACTGCTTCGGCGAAGCCGCATGCGACAGCTCTGCGCCGATGACACTCCATTCGCTGCTGTCCTGCATGAGCTTGATCGCGATCGCATCGCCGAGGTGGCCCATCTGCGCTGCCGCACGCGGATTCGACTCCTTGCTGCCATCCTTCTCGCTAAACACGATCTGTGTGACGGGCTTGCCAAAGAATGGGTCGCTCTTTGTCGCCAACACGAAGTTCAACTTGGCGTCCTTGCCGGCGGCGCGATAGTGGCCCTCAAACGGCGCCGCGGCGAATGCCGCAGTCGCGAGCAAGCTGAAACCGAGCGACAAAAGAACTCTCAAAGTCATTGCGACTCTCCCAGTGGTTGGCATACGGATAAGCCTGTTAGTCCACCCCTCCATGACGTTACGGAAGCGAGCGGAGTTTCTGAGCAATTACTAGAGTAGCATTTGTATACTTATCATACCCGAGTAGATCACGCTTTTCGTTGCCCTCGACCGCACCAACTCAGCGCTTGATCACCTCGCCCTCTCCCGGCCCATAGGCCCGATCGCGCCCGGCGCGCTTGGCCGCGTAGAGCTTGCTGTCGGCGTTGCTGAGCACCGCGTCAAGCGTGTCGCGCGCGCCTGCGATGACGACGTCCCAGCCGATCGAGCAGGTGACGGCGAGCGGTGGCGGCGGACTCATCGCCACGACCGCGTCGCCGATCGCGTGCAGCAGGCTGCGCACGACGCGCGTCGCGCTGCCCGCCTCGTCCAGCGCGACGATCACCAGGAATTCCTCGCCACCCCAGCGCACCGCGACCGACTGCTGCGGCAGCGCGCCGACGAGCTGGCGTGCGACGCTGCGCAAGACCGCATCACCGGCGGCGTGGCCGCGTTCGTCGTTGATGCGCTTGAAGTGGTCGATGTCGACGAGCGCGATCAGCCAGCACCCCTGCTTCTTCTCCTGCCACGGCGTGCCGGCGATTTCGACGTAGTGACGATTGCGCAGGCCGGTCAGGGCATCGGTGATGCTTGCGTGCTCGAGCTCCTGCGTGCGCGCGCGCACGAGCGTGCCGAGTTCCTCCGCGCGCCGGCGCAGGCTGCGCTCGCGCCGACGCACGAGCAAGGCGAGCAGCGCCAGGAGGCCGAGCGTGTACAACACGAAAGCCCACCAGCGCAGAAACCATGGCGGCGCCAGCGCGAAATCGATTTGCGCGGTTTCGCTGCTGCGCCCGAAAATATCGCGCGCCTGGATCGCCAGGCGATAGTGTCCGCCGCGCAACTGGGTCATCTCCCGCGCCGGTGCGGCCTGCCAATCTGACCACGCCGTTTCGAGTGGATCGAGCCGCGTGCGGAAACTCAGCTGCTCGACGCCGACGAAGAACGCTTCTTCAAAACGCGCATGCACGGTCGACGGCGCCGTGCCGAGCAGGAGCGCGCCCTTGCCATCGCGCGTCGTCCCGGGCACGGCCTCCTCGATCGCGATGCGCGGCCGTGGCAACGCGGGCAACGTCGATTGCAGATCGGGGCGGTGCCGGAACAAGGCTTCGTTGCCGGCGACCCAGATACTACCATCGGCATCGAGGCGCACATCGCGATAATTGAGCCCACGTGGCAGGCGCGCGAGCGGGGTTGGCAGTTCGCGCCAATGGCCGTCGACCAGATGCTCGATCAAACGCACGCGGTCGTGCTGCACGACGAGCGCATGCGTTGCATCGAGTACCGCCGTCGCGATCGTCTCGCCTTGCGCGCGTGGCAGAAGTTCGCTGAGCCAGCCGTCGGGGACAAATCGCTTGCCGACCATATCAAAACGCAGCAGGCCGTCGGCACCGGCGAACGCGAGGCCATCCGGCAGGCGCAGCGGCATCAGACGTCCGTGCGGCAAACCCTCGGCCGTGCCGTAACGCTCGATCTGCGGCTCGCCGCCGAGCGCGTCCGGCATGCGTACGCGGAAGGCGCCGGTGTAGTTGCCCGACAGCCACAGCGTGCCATCGCGATCGGGGCGAATGTAGCGAATCTCGGTTTCGATGCCGGGCAGTTCGCGCGCGGACCAGACGCCGTCGATGCGGCGCAGCCAGCGCGCGCCGCCCAGTCCACCAGCGATCAATGACGATCCATCGGTTGCCAGCGGCAGCACCGCGTAGGCGAGCTGCGCATCGATCTTCTCGACGACCCCGTCGCGTAACGCCGAGACGCCTTCGCCGCTTGCGAGGTAAAGCACGTCGCCGGCCTGTGCCACCGAAAACAGCGTCAGACTCGTAGGCTGGTAAGCCTCGAACTTTGCGATGGGCTGGTCCGTCGCCGCACGCAGGCGATACAGGCCGCGTGATGTGACGGCAAACAATTCGCCCTGCACGCGCACCGTCGCGGTCACTGCGCGAGGCAAGCCGGCAAGCTCATCGAAACGCGAAATCTGGCCTGGCCATTCGATATGCGCGATGCCATAGTCGAATCCCGCCCAGAATCCGTTATCGTGGCGCGGCAGCTGGCTGAACACGCGGCTCTCGCCCCACTCGGGAATGCCGGAGAGGTGTCCGCGCAGCGCGCCCTCGGCCTCGACCCAGTAAAGCCCCGCCCGGCCCCTGCCGC
>CAZDWH010000118.1:0-9621 GCA_964509025.1 uncultured Rhodanobacteraceae bacterium
ACGCGCCGCCGCCGTGGCGGGCCCAGCCGCCGTAGGTGTCGACGATGATCTTGCGTCCGGTGAGGCCGCAGTCGCCGACCGGGCCGCCGATCACGAACTTGCCGGTCGGATTGATATGAAACTTGGTGCCCTTGTGCAGCCACTTCTTCGGCAGCACGGGGTTGAGGATTTCCTCGCGCACGCCCGCGATGAGATCCTTCTGCTTCACCGACGGATCATGCTGCGTCGACAGCACGACCGCGTCGATCGCGACGGCCTTGCCGTTCTCGTAGCGTAGCGTGACCTGCGACTTCGCGTCCGGGCGCAGCCACTTGAGCTTGCCTTTCTTGCGGATCTTGGCCTGTTGCTCGACCAGACGGTGCGAAAGATGGATCGCCGCCGGCATGAATTCGGCGGTCTCGTTGGTGGCGTAGCCGAACATCAGGCCCTGGTCGCCGGCGCCCTGTTCTTCGGGCGACTTGCGATCGACGCCCTGGTTGATGTCGGGCGACTGCTTGCCGATCAGGTTGAGCACGCCGCAGGTCGCGCCGTCGAAGCCGACGTCGGAGGAGTTGTAGCCGATGTCGAGGATCACCTTGCGCGTGATGCCTTCGAGGTCGATCCAGGCCGAGGTGGTGACTTCGCCCGCGACGATCGCGACGCCGGTCTTCACCAGCGTTTCGCAGGCGACGCGCGCGCGCTTGTCCTGCGCGAGGATGGCATCGAGGACGGCGTCGGAAATCTGGTCGGCAACCTTGTCCGGATGGCCTTCGGACACCGATTCGGAGGTGAAAAGCGTGCTGCTCATGAGGATATATCCTTTAATACGTATAGAAGGATGAATGCAAAAGGTGGCGCATCATACACGCAACCGGCGGATTTTGCAGCCGCGGCGCATGGTCGGTGAGCGGCGGTTCAGCTGATTTGCTCAGTTACCGTGTTTGGATGTCTAGACGTCCATATTTCATACATGTGGCGAGTTCATCTGACCCGGTCCAGCACCACGATCAGTAGCGTGGCGATCGGTCCGAGAAACAGCGAAGCCGCCCACCAGCCGAGGCCTGAGCGGCCCTTGGCCTGGGCCAAGCCCGCATTGATCAGCGTCAGCGTGCCCCAACCGACGACGAAACCTCCATCTGGATGCAGCATGCGGTTTTCCTTTGAGTGGTTGGCCGCCATTATCGCCGCGCAGGTCGATTCCGCCAAACAGTCCGCAAAACCTCGCCGGCGTGCCAGAATCAGGCCACAAGAAGATGAGAAGGGAGCAGCCATGTCCGAAGCGAATGTCATCAATCACCCGCTGGTGCAGCACAAGCTGACTTTGATGCGGAACAAGGAAACCTCGACTGCGAATTTCCGCCGCCTGCTGCGCGAAATCAGCATGCTGCTCGCCTACGAGGTGACGCGCGATCTCGCGCTCGAGACCGTGCCGATCGAGACGCCGCTGGCCGCGATCCAGGCGCCCAAGCTGTCGTCGAAGAAACTGTGCCTCGTCTCGATCCTGCGCGCGGGCAACGGCCTGCTCGACGGCATGCTCGACCTGATTCCGTCCGCACGCGTTGGCCACGTCGGCCTGTATCGCGATCCCGCGACGCTCAAGGCGGTCGAGTACTACTGCAAGCTGCCGAGCGATATCGGCGAGCGCCTCGCGATCGTGCTCGATCCGATGCTCGCGACCGGCCATTCCGCCGTCGCCGCGCTCGATCGCATCAAGGCGCGCGGCGCGAAGAACATCAAGTTCGTCTGCCTCGTCGCCGCGCCCGAGGGTGTGAAGACCCTACGCGCCGGGCATCCCGACGTGCCGATCTACGCGGCCTCCGTCGACAGCCACCTCAATGATCACGGCTATATCGTGCCGGGACTCGGCGACGCAGGGGACCGGTTGTTCGGCACCAAATAAGCCGGACCCGTCTCGATAGCGAATCGAATCGAATTCCTCTGCCGTCATTCCGGCGAAAGCAATCAGGCCGCGCGCGGCAGTGCGTCGGCCTCGGCGAAATACTCGCGCGTCAAGCGCAGTTGCTCCGTCGCGGTTTCCGCGCGATTGACGACCGCGCGAAACGCGGCGTTTTCCGGGCGATCCTTCGCATACCAGCCAAGGTGCTTGCGTGCGATGCGCACGCCTTGCGTTTCGCCGTAAAACGTATACAAATTTTCCAGATGCTCGACGAGGATCGCGCAGACTTCGTCCGCATCCGGCGGCGGCAAGGTTTCGCCGGTCGCGAGATAGTGCGCGATCTCGCGGAAGATCCATGGCCGCCCCTGCGCGGCGCGGCCGATCAGGAGGCCATCCGCTTTCGTCGCATCCAGCACGGCGCGCGCCTTCTGTGGTGTGTCGACGTCGCCGTTCGCGAACAGCGGAATCGACACCGCGGCCTTGATCGCGGCGATCGTCTCGTATTCGGCCTCGCCGTTGTAGAGGTCAGCGCGCGTGCGCCCGTGCACCGCGAGCGCGGCGATGCCGGATTCCTGCGCGATGCGCGCGATGCGCACGCCGTTGCGATTGTCGCGATTCCAGCCGGTGCGAATCTTCAACGTGACCGGCACGCTCACCGCGCGCGCAGTCGCTTCGCAGATGCGTGCGACCAGCGCCTCGTCCTGCAATAGCGCGGAGCCAGCGTAGACGTTGCAGACTTTCTTCGCCGGGCAGCCCATGTTGATGTCGACGATCTGCGCGCCGTGATCGACGTTGTAGCGCGCCGCGTCGGCGAGCATCGCCGGGTCGTAGCCGGCGATCTGCACGCTGATCGGGTCCGGCTCGCCCGCGTGATCCATGCGGTGCAGCGACTTGCGCGTCTGCCACAGGCGCGGATCGCTCGTGGTCATTTCGGACGTGGCGAGGCCCGCGCCGAGCTTCTTGCAAAGCTGGCGGAACGGTTTATCGGTGACACCCGCCATTGGCGCGAGGCCAAGTGGCGGGTTGATGGTGTATGGGCCGATGCGCATCGGTAAATTGTATACCGGATGCGCTCGGACTCCGAATCGGTCAGTGTGCGACCTGTGCCTTCGCCATCGCCTCGGGCTCATGCTTGTGCTTGAACAGCAGCGCAAACGCGATCGCCGTGACCAGCGCATACGCGGCGAACGCCATCCAGATATGGAACCAGTCCTTGTCGCCGCTGGCCGCAGTGAAGTACTTGTCGATCAATACGCCCGAAATCGACGAGCCGAGCACCGCGCCGACGCCGTTGGTCATCAGCATGAACAGGCCCTGCGCGCTCGCGCGGATCTTCGGATCGCACTGTCCTTCGACGAATAAGGAGCCTGAGATGTTGAAGAAGTCGAACGCCATGCCGTAGACGATGCACGACAGGATGATCATCGACAGGCCGAACAGGCTGGCCGGATCGCCGAACGCGAACATGCCGAAGCGCAGCGTCCAGGCGATCATGCTCATCAGCATCACGGTCTTGATGCCGAAGCGCTTGAGGAAGAACGGTATCGTCAGGATGAACAGCGTCTCGGACACCTGCGAAATCGAAATGATGATGCCCGAGTGCTGCACCGCGAACAGGTCCTTGTAGGCGGGGTTCTTGTCGAAATCGTGCAGGAAGGTGCCGCCATAGGCATTGGTCAATTGCAGCGCGGCGCCGAGCAGCATCGCGAAGATGAAGAAGGTCGCGAGCTTGGCGTTCTTGAACAGCACGAATGAAGAGAGACCGAGTTGATCCGCGAGCGTCTTGCTTTGCACGCCCGTCAATTTCGGCGGACATGCCGGCAGCGAGAACGCATAGAGTCCGAGCAGCAGCGCGGATGCGGCGGCGACATAGAACTGTCCGGAAGAAGCCTCGAAACCGAGCAGGCTCGTGGTCCAGGTGCCGGCGATAAAGCCGATCGTGCCCCAGACGCGGATCGGTGGGTAATCGCGTACGAGGTCGAGACCTTGCTCTTTCATCGCGTTATAGGCGACGGCGATCGCGAGTGCGATGGTCGGCATGTAGCAGATCATCGTCGCGAGGATCGCCCAGAAGAACGTGCCCGGGTCGTTGATCGTCGGCAGCAGGAACAGCATCACCGCGCCGCCGAGATGCAGCAGGCCATACAGTTTTTCGGCATTGATCCATTTGTCGGCGACGATGCCCATCAGTGTCGGCATGAACAGCGAGGCGATGCCCATCGTCGAAAAAATCGCGCCGAACTGCGTGCCCGACCAGTGCCGATTCTGGAACCAGTACACACCGATCGTGATCAGCCACGGACCCCGAGTGAAGAACTGACGGAAGTGCATCAGTGTCAGACGCAGTTGCAGGTTTATGGCTGGCTGGTGCTCCCCTGGCAAGATCGCCGTGACGCAGGTATGCCGGCAGTTGTCGTTGCAGCCTAGACGATGCTCGCGCGTGCGCGCAAGGTTGGGCGCGGCAAGATGCCGCACCTCGATTTAAGGCGATGTGGCGATGATCCACACGGCCAATCCCGCAAATAACAAAGCGGCCCCGATGCGCGCGGCGCGCAACGGCATGCGCGTGGCAAAGCGTGCGCCGAGCCACACGACCGGCACGTCGGCGATCAGCATGCCGAGCGTCGTGCCCGACACGACCTGCCACAGCGGGTGATATTGCGCGCCGAGCACCGCGGTCGCGATTTGCGTCTTGTCGCCCATCTCGGCGAGAAAGAAACTTGCGAGCGTGACGAGAAAGACGCCATGTCCGCGCGCATGATCGGCTTCGCTCTCGTCTGCCTGGTCGGGCTTGAGCGTCCACAACGCGATCGCGAGAAAACTCGCAGCGACGATCCAGCGCAGCGTCTGCGGCGAGAACCACTCCGCAACGAGCGCGCCGAACGCGCCCGCGAGCGCGTGATTGACCAGCGTCGCCGCGAGGATGCCCGCGCAGATCGGCCACGGCCGCCGATATTTCGCTGCGAGGATCAGCGACAACAGCTGCGTCTTGTCGCCGATTTCGCCGAGCGCGACTGTAACGGTGGAAATCAGCAGGGTTTGCACGAGGAAGACCGTCTCAGAAATTGGTTGCCACCGGACAATCGTGCCGGCGTTCAAACACATGGTGCTGCGGATTCGCGGAAAAATTGCGGCGAAAGGTGTCTTGTGCCCACGCTTCGGCATCGCGCGCAGCATCGGGCGGGACATCCTTCAGCATGCGCTTGGCTTCCTCGTCGCTGAAATAGCTGGCCGTTATCGACGATGAATCCGATCCCAATCCCAATTGCAGCAATCTAAAGTAGCGGTAGCTCAGCACCGGATCGGCGCGAGTGACTTGCCCCAGCAGGGTGGTGCTGCTGGTCCCGGTTTCGTAAGCCTGAGACAGCTTCCATGCGGCAAGCCAGTCTCCGCGAGCCACAGCTGCGGATGCAATAGTGAGCGCATTGTCCTTGTACGTCGTCAGCCAGTCGGGATGATCGATCAGGCCGGGCAAACCGAACAGAGTTACCGAGAGATAGCAGTCTGCGGCATCGGCATCACCGAGTTGCGCCGCGCGTAGCGACAGGGGGAAGGCTTCGTTGGTTTCTTCATCGCTCAAGCCTGCACACAGGGCCGCGTTGTCCTGCGTGAACGCGATCATCTTTTGCATCACCTCGAGTACCCGGTCTTGCTGTTTCAGCGCATCGCGAGACGAGCCGCGCGGCATCTGATCGAGGACGACATTGGTCATTCGCGGTAGCGATGTCGAAAAATGCCGTACTTCCGCACAGCGCTGCGTATCGCGAAACAGCCGCGATGCCGCTTCCGCGTCGCCCGATTCAGCGCGCGCCCGCAGCTCGGCCATGATCTGCTTCAACGGCGTGCCCGGCGCCGGTAGCGGCTCTTTCGTTTGCGACGCGGCGGCAAGCGCAGGTGGTGCGGTCACCGACGTCCGTTCTACAGCGTTGCTGATTTGTCCACTTGTGGACTTTGTCGCATTCTGCGCGACAGGTGCGGGTGCGCTGGCGCGACCGCCGAAGAAGGCGAGGACCAGCGCGGCGGCGATAGCGGCTGCAGTCAGGGCAGAACGCATGCGCATGTGATTCCTGTCGATGGTTCGGTGGTGCCGGGCTTGCATCTGCCGTCAGCGCGTGAGCACCGGCTGCTGCAGTTCCTCGCTCTGGCACGGCAACAGATAACGCTGCGAGGGTTGCGCCTGCGCGGTGGCGCTGAAGTATTGCTGGTACTCCTGCTGCGCCCAGGCATCCGCCTCCGCGCGTGCCTGTGGCGTGATCTGCGCGGCGTTCTTGTCGAGTTGTTCTTGCATCGGCGAGGGCGAGTTGGGATTGATCGAGCGGGCGCCTGGATTTCGCATCGACAACAACTTCTGATAGCGATAGGCCATGGCAGGATCCTGCCCGGTCAGCTGTGACAGCATGGTGTTTCCGCTCGCGCTGCCGTAGGCAGAGTAAAGCATGCCTACCATCTGCCAGTCGCCTGACTGCAACGCCGCATTGGCGACATTGAGCGCGTTTTGCTTGTAGTCGGCGAGCCATTCGGGATGGTCGAGCAAGCCAGCGGGCACCCCGAAGCCATAGGTGGCGCCGCCGGAGACGAAGCAGTTCGCGGCTCCCTGGTCGCCAAGCAACGCGGCTTGCATCGAGGCGGGCTCGAGCTGGTTGATCTGGTCGTCGCTCAGATCCATGCAGAGCGCTGCGGAGTCATTCGCGAATTTGAGCTGCCGATTGTAGCTGGCGATCTGGCGTTCGCGGATCTTCAGCTGGTCAGCATTCATGCTGTCGGTTTTCTGGTTGAGCACGGCTTCGGCCAAGCGCGGAATGCTTGCGTTGATGCGCCGCGCATCGGCGCAGCGCTGCATGTCGTTATACAGCCGCGAGGCCGCGGTAGCGTCGCCCGCGGCGGCATCCTGCTGTAGTTCGTCGAGCACCTGTTTCAACGGCGTGCCCGGTGGAGGCAGTGGGCGAGAGCTCGCATGTGCGGTTGGAGAGGCCGCTGTTGTCGCACCGGGCACGGCAGCGACAGCAGGCGCGGCGCCGTGCGTCCTCGCGGCAACTGCGCCAGCATTCTTGGCTTTGCGTGTGGCAACCGAATCGACGCCGAGTGTGGATTCGGCGGCAGCAGGTTCCGACGCAAACGGCGTGTGCTGCCCTGTCCAATAGCCGATGGCGAGCGCCGCCAGCGTGGCAGCGAGGATCAATCCGTATGGGCGCACGCGATCGCAGCGGTTGGGGCGATATGCCGATTCTGCCGATCCTCGCGAAAGCGCGCTAGTGGCGAGTGCTCGCGAGACCGCGTCGTCGCGGTGCGGACCGCGCGACGTCTAGAATCCCGGCCCCATCGCCTGGCACGCACGCATCGCATTCGCCACCGCACCCGAATCGCGTGGCGTCGCGTTGAAGTACTGCTTGTACGCGTTTTGTGCCCACGCGTCCGCTGTCTGCACCTGATCGGACGTGAGCTGACCCGCGAGCGTGTTGAGATTCGCGGTGGCGCGATTCGAAGTGCTGCCCGCGGGTTGTCCGAGGCTCATCAGCTTGGCGTAGCTGTAGGCGAGCGACGGATCGCTGCCGGTCACCTGGTTGAGCAGGTTGTTGTTGCGCACTCCGCCGGCGTAAGCGGAAGCGAGCAGGCCGACCATCGTCCAGTCGCCTTGCTGCACAGCTGCGGTGGCGAGCGGCAGCGCATTCGATTTGTAGTCCGTCACCCAGTTCGGATTGTTGAGCACGTCGGGCCAGGTGTTGAGGTTGGCGCCGACATAGCAATCGGCCGCCTGCGCGTCGCCGAGTTGCGCCGCCTGCAAGGTCGCGGGAACGAGCGCGGCCATCTGTTCGGAGCCGACATCGGCGCAGAGCGCGGCGTTCTTGTCGGCAAAGTCGAGTCCGCGCTGCACCATGCCGAGCATGCCATTGCCGCGCGGGCCGCCGCCCGGTGGCGCGTTGCCGATGTCGCCGAGCCGGTTCGAGAGGAACGGCATCAGCTGGTTCAAGCGCTGCACGTTGGCGCAGGTTTCGATGTCGTTGAACAGGCGCGATGCGGCGGCTGTGTCGCCCGCGTCAGCGCGCGCCTTGAGTTCGGCGAAGGATTGCTTGAGCGGCGTGCTGGGCGGCGGCAGCGACGCCGCACTTGCGCCCGCATTCGACTGCGCTGCGGCGCTGGTGACCGCACGCTGCACCGGCGCGGCAGTCGTTTTGCCGGACGCCACGGCAGTTTGAGGGGTGGAAGTTCCTGCGGTGCGCGCTGCAACCGCCGTAGCGGCCGGGAGCATGGCCTTACCTTGCGTGCTTCGCAGCGCAGCGCGCTGCCCGCCGTAGTAAGCCACGCCGGCGACCAGAGCCAGCACGCCAAGCCCCGCAACAACAATCAACGGTTTGATTTGCACGCGGTGTCACCTGCTGGACGACAGCGACGATTGTGCCGGCGCACGCGGCATGGCGCTGTAAAGAATGGTAACTCGATGCACAAACGTTGATACACGCTTGGCGTGGTTAATGCCTGGCTTTGGCGGACGTAGATCGACGAAAAAAAATCCGCTCGCGCTGGAGGCGGTCACGACGACGCGCAGCGCGAGCGGTGGTGGGGAAGGGTTTCCTCAGGCGATATCGCGGCCCCGCCCGGTCGGTGGCACAGGGGGTGCTGGCGGCGCCGGTGCCCCCGGGGGCCAGTGAAGCACGCGGACGGGAGGGGCGGGGCGGGGGGGGGGAGCAGGCGGAGCGGGAGGCGCGGGCGGTGTGGGACGCTCAGTCGGTGCCGGTGGCGCAGGCGGCGCGGGCGGTGCCGGTACGAACATGGTCTTGAACTCGGGCGCCTTCATGCTGAGCATCTGCGTCTTGCGCTGGCGCAGCACTTCCACCTTTACATCGCTGCCGGTCGGCTGCTCGCGCAGCAGGCGCAACGCATCCTCGGGGCGCACGACCTTGGTGCCGCCGATCGCGACGATCACGTCGCCGGACTTGAGCGTCTTCGACGCATCGGCGTCGGCCGACAGTACGAGCACGCCATGGTCCGTGCCGAAATAGGTGCCGAGATCGGGATTGAGACTGGCGAGGTTGAGGCCCCACCACGGCATTGAGAAGCTCACGTGTTCGATCGCGCGCTGCGCGCGTTCCGCCGCATGCTTGGAGATCTCCGCGATGCGCTCTTCGGACATCGCGTGCCTGGCCGCTTCCTGCGCCGCGTGCGATGCGCGTTCGACCTGAATCTGGATGCGCTTGTCGAAATCGGGAGGCAACAGATTGCCGTCGCCCAGCACCGCGATTCCGGACTGACCCATATCACCCATATCGCCGCTGAAGGCGAAGTTGAATGGCTCGCGGCGCTCGGCCTTCACCGCGACTTGCACCGGCTTGCCGTCGCGCAGCAACTCGAGTTTGAGTTCCTGTCCGACTTTGAGATTGCGCACCTTGTCGCGTGCGGCTTCGTGGTCCTTGACTCCATCAATGCCCGTGATGACATCGCCAGCCTTGATGCCGGCCTTGTCCGCCGCGCTGCCGGGCGTAACCGCGCTGATGCGCTGACCCTTGTCGTCGCGCGCCAGCACCACGCCGATCATGCCGCGATCGGGATCGCCGATGTAGCGATACGCGTAGGTGCGCGGACCGACGTCGCCGAGCTGCATCGACAGTTCGGCCATGCGCTTGGACAGATCGCGCATCTGCTGGCGCATCTGATCGAGCTCCTTGCGCGCGGCCTCGCTGTCGGCTTGGGTCTGCGCCTTCGGCGCGGCCGGCGTGTCCGCCGCACGCGCGCCGCCTGCGCCTAGCGCG
>CAZDWH010000119.1:0-9613 GCA_964509025.1 uncultured Rhodanobacteraceae bacterium
GCACGGTCGCGTGCATCCCGATCAGGCAGGCGTCCTCGATCGTGCAGGCGTGGATGATCGCGCCGTGCCCGACCGTCACATCCGCACCTATGATCAGCGGCGCGCCACCCGGCGTGTACGGCCCGTCGTGCGTCACATGCAGTACGCAGTTGTCCTGCACATTGGTGCGCGCGCCGATGCGGATGTAATTCACATCGCCGCGCGCCGCCACGAATGGCCATAGCGATGCGTCGTCGCCGAGTTCGACGTCCCCGACCACGACCGCGGCCGGATCGATGTATACATTTTTGCCGAGCTTCGGCACGATGCCGCGATAAGGGCGGATATTCATCAGCGGTAGTCCTTGGTCGAGCGGCGCATGTTAGCGCGGACGCGGCTTTGCGCGTGCAGTAGGCGTCGCTGACCAGGGATCGTCCGGCCAGGGATGCCGAGGATAGCGCCCTTTCAATTCCTTCTTCACTTCGGGATAAGTGCGCTCCCAAAATCCTTTGAGGTCTTGCGTAACCTGGATCGGGCGCTGCGCCGGCGAGAGCAGATGCAGGGTCACGCCGATGCGGCCCTTGGCGATACGTGGCGTGTCGGCCAAGCCGAATAATTCCTGCAGTTTGACCGCGAGCACCGGCGGCTGGCCTTCTTCATAGTGCAGCGTGCGCGAATTGCCGCTCGGCACGGTCAGCGCTTCCGGCGCGTGCTCGTCGAGTGCGCGGCGTTGCGTGTAGTCGAGCTTCGCGGCGAGCGCTTCGCTCAATGCCTGCGTCGACAGCGAGTCGAGTTTGGTCTTGCCATGCAGCGCGGGTGCGAGCCAGTCATCGAGTGTCGAAAGCAATGCCGCGTCGGACAAATCGGGCAGTTCGAGTTCCGGGCAGATTTCGCGCAGGAACGCCGTACGCGCACGCAAGGCTTGCACATGTTCGCTCCACGGCAGGCTATCGAGCCCTGCATCACGCACCGCCGCAAGCAAAGCCGGCACCGCATCTTCGGGCTTGGCGGGCACGCCACGGCGCTCGAGTACGAGCTGGGCAAAGCGTCGTTCCTCCCAAGCTTCGACTGCGCCCTTGTCGCGATTCCAGCGCACGCATCTTTGCAATTTGAAGCGTGAGGGGAAATCGCGCTCGAGCAAATCGTCGTCGAATGGCACCGCTGCCAGGATCAGGCTATCGCGTTCGTCGTAGCGCAGATCGAGCACGACGAGCCAAGGCTCGCCGTATAGCGAAGTGTTTTGATGCAGGGTTGCGCCGCGGCCGTTACTCAAGGCATAGCGGCGCGGATTGTTCGCATCCTGTTTAGCGACGCGATCGGGAAACGCATGCACGAGCACATCGCCGATCGCGTGCGTATCGATATCACCCTGCGTCGCGTTTGCGATGCCAAAGCGTCGCCGCCACCCCGTCGCAGCTTGGTCGATCGCCGCAAGCGCGGCGGGATCGGCATCGCGTGCGCGCGCCGCGCGTGCGCCGTCGCGACGGTACGCGACGAGCGCGCCGTGGCGATGGCGAAAGTCGTCGTTGCGGCCCGCCTCGCCGCGTAGCGGATTGCGCGCTTCGATCAATGCGATGAGGTCGCAGGCCAGCGCGCGTTGCGCAACGTCCGCGCGCAATGCGGCGGCAGCCAGGCGTGGCTGCGCTCCCGTCGCCAGCATGCGTCGACCGAGCTCCGCGAGGCGTCCGTGTTCGTCGAGCGCGCCGAGCAGGACCAGCAATTCGCGCGCACTCGCGAGTGCGCCTGCGGGCGGAGGATCGAGCCAGCGCAACTCGCCCGCGCCCCAGGCCGCGAGTTCGAGCGCGAGCGCGGACAATTCGACCTGCGAAATCTCGGCGCGGCGCGCGGGCTCCAGACGCTGGCTCTGCGGCCACAGCCGATACGCGACGCCTTCGGCAACGCGGCCCGCACGGCCCGCACGCTGATCGGCGGATGCTTGCGAGATGCTGACGGTTTCGAGCCGCGTGAACCCCGAGTTCGGATCATAGCGCGGCTCTCGCGCGAGGCCCGCATCGATCACCGCGCGAATGCCGGGCAAGGTCACGCTCGATTCGGCGACATTGGTCGCGAGCACGATGCGCCGCGTGCCTGCGTGCGCGGGCGCGAGCGCGGCGTGCTGTTCGGCGAGCGACAGTTCGCCATGCAACGGCACCAACTCGATGCCCGTGGCGAGCGCATCGCCGAGTACGCTGCGCGCGCGTTCGATCTCGCGACGTCCTGGCAGGAACACGAGCACATCGCCTTGCGTTTCAGCGAGCGCGTTTTCGGCCACGCGGCGCAGATGGAACGGCCAATCCTCGTTTGCCTTCGCCGACGGATAATCGATGCGCACGGGATAGCTGCGCCCCGCGCTGGTCAGGCGCGGCGCGTCGAACCAGCGCGCTACGCGTTCGCCGTCGAGCGTCGCGGACATGATGACGAGGCGCAGATCCGGACGCAGCGAGGCCTGCACATCTAGCGCGAGCGCGGCGCCGAGATCGCCGGCAAGATGCCGCTCGTGGAATTCATCGAACAGGATCGCGCCGATGTCAGCAAGCTCGGGATCGCTCTGGATCAGACGCGTGAGGATGCCTTCGGTGACGACCTCGATGCGCGTCGCCGCCGAAACCTTCGCCTCAAAGCGAATGCGATAGCCGACGGTCTCGCCGACTTTCTCGCCGAGCTGCGCGGCCATGAATTCCGCCGCCGCGCGCGCGGCGATGCGGCGCGGTTCGAGCATCACGATCTTGCAGCCCGCAAGCCAAGACGCATCGAGCAGCGCAAGCGGCACCTGCGTCGTCTTGCCTGCGCCGGGCGGCGCTTCGAGCACGAGGCGCGGATGATCTGCGAGACTCGCGCGGATATCCGGCAGGATTTCCGTGATAGGGAAATTTATACTTTTGCTCACACCGCCATCAGCTCAGCAAATCCGCCAGCGTCGCTGCCACTACCTTGGTAGCACGCCGCAGATCTTCAAGACGCAGATTCTCGTCAGCTGCATGCCCGTTCGCCTCGGCCAGTGTGCGCGGCCCAGCGCCATAGAGCACGGCCGGGATGCCAGCGGTCGTATAGTGGCGCGCATCGGTATAGATCGGCACGCCCTGCTCCGCAATCTCGGCGCCGAAGAATTCCTTGCCGCGTGTCTGTAGCGTGGCGATCAGCTTGTCTGCGCCAGGCAATCTGACCAGCGGCAGCGACAAGAGGATGCGCCGGATCTCGATCGTGATGCCAGGAATCTTCGCCGCCTCAGCTTCGATCAACGCACGCAGTTCGGCTTCGGCCGCAGCAGGCGATTCCTCCGGAATGATGCGGCGGTCGATGCGGAAGCTCACGCGATCCGGCACGACATTGGTATTGATGCCGCCTTCGATCAGGCCGACATTGAGCGTCGGGTGTTGGATACCGGGCGTCTGCGACTTGCGCGCCTTGAGCGCGTCGCGCGAGGCGTAGATCGCAGTGAGTATCTGCGTTGCCGCGGCGATCGCATCGGCGCCACGCTCGGGCATCGCGGCGTGGCCCTGCTTGCCGTGCACGATCACTTCGAGATGCAGGCAACCGTTGTGCGCAGTCGTCACGCCATACGAAAAACCTGCGCTGATCGCCAACGTAGCCTCGCTCAGTTTCTGATCGAGCAGCCAGCGCGGACCGATTTCGCCGCCGGCTTCTTCGTCCCACGTCAGCTGTAATTCGATGCCACCATTGAGCTTTACCCCCGACGCTATGAGTTCGCGCAGCGCGAGCAGCGCAAAAGTATAGGTTGCGAAATCCGACTTGCTCACCGCAACGCCGCGCCCATACATCGTCGGTCCATGTTGCGCATCGTTGACGACTTCGGCGCCGTAAGGATCGTGCGTCCAGCCCTGCCCGGGTGGCACCACGTCTCCATGCGCATTGAGCGCGACGACCGGACCCGTGCCGTCACCGAAGCGCTGGCGCACGACCAGATTGGTTGCACTGATCATGCCGTTCGCATGCACGGCATCCTGCGGCACTTCGTACACCTCGACGTCGAGCCCAAGACCCGCGAGCAGCTCGCGCGCGCGGCGTGCGGAGGGCGTGCAGTCGCCGGGCGGATTGTCGCTCGGTACCTTGACGATCTCGGCGAGAAAGGCGCATTCGTCGTTAAAGCGGCGATCGACGAAAGTGTTAATGAATTCAGTAGTCGTGGTCATGGGCTGTTGGTCTGGAAATGCACAAGGAAGTCGGCAAACACGCGCGCGGCGACATCGGCATCGTCCGCGGTCATCGTCTCGGCCGGATTATGGCTGATGCCGCCCGCGCCACAGCGCACGAACAGCATGCCGACCGGCGTGATCGTCGCCATCTTCATCGCGTCGTGGCCGGCGCCGCTCGGCAGATGGCGCGGCGCGCCTTCGCCGGTAACGCGCGTGATCGCAGCGGAAAATTGTTGCTGCAGTTTCTGATCGCAAGGAGCGCCCGCAGCGGTCAGCACGCGCTGCACATCGATCTGCACGTGGCGGCGTGTGGCGATCACATTGATCTCGGCCTGCACTGCTGCGACCGCCGCGTCGCGCACGCGATCGTCACCCGCGCGGATATCGATCGACAGCTCGCAGCACCCCGGAATCACGTTGATCGCGCCATGCGGCACATTGAGCTTGCCGACCGTGCCGACAAGTCCCTGTGCAGTCGAACAATGCTTCTCGACCGCGAGCACGATTTCCGCCGCAGCTGCCGCCGCATCGCGGCGCAAGCCCATCGGCACGGTGCCGGCGTGGCCGGCAAGCCCGGTGATCGTCACGACGCTGCGCACGCTGCCGGCGATCGCGGTCACGACGCCGAGCGCGCGGCCTTCGTCGAGCAATACCGGGCCCTGCTCGATATGCACCTCGACATAACCCGCCAATTTTTCCGGATCGCGCGCGATAGCGGGAATCCGCGCCGGATCGAACCCGGCTTCGCGTATCGCCTCGTGCATGCTGATGCCATCGGCGTCGAGATTGTCGAGCACCGCCGCATCGAAACTGCCCGCGATCGCGCTCGAGCCGAGGAAGGTCGACTTGAAGCGCACGCCTTCTTCTTCGCAGAACGCGACGATTTCCAGATCGAATGGCAGCTTCGCGCCAGACTGCTTCAGACGCTGCACGACCGCGATCGGTAAAAGTATGCCGAGGCGCCCATCGTACTTGCCGCCGTCGGTCACGGTGTCGTAATGCGAACCGGTGATCAGTGTCTTCGCGTCCGCGATGCCGCAACGCCAGCGTCCGACGACATTCGCGACGCCATCGACTTCGATCTCAAGTCCGGCCGCGAGCATATAGTCGCGGATCAGCGCGGCGGTCGCCCGATGCGCGGGGCGCAGATAGGTGCAAGTCAGCGCACCTTCCTCGTCGCTGAACGCCGCGAGGCGCTCGTGCATCGCCATGATCTCCGCGCCGAGCGGTGCTTCGATCAGTTCGTTCAAGCGGAAGAATGCGATGCGGCCGATCTGTTCGAGCGCGACGCGTCGTTCGTCGGTAAGCTCGTTGTGTACGCGCTTTGCGAACGCGGCGAGGATCGAAGCGCGATCATGTCCGCGTACCGCGAGGATAAACGGAAAGGCAAACTTCGCGTTGTAAGCGGCGTTCAATTCCTGCAGGCGCGCAAATTCCGCGGCCGAGCATTGGTCGAGCCCGGCACCGGACTGCTCGCGCGTCGACTCCGCCGTCAGCTCCTTGCGCACCGCCGCGCGGCCGGCAAGCTCCGGATGCGCACGGATCAACGCGAGCTGCTCGGCCTCGCTCGCCTGCGCGACGACGTCGCACATCGCCGTGTGCAGATCGAGGCGCGAGGCGAACGGACGTTGCGCTGCCGCGCGTTCGGCGACCCATGGCGAGTGCTCGAAGATGCCCGCGAGTGCGGCTTTGAACTCGTCGGCAGAACAAGTGTTGAGATGGCCGAGCGCGATCATGCTGCGGCGCCCGCATGTGGATGTGTGGCGATCCAGTGTTTCGCGATATCCACGCGCCGCGCGACCCACACGCGATCGTGCTCCTGTACGTAATCGAGAAACCGCTCGAGCGCCGCGATACGAGCGGGGCGCCCGACAATGCGCGCATGCAGGCCGATCGACAGCATCTTCGGTGCGTTCAGCCCAGCCGGATCGCCTTCGCGATACAGCACGTCGAACGCACCCTTTAGATAGTCGAAGAACTGCGTGCCGGAGTTGAAGCCCTGCGCTGCGGCGAAGCGCATATCGTTGCTGTCGAGCGTGTACGGCACGACGAGGCGCGACACACTCTGTTTCGCGCCGTTGCGCTCGATCTGCACGTCGGTCCAGTACGGCAGATCGTCGGCATAGGAGTCGGCGTCATAGAGATAGCCGCCCTGCTCGATGACAAGGCGGCGTGTCTGCGGTGAGTCGCGGCCGGTATACCAGCCGAACGGCGCATGTCCACAGAGCTCGGTCAGAATTTGTGTTGCCTCGGCGATGTGCGCGCGCTCGGTCGCCGCGTCGATGTCCTGATAGCTGATCCAGCGCAGACCGTGACTCGCGATTTCGTAACCGAGCTCCTTGTACGCGGCGAGCGCTTCGGGATGACGCTTGAGCGCCATCGCGACCGCGAAAATTGTCAGCGGCAGCTTGCGCGACTCGAATGCGCGCAGCACGCGCCACAGGCCCGCGCGCGAACCATATTCGTACAGCGACTCCATGCTCATATGGCGCGCACGAAACGCCTGCGCGCCGATAATTTCCGACAGGAACGTCTCCGACGCCGTATCGCCATACAGCACGCAGTTCTCCGCGCCCTCCTCGTGATTGAGCACGAACTGCAGCGCGATGCGCGCGCCGTTCGGCCAGCGCGGATGCGGCGGATTGCGGCCGTAGCCGACGAGGTCGCGCGGATAATCCGAAGATGGATTGACTGGCATGGATTCTTGCTGTTCGGTTCCTCGCATCATGATACGGCACAATGCGCCCATGTCTCGCCTTCGTGTCCTCACCCGACTAGCCGCGATGACCCTGTTGAGCGTATTCGCCACGGCCTGCGCCGACATGCGCTATCTCGCACACGTCGCGCACGGTCAGCTCGCGCTCGCGCGGGCGCGCGAGCCGATCGAGCGCGTGATCGCCGCGCCGTCGACCGACGCACAGCTCGCCGCGCGCCTCAAGCTCGCGCAGGACGCGCGCCGTTTCGCCTCGCAACAGCTCGGCCTGCCCGACAACAAGAGCTACACGAGCTACGTCGATCTGTACCGACCCTATGCCGTGTGGAACGTGTTTGCCGCGCCACGCTATTCGGTCGATGCAGTACTGCACTGTTTTCCGGTTGCCGGCTGCGTGCCGTATCGCGGCTACTTCGGGGAATCGGGCGCGCAGGAGGAAGCCGCACGCCAGCGCGCCGCCGGCAACGACGTCTACGTCGGCGGCGTCAGCGCCTATTCGACCTTGGGCTGGTTTGCCGATCCAATCCTGTCCTCGATGCTGCGTTGGGACGACGACGAGCTCGCCGGCACGATCTTCCACGAGCTCGCGCACCAGTTGATATACGTCAAAGACGACACCGCGTTCAACGAATCCTTCGCGAGCTTCGTGCAGCGCGAGGGCTTGAAGCAATGGCGCGCCGCGCGCGGACTGCCACCGCTCGACGATGCGCAGCAGCGCCGCAACGACGAATTCGTGCGGCTCGTGCTCGACCTGCGTGGGCGCCTGCGCACGCTCTACGCGAGCACGCTCGACGCGGAAAAAATGGAAGCGGCGAAGCTACGCGAGTTCGACGACTTCCGCATGCGCTACCGCCAATGGCGCGATGCGCAGCACGGCGAACGCGATGCGCACGATCGCGCGCGCGACGCCTTCGTCGACTCCAAGCTCAACAACGCGAGCTTGCTGCCGTTCGGTCTCTACGATCAGTGGACGCCAGCGTTCGCTGCGCTATTCCGCGAAGCAGGCGGTGATTGGGCGAAGTTCTACACCCGCGTGCGCGCGCTGGCGCGTGAGGCGAAGACACAACGCGCGGCCGCGTTGAGTGCGGCGGTGGCCACGCAAGCACACTGACGCTCCGCCAAGCACTTGCATCGCATAATTTATCTGACTAAAGTCAGATAATGATCGACACCAGCATCCAACAGGTTCGCGCCTTCAACCGCGCTGTCACGCAGCGCCTGGGCGTGTTGAACGAGAAATATCTCGGGCGTGACCGCCCCTTTGTCGAATCGCGGCTGCTGTTCGAAATTGGCGCCGCGGGCACAACCGCGCGCGAGTTGCGTGCGCGGCTCGGCATGGATTCCGGATTCTTGAGCCGCGTACTGCGCGTGCTTGAACGCCAGGGACTCGCTACAACGCAACCGTCGGCCGACGACGCGCGCGTGCGCTGCGTGCGCCTGTCGCGCGCGGGCATGACCGAACTGCGCCGGCTCGATGCGCTATCCAACCAGCTTGCGCAATCGATGCTCGATCCCTTGAGTGCGGAACAATCGCGGCGCCTGCTCGCCGCCATGACGGAAGTCGAACGCCTGCTGCGCGCGTCGAGCGTCGAGATCGCGCCGGAAGATCCCGCCGGCACGGTAGCGCAGCGGTGCTTCGATCAGTACTTCGCCGAAATCGATGCGCGCTTTCGCGAAGGCTTCGACCGCACCAAGGGCGGATCGTCCGATGCCGACTTCGCGCCGCCGCGCGGCTGCCTGCTCGTCGCGCGGCTACGTAGCGAGCCGATCGGGTGCGGCGCGCTGCGCGTGCTCGCACCAGGCGTCGGCGAAATCAAACGCATGTGGATCGCACCGGGCGCGCGTGGACTCGGCCTCGGCCGCCGTCTGCTTGCGGAACTGGAGCATCTCGCGCGCCGGCGCAGAATGCGCAGGATCCGACTCGACACCAATGCTTCGCTCAGCGAGGCGCTGCGCCTATATCGCTCGGCGGGCTATAACGAAATTGCGCGCTTCAACGACAATCCATATGCGCAGCATTGGTTTGAAAAAATGTTGCGTTGATCGTATGGGGTTGTCATTCAGGCCAACAAGTGCGGGCCAAGCACGTTGCCTGCCGAGAACCGACAGGCAACGCTTACCAGCGCGGATGCTTATCTTGCGCGCGATACGGTAACAGACGCAGTCGCCGTTCCGCCGCGGCCATCGGATATCGTGTAGCTAAAAGTCAGCGGCGCCCAATTGCCGCCTGGAGGCTTAAACAGAATTTGGTTGCCCTGAACACTCGCAACGCCACGTGCGGGTTGCGTTACAGACACGATAGTCAGCGGATCGCCATCGGGGTCGGAATCGTTCGCCAGCACCGGGATTAGAATCGACGACTTGAAGGCCGTTGCAACATCGTTGATCGCAACGGGGTTCCGGTTCGGCTGGACAACTGTGATCGCCGCAGTCGCGTCCGCGTACGCTCGCCCGTAATGAACTCGATACACGAACGAATCATTGCCACTGAATCCGGCGGTTGGCGTGTAGGTGGCGATTGCACCGTTCACGTTCACGGAACCATGCGCAGGCGTCGTTGCAACCTCATAGCCGAGCGTGCCGTTGTTTCCGATCGTGCCCTGCAGGGAGATGTTGACGGATTGTCCCGTGTTCGTGGCGGCGGAAACATTTCCCGCCGACAGTGGCGCGTACTTGCGCTGGATTCCGACGCCTCCAGCCACGGTCACCATCACCAGCGATCCGTCGCGCCGAATGCCCGTGCGCCCTTTCAACAAACCCTTGTGTT
>CAZDWH010000120.1:0-9433 GCA_964509025.1 uncultured Rhodanobacteraceae bacterium
GGACGGGCGTATAAATTTACATTTGCAGCCCGGGCCGCGCCTGTTCGCGCGCGCGCGCGAGGCGGGCGCGGACGAAGCGATCCGCGTATTCGGCAGCAATCTGAAAGATCTCATGATGGCCGCGCCGGCTGGCATGAAGGTCGTGATCGGGCTCGATCCGGGCATCCGCACCGGCGTGAAGATCGCCGCGGTCGATGCCACCGGCAAGGTGCTCACCACGGGCGTGATCTATCCGCACGAGCCGCGCAATGAGTGGGACAGGTCGATCGCGCAGCTCGCCGCGGGCTGCAAGACCCTCGGCGTGAACCTGATCGCGATCGGCAATGGCACGGCCTCGCGCGAGACCGACAGGCTCGTTGGCGAACTGATGAAGAAGCATCCCGAGTTGAAGCTCGCGAAGATCGTCGTGAGCGAAGCCGGCGCGTCGGTCTACTCGGCATCGGAAATCGCGGCGAAGGAATTCCCCGAACTCGACGTGAGCCTGCGCGGCGCGGTATCGATCGCGCGGCGCCTGCAGGATCCGCTCGCCGAACTCGTGAAGATCGAACCGAAAGCGATCGGTGTCGGCCAATACCAGCACGACGTCAATCAGGTGAAGCTCGCGCGCGCCCTCGACGGCATCGTCGAGGATTGTGTCAATGCGGTCGGCGTCGACGTCAACACTGCTTCGGTGCCGCTGCTCGCGCGCGTCGCGGGCTTGTCGCAAAGCGTCGCCGAGAACGTGGTCAAGTTCCGCGATGCGAACGGTGCGTTTCGCGCGCGCGCGGCGCTGAAGAAGGTGCCGCGGCTCGGCGACAAGGCGTTCGAGCAGTGCGCGGGCTTCCTGCGCATTCCGGCGGGCGACGATCCGCTCGATGCGTCGAGCGTGCACCCGGAAAGTTATCCGGTGGTCGAGCGCATCCTCTCCGACTCCGGGCGCGAAATGCGCACGATCATCGGCGATATGAGTTTTCTGCGCGGACTCAAGGCGGAAAAGTATACCGACGAGAAATTCGGCCTGCCGACCGTGCGCGATATCCTCAAAGAACTCGAAAAGCCGGGCCGCGACCCGCGGCCGCAATTCGTGATGCCGAGCTTCGCTGACGGCGTGGCGGACGTGAAGGACCTGAAGCCCGGCATGGTGCTCGAAGGCCGCGTGTCGAACGTCGCTGCGTTTGGCGCCTTCGTCGATATCGGCGTGCACCAGGACGGCCTCGTGCACATCTCGGCGCTGTCGAACAAGTTCGTCAAGGATCCACGCGACGCGGTGAAGGCCGGCGATATCGTCAAGGTCAAAGTGCTCGAGGTCGATCTCGCGCGCCAGCGTATCGCGCTGACGATGCGGCTCGACGATCCGATCGGGCCCGCGCGCGAAGCGGGTGCGCGTCCCGCGCGCGACACGCGGTCTGCGCCGAATGCGCTACGGTCCACCCCCGGCAAGTCAGGCAGTGCGCCTGCGGCGAACAGCGCGTTCGCTGACGCATTCGCCAAGGCGCGACGGTCCTGACGCGCCGGTCGTGAAACAAGAACGGGCGCTTGCGGCGCCCGTTCTGTGTGATTCACGACAAACCGGGCGCCGCGCGCCCCCGAATCAGTGCTTCTTCTTGTCCTTGGCCTTGTTGTCGGTCTGCGCGCCGGTGTTGATTTTCGGCGCATGGCCCTGTGCGACGCCGAGCAGGTCGTCGGCATGCTCGCGCATCGCCTTCGCGTCGCCATCGGACACTTCGGAAGTCTGGCTATTGGCGACTTTTTCGTGCAGCACGAGGCTGCCGTCGTCGCCCCAGCCGACCTTGGTCGTCGAGAGTATCTGGCGTGGTGATGCCACCGGTGAGGTTTCGCGCACGATCACCCACGGCTTGTCGTCCTTGTAGGCGGCCTTGTAGGTTGTGCGTACGGGATTGTTGTCGTCGAAGGAGTCGGTGATCTCGCGCACGAACTTGACCTTGCCGTTGGAGACGAAAGCGTCCCAGGCTACGCCGAAGTTGTCGTTCGAATACTTGCCACTGATCTGCTTGAGATTGCCGGTCTGCGCCAAGGCCTTGCGGTATTCCTCGAACAGCTTCTCGGCCGGCGTCGGCTCGGGCGCGAGCTGCACGTCGACCTTGGCGGTGTGCGCCTTGTCGGTCAGCACCTGATATTCGAGCTTCTTCAGAAAACGACGATCGCCGTCGGTCAGCATCGGATCCAGCACGTAGATGCCCTTGGGATCGACTTTGGAGGTGTCGATCGGCAGATTGAACTGCAGCGGTAGCTTGTTCGCGTTCGGCAGCGTCGCCTGTGCGAGCACGATTTCCGGATGCGCCACGTCGTACACCTTGATGTCGACCTTGGCTGCGGCGGAGAGCTCGCGCGGCTCGATCAGGGACACGCTGCCGGTCACCGCGTTCGCGATCGGGGCAACGGCGGGTGGCGGCGGGGGCGGCGGCGCGGAAGATCCGCAACCGGCGAGAAGCAGGGCGGCCGCGAAGCCGGGCGCATTGAGAATTCGCATGATTGTCTCCTTGAGAAGCGTCCGTCGATGCGGCCGGCGCGATGTGCGGCGCGGCAATTCGCTTCGGATCGATATTCTAGCCTCAATTGGGGACGGCGCGGCGGGCGTTCGGGTCGCGCATACATGTGCTCATGCAAATTGACAAAAATTAACGATTTGTTATGGTCGGCCCAGGATGTCGGGGTTTTGACCTGTTTGTGGACGGAAATCCGTCCCGTCTGCAGGAACAAACATGCACGCCACCAGCGACTGCGCGCCAGGTCGACGCGCGGCCTTGTTCTACTTTTTTGGGGAAAAGACATGCAGCAGCGTTTACTCGTATCGTCCATCGTCCTGGGATTGTGCGCGAGCCTTTCGCTCGGCGCCTGGGCGCAGAGCGCCGGCGATCAGTCCGACAAGGACAAGAAGAAAGAAACCACCGAACTTCAGGGCGTGACGGTTACCGGCTCGCTGATTCCGCGCGCGCAGATCGAAACCGCCTCGCCGACGATCACGATCACCAATCAGGAGATCGAGAAGCAGGGCTTCAAGAATGTCTATGACGCGCTGCGCTCGCTGCCGATCGCGGTCGGGTCGGTGCAGGACAGCCAGAACACCAATACCTTCACGCCGGCGGCCAATACCGTCAGCCTGCTCGGTCTCGACCCGAGCTTCACGCTCGTCCTCGTCAACGGCAAGCCGCTGGCGGACTACCCGTTCCTGTACAACTCGCAGAGCAACTTCGTCGACCTCAATACGATTCCGAGCTTCATGGTCGATCACATCGACATCCTGCCCGGCAACCAGTCGGCGATCTACGGCTCCGCCGCAATTGCGGGCGTCGTCAACGTCGTGCTCAAGCAGAAACTCGACGGCTACACGCTCAACTATCGCGTCGGCGGCTACACGGATGGCGGCGGCCAGACCCAGCGCCTGCAATTCGGTGGCGGTCACAGCTGGGGCCAGCTCGACGCGATGTATGCGATCGAGGCGATCAACCAGGCGCCGATCCATTTCAGCCAGCGTTCGTACACGGATAATGCCGCGGACAACCCGACCCTCGCCGGTTCGGCGCCGATCGCGCAGCGCGATCGTGTGCTGATCGGCACCAATGGGCGCTATATCGACATCGGCAAGGCGACTTGCGATGCGATCAGCAGCCTGTTTCATGGCGATGAGGCCTACCGCACGCGTGCCGGTTTCGGCAACTATTGCGGCAGCAACAACAGCGTCGGTCTTGCCACGCTGCAGAACGAAAACAAGACGATCAACGCCTACGGCGCCCTCAAGTATCAGCTCAACGACACGACGCAGCTGTACGGCGATCTGCTGTACGACTTCACCAAGGTCAAGTACTTCACTGGCGGCACCGCGTTCTGGGCGACCGGCGTTAGCGGTTTCCCGACCTACATCTACGACATCGACGACAAGATCGTCACGCGTCTGCAGCACATCTACGCGCCTGAGGAAATCGGCACGCTGGCCGACCAGATCACGCGCGAACGCAGCTACGTCGTCAATCTCGGCGCGCGCGGTACGTTCGGCAATTCGGACTGGAACTATGATGCCTCGTTCCACCGTTCCGGTTACGAAGGTGACGCATCGCGTCGTCGCGCGCTGACCGATCTGGTCAATGCGTTCTTCCTCGGTCCGCAGGACGGCACCGATCCGACCGGCAAATACGCCGGCTATCACCTGCGTCAGGTCGGGCATTTCTTTGGCGCGGTCACGCCGGATCAGTTCCTGACCTATACCGACTTCGTGCGCAGCGATTCGACCACCTACACGCAGCAGTTGAACGCAACGGTGACCAACACCGATCTGTTGCATCTGCCTGCCGGCAATGTCGGCTTCGCCGGTCTGGTCGAAGGCGGCAACCAGTCGTGGGACAACCCGATCGATCCGCGCGTCAGCGCAGGCAAGTTCTGGGGTACCGGCGGCACCAGCGGTCACGGCACGCGCAGCCGCGAGGCGGCGGCAGCGGAGTTCAATATTCCGATCTTCAGCATGCTCACGGCGGATGCAGCGGCCCGCTATGACCGCTACAGCGCGGCCGGAAACAGCCAGGGCAAGGTCACCTACAAGGTCGGTCTCGAATTCCGTCCGTGGGACACCTTGTTGCTGCGCGGCAACTACGGCACCGCCTTCCGCGCGCCCGACATGGGCTATGTGTTCAACGCGGGCAGCACGTCCTTCTCGAACGTCGTCGACTACTACAACTGCCGCAAGGTGCAGGGCGACCAGTACACCAACTGCCTGCCGCCGTACAACTCGGTGCAGATCCAGGGCTTCCAGGGTGGCAATCGCGCGCTCAAGTACATCACCGCGAAGTCGTTCGGTTACGGCGTGGTCTGGTCGCCGACCAGCGATTTCAACGTCAAGGCTGACTACTATCACGTCAAGATCGGCAACGAAGTGCAGAGCTACAGCACCGACACGATCCTGCAGAAAGAAGCCGATTGCCGCCTTGGCCACACGCGCGGCGGTACGCCGGTCGACAGCAATTCGCAGACCTGCTCGGCGCTGCTCGCGCTGGTGACGCGCCGCCCGGCCGATGGCACCGCGCTGTCCGGCATCGTCACCAATGTGTCGACCTATCCGATCAACATCGCGGATGAAATCGTCTCCGGCATCACTGCGGGCACCTCGTACAAGTTCAGTGTCGGTCGCTTCGGCGATTTCCGTGTCGGCGCGGACTACAACACCACGCTGGAGCACAAGTACCGCCAGTTCTCGTCCGATCCGTTCAGCGATCTGCTGCGTAGCACGAACTACTACAATCAGTTCAAGAACATCGCTTCGGGTTACGCCAGCTGGGACATCGGCCCGTGGAGCACCACGGTGCGCGGCACGCGCTTCGGCAAGACCTGGAGCTACGACGGCAGTTACGTCGTCTCGCCGTGGATGCTGTACAACTTCAGCACGCAGTACAACCTGAGCGACGACGCCGCGATCACGCTGATCGCAAACAACGTCTTCAACTCGCGTCCGCCGATCGATCGCACGTTCTCGGCTTTCCCCTACTACAACATCTACAACTACAACGCATTTGGTCGCCTGGTCATGCTCGAAATGAACGTGCATTTCGGCGGCAGCAAGAAGTAAACGCCTGTTTTGGTCCCAATCAAAAGGCTGGCCTCGTGCCAGCCTTTTTTTTTGCATGCGCGGCTGCGCCCGTTGGTTGCGGTTCGTGCCAATCCGGCCGCGCCCGGCAGGTCGGGCACAGTGCAGGCTGTTTCGGGAAATTGACATCGAAGTTAATCTTTTGTTATGGTCGGGAGCGGATGTAGGACAAACGGGGTCGCGGATCTTGACTCCGGAAACGTCAGGCTATCGTCGTGAACCCGCGCATCTAACCCATAAACGCCGCATGGCGATGATCATGCGGCTTTCTTTTCATCCGGTTGGGGAACAACAATGAAACAACGCTTACTCGTCTCTTCCATCATCATGGGCCTGTGCGCGAGCCTTTCGCTCACCGCCTGGGCGCAGAGCGCCGGCGATCAGTCCGAGAGCAAGGACAAAAAGAAGGAAACCACCGAGCTGCAGGGCGTTACCGTCACCGGCTCGCTGATTCCGCGCGCCCAGATCGAGACGGCCTCACCGGTGATCACGATCACGGGCCAGGACATTACGCGCGAAGGCTTCAAGAACGTCTATGACGCGCTGCGTTCGCTCCCGACTGCGGTCGGTTCGGTGCAGGACAGCCAGTTCACCAACAGCTTCACGCCGGGTGCGAGCACGGTCAGCCTGCTCGGCCTCGACCCGAGCTTCACCCTGGTGCTGCTCAACGGCAAGCCGCTCGCCGACTATCCGTTCCTGTACAACAGCAACAGCAACTTCGTCGACCTGACTACGATCCCGAACTTCATGGTCGACCACATCGACGTGCTGACGGGCAACCAGTCGGCGATTTACGGTTCGGCCGCGATCGCGGGCGTCATCAACATCGTGCTCAAGCAGAAGATGGAAGGCGTCGACATGGGCCTGCGCCTCGGTGGTTACACCGACGGCGGCGGACAGTCGCAGCGCTTCCAGCTTGGCGGCGGCACGAGCATCGGCAAGCTCGACATCATGGGCGCGCTCGAACTCAACAACGCCGGGGCGATCTACGGTTACCAGCGTTCGTACACCGACAATACGGCGGACAACCCAACCCTCAACGGCGCGCCACCGCTGGCCAGCCGCGACCGCGTGATCATCAACGGCTTCAACAACAAGTACGTCGATCCGGGCAAGGCGACTTGCGATGCGATCAGCAGCCTGTTCAAGGGCGATGAGGCCTATCGCCTCCGCGCCGGCCGCGGCAACTATTGCGGCAGCACCAATGGTGTCGGCTTCACTACGTTCCAGCCGGAAAACCAGTCGGCCAACGGCTACCTGAGCCTCAAATATCAGCTCAACGACAGCACCCAGCTGTACGGCGACCTGCTCGGCGACGTCACCAAGATCAAGTATCGCGTCGGAGGCGTCACGTTCTGGTCGTCCGGCGTCGGCATGCCGCCGTATTTCTTCGATCTGGACAGCAAGACGCTGATCAGCACGGCTCAGCACATCTACGGCCCGGAGGAAGTCGGCACGCTGGCTGATCCGACCCTCAACGAGCGCTCGAGCGTGGTCAACCTCGGCGCGCGCGGTACTTTCGGCGCGTCGAACTGGAACTACGACGCCTCGTTCCACCGTTCGGACTACAGCGCCGACTCGAAGTCGCGCCGCGCACTGACCGACAAGGTCAATGCGTTCTTCCTCGGCCCGCAGGCCGGCACCGATCCGTACGGCTACGGTTATCCCGCCTATCATCTGAGACAGACCGGACATTTCTGGGGTGCGGTGACGCCGGATCAGTTCCTGACCTATACCGACATCAACCGCAGCAATTCGTCGACGTACTCGCAGCAGGGCAATATCACCGTTACCAACACCGACATCTTCACGTTGCCGGCGGGTTCGGTCGGTTTCGCCGGTATCGCGGAAATCGGTAACCAGAACTGGGACAACCCGGTCGATCCGCGTGTGACCGCGGGCGAGTTCTGGGGCACGGGTGGCACCAGCGGCCACGGTACGCGCGACCGCCAGGCCGTGGCAGCCGAATTCAATGTGCCGATCTTCAGCATGCTGACCCTTGATGCGTCCGGCCGCTGGGATCGTTACAGCGCTGCGGGCAACAGCCAGGCCAAGGCCACCTACAAGGTCGGTCTCGAGTTCCGTCCGTTCGACACCCTGCTGCTGCGCGCCAACTACGCGACCGCGTTCCGTGCGCCCGACATGGGCTACGTGTTCTCGACCGGCAGTGCGTTCTACACCTCGGCGCGCGACTACTACAACTGCCGCAAGGCCGACGGCGATGCCTACAAGACCTGCGACGCCGTGTTCGACTCGGTGCAGATCCAGGGCTTCCAGAACGGCAACAAGAACCTGAAGTACATCACCGCCAAGTCGTTCGGCTACGGCGTGGTGTGGTCGCCGACGAGCAGCTTCAACGTCAAGGCCGACTTCTACCGTGTCAAGATCGACAATGAGGTCAACAGCTACAGCATCGACCGCATCCTGCAGCGTGAGGCGGACTGCCGCTTGGGCCATACGCGCGGCGGCGAGCCGGTCGACAGCAACTCGCTGGCTTGCCAGCAGTTCATCGGTCAGGTCGGACGCAATCCGATCAACGCGCCGGTCGGTGCGGGTCTGCTCAACAGCGTGACCACGTTCCCGATCAACGTGTCGGACGAGACGGTCGAAGGTATCTCCGCGCAGCTCAACTACAAGCTCGAAGCCGGCCGTTTCGGCGACTTCCGCTTCCGCGCCGACTACAACACGACGCTCAAGCACGTGTACAAGCAGTTCCCGGAAGATCCGGAACAGGACTTCCTGCGCGGCGACAACAGCTACTACAACCAGTTCAAGGATATCGGCAGCGGCAGCGTGACCTGGGACATCGGCAACTGGAGCACGACCGTACGTGGCACGCGCTTCGGCAAGACGCTGAGCTACAACGGTGCGTTCACCGTGGCGCCGTGGATGGTGTACAACGCGTCGGTACAGTACAACATCACGGACGATGCTGCGCTGAGCCTGCTCAGTAACAACATCTTCAACTCGCGTCCGCCGATCGACAAGTCGTTCTCGGCTTACCCGTACTACAACTTGTTCAACTACAACTCGTACGGCCGTCTGGTCATGCTCGAGATGAACGTCCACTTCGGTGGCGGCAAGAAGTAATCGCGGACACACTTGTTGTGTTGCAAGGGCTGGCCTTCGGGCCAGCCCTTTTCTTTTGCAGATTCGCGCGGCTGCAGAGCCTCGACGAAGACGATCAGCCGCTGATCTTCTCGCGCAATCGCGCAAGTTGCGCGGCATAGGGCTGCCAGTCGCCTTCGCGCCGACGGATGCCCTCACGCACCTGCATCGCACTCAGTGTGGCGCTCGCACTGGCATTCCTGTCGATCGCAAGTGCCGCGGGTTCGCTGCCAAGGCCGCAGAAGTCGAAGACCTGGCACGCGACACGCTCGGACTCGGACGTGAGTGCGTCGTAGGAAACATCGAGGATCGCGCCCGGCATGACCTCGTGCCAATGCTGCAGCAGACGCTTGTAATCGAGATATTGCGACGCCAGCGCATCGAGGTCGTAGCTGTAGGCATAGCCTGCGCCGAAGAACGCGCGATAATTGGAAAAGCACACGTCGAGCGGCGCGCGGGTCATGTGCAGGAGGCGCGCCTGCGGCAGCGCGCGCCGGATGAACGCGGTCTGCAGATAATTGATCGGCAGCTTGTCGACAAAATACGGCTTGCCTTGCGCGTGCCATTGCGTCTGTGCCAGATAGCGCCGACCGACTTCCGCAAAATCGATGCGCGACGCACGTTCGAGGATCACCTCGTCGATCGGCAATGCCGTGACGTGATCCGCCGCCCAGCGCAGCTGGCGCGCAAAATCGCCAAGCTCGCCGGCCGAGGCCACCTGTGTATGGTTGCCGAGGATACGTTCGAGCACGG
>CAZDWH010000121.1:0-9310 GCA_964509025.1 uncultured Rhodanobacteraceae bacterium
CAACCGGCGTGCGCGCACTACGTCGGCCTCTCTGCGTCTTGATCCCGTGCATCCTCGGTTGCGCAGTTCGACCTGACGCTGATGATGGCCGAGAGCGGGCAGGACCTCGCCGCGAGGTGCGTCAATGCGCTGTTTGTGTCGCTTTGTTCTGGTTGTGCGACGTCGGTTGACTGCTTGCTCCGCTTGGAACCGAATGCGACCTGCGCGTCGGCGGGCGCTGCTGAGAGGCAGAGCTGGTTTAGGTTGCAGGGCAAGAGCAGGTCGGGCTAGCGCAGCACGCGACTCGGCATCTTCCGTACCGCCGGCCGTGTGTTCAACTCACCGCCGGCGGGCGGCTCGAGCCTCGTCGGCAGCGCCGCGATTTCCTTCCAGGATTGCAACCACGGCACGCTCAATTACCGCTTCTTCTACGATGGTCCGCAAGGCAGTATTCCGCTGACGCGCCTGACCGCGCCGACCACCTGCACGGCGGCCGGAGATTCCGGCGTCGGCCCGCCGTTGAGCGGCGCCTGGTACGACCCGGCCACCAGCGGCCAAGGCCTGGTGTTCGATTTCTCGACGCCGAATCTGATCGCTGCCGGCTGGTATACTTTTGCACCCGGCCGCAGCGAAGAACCTTCTCCGGCGCAGCGCTGGTACACCCTGCAGGGCGCGCGCCCGACCGAAGGCAACCTGATCGAAAACATCGGTATCTACGCGGCCACGGGCGGGGTATTCGATTACCCCCAGCCGCCCACCCCGGGGCGCGTTGGACCCGCACCCGGGGTGTTGGACTCCGGCGGGCAAGGCAAGCGGATCGATTCGTTCAATGCGGGCAGCAATGCCGGCTTGTCCGGGGCGATTCCACTGCGGCGGCTCGGTACTCCGCGCGGCTGCCTGTAACAATCGTCTTACGCAAACGGATCGCGCAACACGATCGTATCTTCGCGATCCGCACCCGTCGCCACCAGCGCGAGGTGGCATCCCGACAACTCCTCGACTGCGCGCAGATACGCGCGCGCGGCGGCCGGCAGTTTGTTCCAGTCGCGCACGCCGGAGGTCGGCTCGTCCCAACCGGGAAATTCGAGATAGACCGGCTTGCACTCGTCCCAGCCGGCGGCATCGAGCGGCGCGCGCTCGCGGCGCTTGCCGCGGTATTCGTAGGCAATGCAAACCTTGACGCTCGGCAGGCCGTCGAGCACGTCGAGCTTGGTGATCGCGAGGCCGTTGATCGCGTTGATCTGCGTCGCGCGCTTGAGCGCAACGAGGTCGATCCAGCCGCAGCGGCGCGGGCGGCCCGTGGTCGCGCCGAATTCATTGCCGACCTTGCGGATGCGCTCGCCCATTTCATCGTGCAGTTCGGTCGGGAAGGGACCACCGCCGACACGCGTCGCGTAGGCCTTGCAAATGCCAAGCACGTAGTCGATATCGCAGGCGCCGACGCCGGCGCCGGCGAGCGCACCGCCGACCGTGGTGTTCGACGACGTGACGTACGGATACGTGCCGTGATCGATATCGAGCAGCGTCCCCTGCGCGCCTTCGTACAGAATATGTTCGCCGCGTTTGCGCGCGTCGTACAGCAGCGTCGCGACGTCGTCGATCATCGGACGCAGGTATTCGGCGAACGCGAGCGCGTCGTCGAGCGTCTTCTGGTAATCGACCGGCGCGGCCTTGAGCCACTGCGTCAGCACGAAGTTGTGATAGTCGACTGCGGCGCGCACCTTTTCCGGCAGCTCGTTCGGATACATCAGATCGGCGACGCGGATGCTGCGACGCGCGACCTTGTCCTCGTACGCGGGGCCGATGCCGCGCCCGGTCGTACCGATCGCCGATTTGCCCGCAGCCTTCTCGCGCGCCTGATCGAGCGCGATGTGGTACGGCATGATCAGCGGCGTCGCCGGGCTGATCTTGAGGCGCGAACGCACCTCGACTCCGTTCGCCTCGAGCTCGTCGATCTCGGTCTTCAGCGCATGCGGCGACAGCACGACGCCGTTGCCGATCAGGCATAGCGTGCCGTCACGCAGGATGCCCGACGGAATCAGGTGCAGCACCGTCTTCTTGCCCTTGATCACGAGCGTGTGGCCGGCGTTGTGCCCGCCCTGGAAGCGCGCGACCGCGCCGACGCGCTCGGTCAACAGGTCGACGATCTTGCCTTTGCCTTCGTCGCCCCACTGGGCGCCGAGGATTACTACTGACTTGCCCATTTGAACTTCCCGCCAGATAAATTCTTGCTTGTCATTCCGGCAGGGATTGCCGGAATCCAGACTCCAAGGACGGCGGCTGAACCAAGTCGCCCCACAAGTCCCGCCACGTTGGATTGCTTTGCTCGATCAATCGAACTTTCGCGACCCGCTGCCACTTCTTTAGCTGCTTCTCGCGCATGATGGCGTGTTCCATGTCGAGGTGCTGTTCGTACCAAACTAGATCATGGACTCCATATTTTTTTGTGAATCCTTCCGCCGCATCACTTCGATGCTCGAAAATCCGCTTGATCAAATTCGAAGTCACACCTACGTAAAGCGTTCCATTGCGCTCGCTTGCCAGAATGTAGACGAAAGGCTGCTTCTCCATTGCGGCGCTCCTCGTCGTTGACATCCATGTGCTCTGGATCCCGGCAATCCATGCCGGGATGACGCTCGCGTGTTACTTGCCTTCTTTGGCCTCGCCGAAATAGCGCAAGAACTCCGACTTCGGATCGAGCACGATCACGTCGTTCGGGTTGAATGCGTTGCGGTAGGCCTCGAGCGAACGATAGAACGCGTAGAAGTCAGGGTCTTTACCGTACGCGGCGGCGTAGATCTCGGTTGCCTTGGCATCGCCGGCACCGCGCGCGGTCTGCGCATCGCGTTCGGCTTCGGCTTTGATGATCGTCACTTGGCGCTCGGCATCGGCCTTGATCTTCTTCGACTCCTGTTCGCCGGTGGAGCGCAGTTCGTTGGCAAGACGCTTGCGTTCCGCGCTCATGCGCTTGTACACGGAATCGAGTACTTCGTCCGGGAATTCGATGCGCTTGATGCGCACGTCGACGATCTTGATGCCGAGTCCTTGCGCTGCCTTGCTCGCCTGCTCGCGCGCACGCGCGGTGATGTCGCTGCGCGCACTTGCGATCAACTCGCCGAGCGAATGCGAGCGGAATTCGAACTGCAACGGATCCTTGATGATCGGCGCGAGACGGCTATTTGCGAGGGTCTTGGTTGGATCTTCGCCGAATGCGCGGTAGTAAGCGGCCGGATTCTCGATCTGCCATTTGACGAAGAAATCGACATTGACCGGGTTCTTGCCAGAGTCGAAGTAGCGCTGCGGCTCGGCTTCGAGATTGAGCATGCGGCGATCGAACTTCACCACTTGCTGGATCAGCGGGAGCTTGAAGTGCAGGCCAGGCTTGTAGTCGGCGTCACCACCCGCGGTGTCGCCCTGGATGCTGCCGAACTGCAGCAGCAGCGCCGACTCGCCTTCACGCACGATGAAGGCGGTGTTGATGACGAGCAGCACGAGCAGCAGCGCGAGGATCGGGGTCGCAAGTTTCATGGATTGCCTCCCTGCGTCACCGCAGCCGCGGCGGCGGCCGCATCGCTGCGCGCCTTGTCGAGCGGCAGATACAGTATGCTTTTGCCGTTGCTCTGGTCGATCACTTTCTGGCTCGTGCCGAGCACGCTCTGCATCGTCTCGAGATACAGGCGCTTGCGCGTCACCTCGGGCGCGGCGCGGTACTGCGCCTGGATCTGGCTGAAGCGCTGCGCATCGCCAGTCGCGGCGGCGACACGCGCGGCCTTGTAGCCTTCGGCCTCGGCCAGGATGCGCGACGCCTCGCCGCGCGCGATCGGCACTTGATTCGCCGAATACGCCTGCGCCTCGTTGACCAGGCGCTTCTGGTCGTTGATCGCATTGTTGACATCGTCGAACGCTGCTTTGACCTCATGCGGCGGCGCCAGGTTCTGGAAATTGATGTCGCTGACGCTGATGCCGACCGTATAGCCGTCGAGCGTGGCCTGCAGCAGTTTCTTCGTCTCCGTCGTCATGTCCGAGCCGTGGCTCGACAGAATCGTGTCCATATCGGAACTGCCCACAACCTGACGCACCGCGCTTTCCGCGGCCTGCTTCAATGTCTCGTCGGGCGAGGCGGTCGAAAACAGATATTTCTCCGCATCGACGACCGAGTACTGCACAGTGAAATTGATCTGCACGATGTTTTCATCGCGCGTGAGCATGCGTACCTCGTCGACGGTCTGCTTGCTCGTCGTGTCCACGTCTATTGCGCGCTCGATCGGCGGCGGCCACTTGAGATTGAAACCGTTGTGCATGACGCGATTGAACTTGCCGAAACGCAATACGACGCCCACGTGCTGCGCGTCCACAGCTTTGTAACTGCCAAGCAGAACACCGATCAGCAGCGCAACGGCCATGACCAGCAGAATGCTGCCCGAATTCAGCGGAGAACTGCCTCCGCCGCCTCCGCCATTGCCGCCGAAGATGCGGCCGAAGCCATCGCGCAGACTGCGCAGGATATCGTCGAAACCGCCGCCGTCCTTGCGGTTCTTCCAGGGGTCGCGGTTACCGCCGCCAGGTTCGTTCCAGGCCATTTGTTTCTCCACTCGATCCGATTCGGCGTCATTCCGGAATGCCAGTACGCTCCTAAGAGCGAAGCTGGTCATCCGGGCTCCATGGACGGCACGCTCGGGAGCATCGTCCTGCTGCGGCATCCATGCAGCTTGGATCCCGGCAATCCCTGCCGGGATGACGTCTGATTTTTGCCTGCGAATTGTAGCCTATGCCGCCAAATTTCCGCGCAAGAGTTCGCCTTCGCCGTCCGGCAGGCCGTAGAGCGGTTCGAGCAGCGCACGCGGCGCATCGAGCTGCAATTCCCAGCCGCCCTCGACGGCGCGCTCCGCGGCCACAAAACCCGCCGCGATCAGGCGTGAGCGCAGGCGTCCGGCCGTGTGTGGCAGCGCGATCCAGGTATGCACGCGATCGCGCTGCAAGGCGCCGGTCAGCGCCTCGCGCAACAGCGGCAGGCCTTCGCCGGTTACGGCGGAGACCCATACACGCGTGATGCTGTCGCCTTCGATACGCTCAATGCGCGGCTGGCGCGGCAGGCCGGCGCTGTCCATCAGCTTGTCCAGCTTGTTGTAAACGATCACCTGCGGTACGTCCTGCGCGCCGATTTCCGCGAGTACGCGCTCGACCTGCTCGATGTTCTGATCGAGTTCGGGATCGGCCGCGTCGACCACATGCAGCAGCAGGTCGGCGTCGCGCGTCTCTGCGAGGGTCGATTTGAACGCGGCGACGAGATCATGCGGCAGATCGCGGATGAAACCGACCGTGTCGGCGAGGATCAGCGGCCCGCACGGCAGGCCTTCGATACGGCGCAGGGTCGGGTCGAGCGTCGCGAACAGCTGATCGGCGGCGTAGACGCCCGCGCCGGTCATCGCATTGAACAGGGTCGACTTGCCCGCATTCGTGTAGCCGACCAGCGAGACGACCGGCACGGCATTGCGCTGGCGCGAACGACGCGCGGTCGCGCGTTGCGTTGCGACCTTTTCGAGGCGTTGCGTGAGTTGCTTGACGCGCCCGGCGAGCAGGCGGCGGTCCAGTTCCAACTGCGTTTCGCCGGGTCCGCGCAGGCCGATCGCACCGCCGCGCTGGCGTTCCAGGTGCGTCCAGCCGCGCACGAGGCGCGTCGCCATGTGCTTCAGCTGCGCCAGTTCGACCTGCAGCTTGCCCTCGTGCGAGCGTGCGCGCTGCGCGAAGATGTCGAGGATCAGGCCGGTGCGGTCGACGACGCGGCATTCGGTGAGTTTTTCGAGATTACGCTCCTGCACCGGCGAGAGCGTGTGGTTGACCAGGATCAGGTCGGCATCGAGCGCCGCGCGCTGTTCCTTCAGCTCGTCGGCCTTGCCGCTGCCGACGAAGAATTTGGGATTGGGCTTGTCGATGCGCGCGTTGAGCGCGCCGACCACGGTGGCGCCGGCCGAGCGCGCGAGCTCGCTGAACTCGTCGAGCTCCTCGGTGCCCGCCTTGGCGGAACTCGAATCGCTGACCCAGCGCGGCTGCAACAGCAGCGCGCGCTCACCTTTGCGAGAACGTTCGAACATCAAACCTGGGATGGGTTACCCATCAAGCTTCGGCGGTTTCGCCTTCCGCCGCCGCGCCCGCCGCATGTCCAGCGCCTTCGGTACCGATACGCACGTTGCGGCTCGGCACGATCGTGGAAATCGCGTGCTTGTAGACCATCTGGCTCACGGTGTTGCGCAGGAGCACGACGAACTGATCGAACGATTCGACCGTCCCCTGCAGCTTGATGCCATTGACGAGGTAGATCGACACCGGGACGCGCTCGCGGCGCAGGGCATTGAGGAAGGGATCCTGCAGCGACTGACCTTTTGACATTCTTGTTCTCCTGCCTTGTTACCAACTTGTACGAACCGGGAAAAGTAGCGCAGCCGCAAGATGGTGGCTGGAGCGCTCCGGTTCAAGATGTTGAAAGTATACACATTTCGCGGACGCTCTCAAGCGCTTTTTGCGCCACGAAATGCAAAATGCATCGACGTTTGGCCGTCCAAACCGTCAGCCCGGCAGGAAGTCCGTCACCGCGTCCGTAGCGTGCTGTGTATGCGCCGGATCGAACGGATCGAATACCAGCGCATCGCGGTCGCCACGCAGCCATGTGGTCTGGCGCTTGGCCAGCTGGCGCGTTGCGAACAGCGCGCGGCGGCGGCATTCGTCCAAATCGCATTCGCCGCCGAGATGCTGCCACACCTGCCGATAGCCGACCGCGCGGATCGCAGGCAGATCGGGATGTAGAACCTGCCCCGGACTCGATCCGGGGTCGCCGCCGCGTGCGCGCAGGCCGCGCACTTCCTCGACGAAGCCTTGCGCGAACATCACGTCGAGACGCTGCGCGATGCGTTCATGCAGCAGCGCGCGATCCTGCGGAATCAACGCCAGCTTGAGCACGCGCCAGCCGAAGCGTTCGCTTAGCCCCCCCTGTTGCGCCGACAACGGCTTGCCGGTCAACGCGATCACCTCAAGCGCGCGCTGGATGCGTTGCGCGTCGCCGGGCTTGATCCGCTCGGCCGCGGCGGGATCGAGCCGGGCGAGACGCGCGTGCAGCGCGTCCCATCCTTGCGCCTGCGCCTCAGCCGCGAGTTGCGCGCGCAATTCAGGATCGCCCTCCGGCAACGCTGACAACCCGTATTGCAACGAGTGGAAGTACAACCCGGTGCCACCGACAAGTATGGGAATCTTGCCTTTTTGCTCGATGGCGGACATCTCGCGCAACGCATCGGCGCGGAAGTCCGCCGCAGAATAGGCCTGTGACGGATCGCGGATATCGATCAGCGCATGCGGATACTTTGCGAGTGTCGCCGCGTCGGGCTTGGCCGAGCCGATATCGAGTCCACGATAGACCAGGGCCGAATCGACGCTGATCAGGCCGACATTGAACCGGTCGGCCAGCCGCAAGGCGAGCGCCGTCTTGCCCGACGCGGTCGGGCCCATGAGGAAGATCGCGAGGGGGCGCTGGTCGGTTCCCACAATTTGCGACTCAGTCAATAAGCAGTTCGCGGAGTGGCAGCAGAGTTTGTCTGAATGCTGATGGGTTGCTCAGAGTTCGCTCGAAATCTGTAATCACATGATCTAGCTCAATCACGCCGCCAAAACTGCCCGGCGTGTACTTTGATTCATCCAAGGCAACTTTTCCAACAACTCTGAACGGATTGCCAGAACGCATAAGCAACCGGTGATCTACACGAATGACATGTGGTCCCGAAATACTTCCGCCTGCGTGTAGCGTAGAACCGATCTTGTGCCCGTAGTAGTAACTGTTTGCAAAACCATCGGAGCTGGAAACGGTGTCGGCAGCCATCACAAGCATCATGTATTCGCAAACACCACGGTACTCTGCAATCTTGCAGACTACGCCTCGATATATCGCGCCTCGCACCTCAAGCTGCAGGCAGTCTCCAAGCGAGAATAGCTTTGCCTGTATTTTTTTGTATTTCTTCCGCTTCCGAACCGACTTGCGGGGCACTGCAATTTGCAGCAGGAGCCTAGTCAAAACTCTTTTTCTCGCTGCACCTAGTGCCGCGTCGATCGCGGACCATTGTCTTAAACTCTCGCCTGACTCAACCAGAAGATGAAGTCTCTCTAGCAGCTTCCGGTCCAGATGTCCTATCTCCCAAAAAGCCTTTGCGGAGGCAGCTAAATAGATCTCTGAATCTTGCGCAGTATCAATTTCTGCCTCGTACAAGGCTACTTGTTCTTTGATCCGCTCTACCGAGGCGTCTGCGTCGTAGAGATCGAGGATTTCGTTATAAACGTCATGCGCAAGATCACTCTCGAGCATGCCGGCACCGTCGATGGACATATTTCGCCCGTTTCGTTCTAGTTTGCTTAGGGTAGCCCACGCCCATAGAAACCTGATACCGCAGGCTATAATCGGCGCCTGCATTGGAGACTCCCATGTCGCAAACGATGATGAAGGCGCTGGTCAAGCGCGAAGCCGCCAAGGGCATCTGGATGGAACAGGTGCCACTGCCGGAGATCGGCCCGAACGAGGTGCTGGTCAAACTCGAGAAGACCGCGATCTGCGGCACCGATCTGCACATTTACAAGTGGGACGAGTGGTCGCAGCGCGTGATCAAGCCGGGCCTCGTCATCGGCCATGAATTCGTCGGGCGCATCGTCGACATGGGCCCGGGTGTGCGCGGTTATACGATCGGCCAGCGTGTCTCGGCCGAAGGCCATATCGTCTGCGGTGTCTGCCGCAACTGCCGCGCGGGCAAGCAGCATCTGTGTCCGCATACGGTCGGCATCGGCGTCAACCGCAACGGTGCGTTCGCCGAATACATCGCGATGCCGGCGTCGAACCTGTGGCCGATCCCGGATCAGATTCCGTCCGAACTCGCCGCGTTCTTCGATCCCTACGGCAATGCCGCGCACTGCGCGCTCGAGTTCGACCTGATCGGCGAGGACGTGCTGATCACCGGCGCCGGTCCGATCGGCATCATCGCCGCGGGCATCTGCAAGCATGTCGGTGCGCGCAACGTCGTCGTCACCGACGTCAATGATTACCGCCTGAAACTCGCGGCCGACATGGGCGCGACGCGCGTGGTCAACGTGTCGAAGCAGTCGGTGAAAGACGTGATGGCCGACCTGCACATGGAAGGCTTCGACGTCGGCCTCGAAATGTCCGGCAACCAGCGTGCGTTCAACGACATGCTCGACTGCATGTATCACGGCGGCAAGATCGCCCTGCTCGGCATCTTGCCCAACGGCGCCGGCATCAACTGGGACAAGGTGATCTTCAAGGGCCTCGTGCTGCACGGCATCT
>CAZDWH010000122.1:0-9297 GCA_964509025.1 uncultured Rhodanobacteraceae bacterium
CAAGCACAAGCCCGAATATACCCCGCATTGCGACACCGGCGACTACCTCGTCGTGGTCAACGCGGAGAAGATTGCCGTGACCGGCAACAAGATGGACGACAAGGTCTATCACCACGTCACCGGCTACATCGGCAACATCAAGTCGATCGCGCTGAAGGATCTTCTGGCCAAGCACCCCGAGCGCGTGATCGAAACCGCGGTCAAAGGCATGCTGCCGAAGAACCCGCTCGGTCGCGCGATGTACACCAAGCTCAAGGTGTACAAGGGCCCGAATCATCCGCATACGGCACAGCAGCCGCAGGTACTGGAAGTCTGACATGGCAACGACTCAGCAAAGCTACGGCACCGGCCGCCGCAAGTCCTCCGCCGCGCGCGTGTTCCTGCGCCCGGGCAAGGGCAGCATCACCGTCAACGGCAAATCGCTGGACGAGTTCTTCGGCCGCGAAACCTCGCGCATGATCGTGCGCCAGCCGCTCGAACTGACCAAGCACACCGAGACCTTCGACGTGCAGGTCACCGTCGAAGGCGGCGGCAGCACCGGCCAGGCCGGTGCGATCCGCCTGGGCATCGCGCGCGCGCTGGTCGAATACGACGAGACGCTCAAGGGCGAGCTGCGCAAGGCCGGTTTCATGACCCGCGATGCGCGCGAAGTCGAGCGCAAGAAGGTCGGTCTGCACAAAGCCCGCCGCGCCACGCAGTTCTCGAAGCGCTAATTGGAATATCGGTAGCGCGGTCCCCTGGGCCGCACTATCGACGTGCCACCGGATCGTTGCGAAGTCAGAGATACGATCCCGCCCAATTGGGAGATCGTCTAACGGTAGGACAACGGACTCTGACTCCGTTTATCTAGGTTCGAATCCTAGTCTCCCAGCCAAAACAAAAAGCCCCGCCTTGTGCGGGGCTTTTTGTTTTGTTTTGGACTCAGGTTCGAACCGTGCTCAGGTTCGACAAATTCGGCAGGATTGCCGATTTTGAACGGCGTAGCGAAGCGGAGCCGGGCCCGAAGGGCCGAGCGCCATGGATGGCGCGAGTCATCCTAGTCGCTCGTGGGACTTGATACAGAACCTCCGGTTCGACCAATCCTAGTCGCACTCGCAGCGAGTCTCCCAGTCACTTGCCGTTATTACAAAAGTAGCTACACTTTCCCCATGACCCTCGACCTAAAAATCCGCAAGATAGGCAATTCGCTAGGCCTCGTGTTGCCGAAAGAAGCGCTCGCGCATCTGAACGTCGCCGAGGGCGACACGGTGATGCTGACTGAAGGTCCGGACGATAGTCTGCGCATCGCGCCTTCACGCGCCGAAGTCGCGCGTCAGATGGATGCCGTGCAGGACGTGATGAAGCGCTATCGCAACGCCCTGCGCGAACTGGCGAAGTGAAAACCCCGGTCTGGTTGCTGCGCGAGGTGGTGTTCGCCGCGCACGATCAATCGCTTGCGCAATTCGGCGGGCTTGACGGTGTGCGTGATGAGGCGATGCTTGAATCCGCGCTGGGCAAGCCGCTCAATCTGTTCGCATACGGCAAGCCCACGATATTCGATCTAGCGGCAAGCTATGCCTATGGCATTGTGAAAAACCATCCGTTCATCGATGGCAACAAGCGCACCGGCCTGATCGCGGCGGTCGTGTTCCTGCAGATCAATGGCTACCGTTTCGAAGCGAGCGAAGTTGATGCGGTGCTGCACACCCTCGCCCTCGCCGCCAGCGAACACAGCGAAGCGCAATACGCGGCCTGGTTGAAGGCCAGTTCAAAGCACCGCAGAAAATAACCTGTGTGACGCTCAATGCCGCGGCCAAACCGGTGGCCGAGGTAGCGGATGCCCGTTGCGCCAGTGCCGCCCATCGTCGTTCGCGGCGCCTTCGCCGAAATGATTGCGCACGCAGTCGGCCGTCGGGCTGCTGTTGTCGTAGGCGACGACCGTGCCGAGCGGCAGCACATCGAAATTCGTCAGCGCCACGCCGAACAGCGAGTGCGAGTCGAGCGCGATGTCCGCGTCGGTCCAATGACGCGTCGCGAACAGGCCGTCGTCGGCGGTCAGCGGAATATTGCCGCCGTCGGAGAGCAGCATGCCGTACTTCTTCAGCGTGCGCAGGATGACGCGTGCGGCCGGGTTGTAAGGCGAGATGTCGAAGCCCGCCTGCAGACGCAGATGCGCGCCGTAAGGGATCGCATCGGGCGAGGACGAACTCGGCGCACCGTTGTGGCTCGCCGGATGCACATAGGCGCCGCGGCGCATGCGGCTGTTCGGCAGGATGAAGCGGATGGCGTGGCCGAGATCACCATTCGTTTGTATCGCCGCATAGACCTCGTCGGGACCGAAGATCAGCGGCGCCATCGGAAACCCTGCCGCATCGGCGCTGGTGCAGCCGTCGCCGCGACCGTTCTGCGGATAGACCAGATCGAGCCGCCACCTCACCAGACACTGCGAATGCAGGCCGCTCGCATCGACCGTGGTCTGATACGACTCGTACAGCGTATTGCCGTCGACCACGAACAGATGGCAGTCGTTGTTGGCGAGGTCGCAGGTATAGTTGTTCGAGCCCTCAATCGCGCCGGGCGTGGGCAATGGCACGCTCACACCGGTATCGCAATCGGGCAGGTAGTAACCGCTCAGAGGCGCGAGCGGCGTTGGTGTCGTCACCTTGCCCGCGGTGTACAGCGTGTGCATCGAGAAATCGATCTGGAAGCGCGTGCCGCCGGTGCCCCAGGCGCCGCCCGCCGCGATCATCGCCGCAGAATTCGGATCGGCCGGCAGCGCGGAAACGTCCTGGTTCCAGACGGCGTCGAGTGGAAACCGCGGCGTGGCCGCGACGTGGGCCGATGCGAGTACGCATGTGGCAACCAGCAACGGGAGTTTGCGCATCGTCTCTACCCCGCTCGGCGTGCGTTGATGAACCATGCGCTCGAAGGCGCCCATGCGCCATTATCGCGCACGAACGGCGCCAGCGTCGTGCGCAGCGCAGCGACGACCTGTGGCTTGAGGCGTTCGCCTTCCGCCGCGGCGAGGCACAACGTGCTGTCGCCAAAGCCGCAGCCGACATCGAGCACGCGCGCACCGGGCGCGTAGCGCGTACGCGCGAAGGCCGCGTCGCTGTGCTGTACCAGGCCGCCGATGATGAGGTGCTTGAAGCGCGTGAACTTCTCGAACAGCACGGTGTTCCATGCTTCGATGACGACGCGATTGCTCTCGTCCATCTCGCACCTCCTTCGCCACGCGGCCGCAACGCTAGCAGAGTCCCTCGGCCGGCGAAAGCGACGGGCTCCACCATTTTCATTTTGCACGCAAAACCGCATGATGCGCACTTCGCGCTTCGAACTCGCGCCAGGTAGCGAATCGTGTCCGCCAGCGGATTTCTGCATGCCTTCTGCGTCGCCGTGGCGACGCTCGCGATCGCGGCCATTGCAGCATGGGGTGCGCTCGCGCTGTGGTTCAAGTGGTCGGCGAGTCGAGCCTGGGCCTGGCTTGCGATTGCGTGGTGGACAGCGTTCTGCCTCGCCGTGGCGGCTGCATTGTGGTGCGGCCATGCGCCCGCCGCGCTGATGGGGCTGGCGGTTGGCTGCGCGGCTTTCGCGCTATGGTGGTTGCGCCTCGCGCCATCGAACGATCGCGTCTGGAACGACGATGTCGCGCGCCTGCTCACCGGCGACGTGAATGGCGACGTTGTCACGCTGACCAATCTGCGTGATTTCGAATGGCGCAGCCGCACCGACTACACCGAACATTGGCGCACGCGCAGTTACGACTTGCGACGGCTGCATTCGCTCGACATGATTCTGTCGTATTGGGCCGGGCCGGCGATCGCGCACACGCTCGTCTCGTTCGGTTTCGACGATGGTGAGCAGGTCGTGTTTTCGGTCGAGATCCGGCGCCAGAAGGGTGCGCTGTTTTCCGAACTCGGCGGCTTCTTCAAGCTGTACGAACTGAGCATCGTCGCGGCGACCGAGCGCGATGCGGTCCGCGTGCGCACCAACGTGCGCGGCGAAGACGATTATCTGTATCGCGTGCGCATGCCGGTCGAGGCGATGCGCAAGCTGTTCGCCGCCTACGTCGAGGCGGCGAACCGGCTCGTCGATACGCCGCGCTTCTACAACACCATCACCGCGAATTGCACGACCATCATCTATCACATGGTCGCGGCGATCGTCGGGCGGCTGCCGTTGAGTTATCGCCTGTTGCTGTCGGGTTATCTGCCCGAATATCTGTACGCGCTCGGCGCGCTCGATCAGCGTTATCCCTTGAGCGAGCTGCGCGCGCGCGGGCGCCTGCGCGAGCGCGCGCGGGCGGCGGATCAAAGCGCGGCGTTTTCGGCGGAGATTCGGCGCGATATTCCGGCGTTGCCGCAAGCCTGATCGGTCGGGCGAATCGATGCTGAAATTGGCTCTTAGAACCGCTTCGCGATTCTGCTAGTGTTGGAACCATGCAAGCAGCGTCGCTCACGCCCGCCTCCGCCACGCAAGATGTCCTCGCGCGCCAAGGTTTTGCCTTCGTGCCCGCGAAGACGATGCGTGCGCAGCTCGCCGCGTCGGGGTCGCTCGCCGACTGGAACGAATTTGCCGCGAGCTGGGACGATCTCGCGTTCGACAGCTATCTCGCCGACCATGGCCGCTATCGGCGCCGGCGCCATGCGGTGTTCACGGTTACGCGCACGGGCGCGCCGGTGCGCGAGGCGCATCAGCCGCACTACCAGAGCCGCGAATACAACGCGTTGCAGGGGGGCATCGAGCGCTGGTTCGAGCCGATCCTGCCGGCAATCGGTGCGGGCGCGACGCTCGCCACGATCCTGCTTTTTTGCAGAAACACCTTCGGCGCTCTCGCACCCGACGCGCGCGAATGGCGCGCCGAGGTGCACCAGTTCCGCATCGAGGCGCGTTCGGGCGAGCCCGGCCAGCCGACGCCCGAAGGCGTGCATCGCGACGGCGTCGATCACGTACTCGTGCTGATGATCGATCGGGTCAATATCGCGAGCGGCACGACCGAAATCTATGCGACCGCCGGCCGTCGCCTGCTTGGTAGCTTCACCCTCGAACGTGCGTTCGACGCGGCCCTGGTCGAGGACGCGCGCGTGTTCCACGGCGTCACGCCGGTCGAGCCGATCGACCCCGCGCAAGCGGCGCATCGCGACGTGCTCGTGGTGACGTTCAAGCGCAGGAGCTGAGGGCGTTTTCGATCGCCGGAGAGCGCTATGGGCCCTGTGCTATAGTCGCGCGAAAACAGCCAGGAAGCGGCGCGCAAGGCGTCGTAGGGAACATGTCCGACGCGAAAGACATCAAGCAGGCCGCCCTCGACTATCACCGCGCCCATCCGCCCGGCAAGATCAAGATCGCGCCGACCAAGCCGTTGGTGACGCAGCGCGACCTGTCGCTCGCATACTCGCCTGGTGTCGCGGCGGCCTGCGAGGCGATCGTCGCCGATCCTGCGGAGGCAGCAAAAGTTACCGCGAGAGGCAATCTCGTCGCGGTGATCACCAACGGCACCGCGGTGCTCGGCCTCGGTCCGATCGGTCCGCTCGCGGCCAAGCCCGTGATGGAGGGCAAGGGCGTGCTGTTCCAGAAGTTCGCCGGCATCGACGTGTTCGACATCGAGATCGACGAGCGCGATCCGAACAAGCTGGTCGAGATCATCGCCTCGCTCGAACCGACCTTCGGCGGCATCAATCTCGAGGACATCAAGGCGCCCGAGTGCTTCGAGGTCGAATCGAAGCTGCGCGAGCGCGTGAAGATTCCGGTGTTTCACGACGATCAGCACGGCACCGCCATCATAGTTGGCGTGGCGGTAATCAATGCGCTGCAGATCATCGGCAAACGCATCGATCAGGTGAAGCTCGCCGCCTCGGGCGCGGGCGCCGCCGGCATCGCCTGCCTCGACATGCTCGTGCGCCTCGGTGTGAAACCCGAGAATATCCTCGTCAACGACAAGGACGGCATCCTCTACCACGGTCGACCGGGACTCAGCGGCGAGCTGCTGCGCTATGCGCGCGACACCAAGGCGCGCACGCTCGCCGACATCGTCGCGGGCGCGGATATCTTTCTCGGCGTCTCCGCCGGAGGTGTGCTGAAACAGGACATGGTCAAGACCATGGCCGAGCGGCCGATCATCCTCGCGCTCGCCAATCCGACACCGGAGATCCTGCCGGAACTCGTCAAAGCCGTGCGTCCCGACGCGATCATCGCAACCGGCCGCTCGGACTATCCGAACCAGGTCAACAACGCGCTGTGTTTCCCCTACATCTTCCGCGGTGCGCTCGATGTCGGTGCGACGACGATCAATTCCGCGATGGAGGTCGCTTGCGTACACGCGATCGCCGAACTCGCGCGGCGCGAAGTCTCCGACGTGGCCGAACGCGCCTACAACTACGGCGATCGCAGCCTGACCTTTGGCCCGGACTATTTGATCCCGCAGCCGTTCGACCCGCGCCTGCTCGTCTCGGTCGCGCCTGCGGTCGCGCGTGCGGCGATGGAATCGGGCGTGGCGAGGCAGCCGATCGCCGACCTTGGCGCGTACACGGAGAAACTGTCGCAATTCGTATTCCGCACCACGGCCTTGATGAAGCCGCTGTTCGATCGCTGCAAGGCCGATCCAAAGCGCATCGTGTTCGCCGAGGGCGAGGAAGACGTGGTGCTGCGCGCAGTGCAGAACATCGTCGACGAGGGCCTGGCGAAACCGATCCTGATCGGCCGCCCCTCGGTGATCGACAAGCGCATCAAGCGTCTCGGCCTGCGCATGCGCGCGGGCGAGCACTTCGAGCTGACCAATGTCGAGGACGATCCGCGCTACAACGAATACTGGAACTATTTCCACAAGCTCAATGCGCGCCGTGGCACCACGCCGCAACTCGCCAAGGCGATGATCCGCACGCGCGTGACGTTGATCGCTGCGATCATGGTCGCGCGCGGCGAGGCCGACGGCCTCATCACGGGCCTGATCGGCACGTATCAGTCCAAGCTCAACTACATCCGCAGCGTGCTGCCGCTCGACCCTGGCATCAGCGCACCGGCGGCGATGACCGGCGTACAGAACGATCGCGGCGCCTACTTCTTCATCGACACGCATGCTCAGGCCGACCCGTCCGCCGAGCAGCTGGCCGAAGCGACGCTGCAAGGCGTGCTGCGCCTGAAGATGTTCGGCATCAAGCCCAAGGTGGCGTTGCTGTCGGCGTCGAATTTCGGCAGCCACAACTCGGCCAATGCGCAGAAGATGCGGCGCGTGCTCGAGATCGTGCGCGCGGCCGATCCCGCGCTCGAAATCGACGGCGAGATGCAGGCCGACACGGCCCTGTCCGAAACGGTGCGCGCGCGCGTGTTCCCCGGATCGAATCTCAGCGGTCAGGCCAACGTCTTCGTCTGCCCGAACATGGACGCGGCGAATATCGCCTACAACATGGTGCGCATGATGACCGATGGCGTGGCGATCGGGCCGATCTTGATGGGCATTTCCAAGCCGGCGCATATCCTGACGACCGCGTCGACCGTGCGCCGCGTGGTCAACATGACCGCAGTGGCCTGCGTCGAGGCACAAATTCGCGCCCAGCTCGCTGCCGGCGCGGCGCCGCCGTGACGCTGTAGTGGCCGGCAGCTACACTCGCAGGACGCAAACGTTTTCAACAAGGCATCGCGCGGACAGCCGTAGCGGCGCAGCAAGGTGGGAGGCATAGATGAACGTATTGAAAGACATTCTCGATCAGGACATCGATCCGGTCGAAACCCGCGAATGGACCGACTCGCTCGGCGCGGTGATCAGCCACGACGGGCCCGAGCGCGCCCACTATCTGCTCGAGAAGATGGTCGACGCGACACGTCGCGCCGGCGGCCATCTGCCGTTCTCGCCGACCACCGAATACATCAATACGATTCCGACGCATCTCGAAGCGAAGTGTCCTGGCGATCCGACGATGGAATGGCGCATCCGCTGCCTGATCCGCTGGAATGCGATGGCCATGGTCGTGCGGGCGAACCGCAAGCCGGGCGAACTCGGCGGGCATATCGCGAGCTTCGCCTCGTCAGCGACGCTGGTCGATGTAGGCTTCAATCATTTCTGGCGCGCATCGAGCGAAAACCACCCGGGCGATCTGATCTTCCATCAGGGTCACGCGAGCCCGGGCGTGTATGCGCGTTCGTTCCTCGAAGGCCGCATCGGCGAGGATCAACTCGATCTGTTCCGCATGGAAGTCGCGGGCAATGGGCGTGGACTTTCCTCGTATCCGCATCCGTGGCTGATGCCGGACTATTGGCAGGCGCCGACCGTGTCGATGGGCTTGGGTCCATTGCAGGCGATCTATCAGGCGCACTTCTGGAGGTACCTCGAGAACCGCGGCCTGATCCCGAAGTCCGATCGCAAAGTCTGGTGCTTTATCGGCGATGGCGAATCGGACGAGCCGGAAACGCTCGGCGCGATCTCGCTTGCCGGACGTGAGAAGCTCGACAACCTGATCTTCGTGATCAACTGCAATCTGCAGCGCCTCGACGGCCCGGTGCGCGGCAACGGCAAGATCATCCAGGAACTCGAAGGCGTGTTCCGCGGCGCCGGCTGGAACGCGATCAAGCTCGTCTGGGGCAGCTACTGGGATCCGCTGCTCGCGCGCGACAGCAACGGTACGCTGCGCAAGCTGATGATGGAAACCGTCGACGGCGAATATCAGGCGTGCAAGGCCTTCGGTGGCGCGTACACGCGCGAGCATTTCTTCGGCAAGTATCCGGAGACGCTCGAGATGGTGCGCAACCTTTCCGACGATGACATCTGGCGTCTGAATCGTGGCGGTCACGATCCGCACAAGGTCTACGCGGCGTATCACGAAGCGGTGAACACGCAGGGCATGCCGACGGTGATCCTCGCCAAGACCGTGAAAGGGTATGGCATGGGCGCGTCGGGCGAGTCGCTCAATCCGACGCATCAACAGAAGAAGCTCGACAACGAGGCGGTGCGCGCGTTCCGCGATCGCTTCCGCATTCCGATTCCGGATGATCAGGTCGACAACGTGCCGTATTTCCATCCGGGCAAGGATTCGCCGGAGGTGAAGTACATGCTCGAGCGCCGCGCCGCGCTTGGCGGCTTCCTGCCGCAGCGCCGACGCAAATCCGAATCGCTGCCCGCTCCGGAATTGTCCGCATTCGAGCAGATCACCAAAGGTTCGGGCGAGCGCGAAATCTCAACGACTATGTCGCTCGTGCGCGGCATCAATTTGCTCTTGCGCGATAAGGCCATCGGCCCGCGCGTGGTGCCGATCGTCGCCGACGAAGCGCGCACCTTCGGCATGGAAGGCATGTTCCGCCAGATCGGCATCTATGCGCCGTTCGGGCAGA
>CAZDWH010000123.1:0-8889 GCA_964509025.1 uncultured Rhodanobacteraceae bacterium
CCACGAGCAATCGCGCCGCCGCTTCCTCTCCCTGTTGCGCGCAATCGTCGAAACGGCGATCGCCAACGGTGCGAAACGGCTGATCACTTTCACCGTCCCTACGCTCGAGCGGCTCTCGCGCCAGCTCGGCATCCATGTCCACCGTGTCGGCCCACCGCAAATGATAGACGGCGCGCCGGTCGTGGCTATGTGGGTGGAGCTCGACCAGCAAACACGCAACGCGCTGGGTATGGAACCTGATGCAGGACAGGCAGCCACTGACGAAATCATGGAGGAGTCGAAATGAAACCGTCTTGCGAAAGGAGTGCAACGCGCTCGATAAAAGCCTTGATGCTGCTGACGCTCGTTGCGAGCCCGCTTGCGCATGCCGCGACGGGCGATGGCCAGGCCTATGGGCTGAACGCCACGATCAACGTCAATAACGCCAGTCCTGCAGTCATCGTTACGGGCAATCTGCCCAATCCGCAGGCGGACACGGCTGCGCACAACCCCGACACCGAAACGGTCGCCAGCGCACTGCTGAACGCGCCGCCGCTGAGCAGCCCTGTGCTTTCAACGGGAATACTCAGCGGGACCGCGAGCGCTTCGCTCACCGGGTTCAACACCGATGGCGTCAGCGCGAGCGGTGGCACCGATGGCACCGTGCTCGACATCGGTGTTGCGAGTCTGGTCGACGTTGTGAAAATCGATACCGGCGTGCTCAGCGCGAGCGCGACGGGAGCCTGCGTGAGCGGCGCTCCCACGTTTGCCGGTTCGTCGAATATCACGAACCTCAAAGTATGGGTGCTTGGAGCGCCTGCGTCGCTGAACCTTAGCACCGTGCCGAACAATACTGTGCTCAGCACGAACACCAATCTGCTTGGAATCGTAACCGGCAATCTGTCGATCATCAGCAACGAGCAGACGCCAACTGCGAACGGGCTAAGCGTAAACGGACTGCATGTCAGTCTCACAGCCAGCATCACGATCGGGCTCGTGACCGTACCGGTGACGGTGAATATGACTGTCGGCCATGCGAATGTGTCGCTGCAGAGCAACTGCGCTGTGCTTCCCACTTTGGCGCTCGGTGCGAATCCGACACCATTCGTGCGCGGCAGCAACGCCACGTATACCGCCACCGTCACGAACAATAGCGGCATCACGCTCATCCATCCGCTGGTCGTCACGGAAACCCTGTCGTCTGGCTTGACTCTGGTTCCAGGTAGCGCCAGCGCGGGGTGGTCCTGCGCCCAAAGCGTGCAAACCGTTACCTGCACCAGCCTGTCCGACGCGTCCGCGGCGACGACAGCAGTGGCATTTGATGTAAGCGTTGCGGCGAACACCGCCAGCAGCGTGATCAACAATGCGACATTCGGTGCGACCAACGATCCCGCGCCAGCGAATTGCGCCGGCAATCCCGCAGGGTGTGCGACACTCACGACCGCCGTAATTACGGCCGCGCCGAACCTGAGCGTTGCGCTGAGTGCAAGTCCGGATCCCTTCACGCAAGGCGGCAGCGGCACCTATACGGCCGTCATAACGAACTCCGGCAATGCCGTGGCGACGGCGCCGCTGACTTTCACCGATATCCTGCCGGCCGACGTAAGCTATGTCAGCAGCACCGGCAGCGATGCCGGCTGGAACTGTTCGGCTGCGGCGCAAACGGTATCCTGCACCACCCCCAATGCGCTGGCCTACAACGCCGGCAGCAACACCACGTCCGTCAAACTCAACGTCACCATTGCCGCCGCGGCAGCGTCGCCCGTGGTCGATATCGCGGGATCGGGCAGTGGTAACAGTCTGGCGCCGGACTGCAGCCAATTCCCGTTGCCGTCGGGCTGCGCAAGTCTCAGCACGGCGGTCACCTCGGCATCTGCCGGTTCGCCAAGTCTGGCTGTTTCGCTCAGTGCCAGTCCGACTCCATTCGTGCGCGGCGCGACGGGTGGGCTGATCGCAACGATCACCAACACGGGAAATGCAGCTGCAACAGCGCCGATAACGACCACGTTTGCCCTGCCAACGGGGCTCAGCTATCTCAGTGGCGGAGGAAACGGATTCAGCTGTTCCGCTGCTGGACAAATCGTCTCGTGTACAAGCCCGACCGGACTTGCGACGTCGGCGTCGACTGCAGTGAATATCACCGTTCAAGTCGCCGCAAACGCGCCCGCGAGCATGACCACCATCGTGTCCGCGGGCAGTGGCAATGCCCCGGCGCCTGCAAATTGCGCGAGCGTGCCGAATCAGGCCGGTTGCGCCGCGCTGACTACGGCGGCTGTCGATGCGCCTTCCGGGCCAGATCTGGTGGTAACGATCTCTCCGACCGGACCATTCATTGCGGGCGGGACCAGCGGCTATCTGATCACGGTTACCAATATCGGCGGAGGCACGGCATTGGGCCCGATTGGCGTGTATGACACATTGCCAACCGGCCTGACTTACTTAAGTTCGACTGGCGCGGGCTGGGCCTGCTCAGCGGCGGGCCAGCTTGTTACCTGCAGCAATCCTTCGGACTTGGCGCCCGGTGCGCAAATTTCGGTCGTGCTGACAGTTCAGATAGCCATCAATCCGCCGACGACCGTGATCGATGTTGTGTCGGTAGGTAGCACCAACGATCCCGCGCCACAAAATTGCGCGGCGAATCCCGCGCAGGCCGGTTGCGCCAGCGTTGTCACGGTGATCGCGCCTGCTCAGGCCGTTTTCATGCTGAATATGTCCGCGCAAGACGTGTTTGTGCGCGGAACGCTCGCGACTTATCAGCTGAGTGCAAGCAATATCGGGGGCGCGCCGAGCTCCGGTGCCCTTACCGTGATCGACATCTTGCCCGACGGACTGAGTTTTCATCCGGAATCGAGTGAGGAGCCCGCGGCGTGGAATTGCAGCGCTCAGCACCAGGTCGTGACCTGCACGAGTGGAGCGGTGCTTGGTCCAGCGGGTACGTCGCCGCTGCTGAGCTTCTCCGTAGCGGTCGCGAGCGATGCACCGGACAGCGTGGCCAATTCGGCAGTCGCTGGGGATGCCGTGCAGCTGGCTTCTTCCTGCACGTCGGCGCAATTGTGCGCGGCATTGCTGGTTACGCCGGTGGTGGACGCGGTAAGCGCGCCTGCGCCCGCCGATCCGACCATATTCCCGGCGCCCGCGACCAGCCCGATCGCACTGCTACTGCTGATTTTGTGCATCACCGTGCTCGCGTACGCTGCCGTGCGCGTCCGCGCCCCTTAGAAAACGCAGCCAGCCCCTGCGGATTTGGGCAGCGACGTGATGTCGCTGCCCTTTTTTTTTGTGCAAGTCGCGGTGCCGTCGCGGAAAACGCGAAATCGGCCCGGTTCCCGCTGGAGCAAAAACTCTAGTACTTTGCCCGAGCCTTCCACTACAATGCGCAACTTTCCTTGATCCAAATCCGAAGCCGAGGTAAGCGCAAAATGAGCACCATCGAAGAACGCGTCAAGAAAATCGTCGTCGAACAGCTGGGCGTGAAGGAAGACGAAGTGACGCCAAACGCCTCGTTCGTGGACGACCTCGGCGCCGACTCGCTCGACACCGTCGAACTCGTGATGGCGCTCGAAGAAGAATTCGAGTGCGAGATCCCGGACGAAGAAGCGGAAAAGATCACCACCGTGCAGCAGGCGGTCGACTACATCAAGGCCCACGTCAAGGCCTGAAGCGCTCCTTCGAGGGAACCGAACTGCGCCCGCGTGGCGCAGTTTGCATTTCTGGATCGGAGAACGCATGTTTGAATCGGCGCTCAGCCGATTTTGAATGATCCGACGGTTCGTGATGCGGTAATCCACTCACGGACAAGCCAGGCAAGATTCGCCATCGAGGCGAAGAGAACTCCCAGAGCTATTCTTATGAAACGACGCGTCGTAGTAACCGGACTCGGTATCATCAGCCCCGTCGGCAACGATGTTGCGACGGCGTGGAACAACGTGAAGAACGGCGTCAGCGGCATCGGCCCGGTCACGCATTTCGATGCGAGCACGTTTCCGACCCGCATTGCCGGCGAAATCCGCGATTTCGATCCGGCGCAATTCGTGCCGGCGAAAGACGTGAAGAAGATGGATCCTTTCATCCACTACGGCATCGCCGCGTCGGTGCAGGCGCTCAGCGACGCCGGCCTGTCGACGCACGAGCACGACGCCGAGCGCATCGGCATCGCGGTCGGCGCGGGCATCGGCGGCATCTACACGATCGAGAAGACCGCGATCACCTATCACGAGCAGGGCCAGCGCCGCATCTCGCCGTTCTTCGTGCCGAGTTCGATCATCAATATGGTGTCGGGCAACCTGTCGATCATGCTCGGCATGAAGGGCCCGAACATCTCGTGCGTGACCGCGTGCACGACCGCGACGCACAATCTCGGCCTTGCGATGCGCATGATCCAGTACGGCGATGCCGACGCGATGGTCGCGGGCGGTGCCGAGTTCGCCACCGTCGGTACGGCGATGGGCGGCTTCTGCTCCGCGCGTGCGATGTCCACGCGCAACGACGAGCCGACCAAGGCCAGCCGGCCGTGGGATCGCGATCGCGATGGCTTTGTACTTTCCGACGGCGCGGGCGTGCTCGTGCTCGAGGAATACGAGCATGCAAAAAAACGCGGTGCGCGCATCTACTGCGAACTCTCCGGCTTTGCCATGAGCGGCGACGCCTACCACATGACCTCGCCGCCGGAAGATGGTGACGGTGCGCGACGCGCGATGGCGAACGCGCTGAAAGACGCCAACCTCAATCCCGACGCCGTGGGCTATATCAACGCACATGCGACGTCTACTGGCGTCGGCGATATTGCCGAGACCAACGCGATCAAAGCTTGTTTCGGCGATCACGCGAAGAAGCTGGCGGTCAGTTCTACCAAGTCGATGACCGGACACCTGCTCGGCGCGGCCGGCGGCGTCGAGGCGATCTTCTCGGTGCTCGCGCTGCGCGACAACGTGCTGCCACCGACGATCAACCTCGACAATCCAGCCGAAGGTTGCGACCTCGATTTCGTGCCGCACACCGCGCGCGACGCGAAGTTCGACGTGGCCGTGTCGAACTCGTTCGGCTTCGGCGGCACCAACGGATCGCTGGTTTTCCGTCGGATCTAGCGCTTTAGCGCGGCGCGCATGAGCAGCACAGTTCGGCGCGAACTGCGGGGTGCGCGCGATCTCGTCGCGCTCGCGGCGGCGAATCCGGCACGCTACCCCTGCCTGCTCGAAAGCGCTGCACAAGGCGGGCGCCAGGCGCGCTACGACATCCTGTTCGGATTTCCGCTCGACGCGCTGACGCTAGGCGGCGACGGCCGCGTGCGCGATGCGCGCGGCATCGATCATGGTGCCAATTTCCTCGATGCGCTCGATGCGGCGTGGCGTACCGAAAACGCTTCTCCGTATCAGTCGGGAGACGTCGTCCGAAGGGCGGATGAGGATACGAGTACGGATCGCCTGCTGCCATTCTCTGGTGGCTGGGTGCTCTATCTCGGCTATGAACTTGGCGCCGAAATCGAACCGCACGTGCCGGCGCACCGCGGCGACGCGGCGCTTCCGGTCGCAATGGCGTTGCGCTGTCCCGCCGCAATCATCGTCGATCGCGTCGACGCCACGACCTGGCTGATTGCCGAATCGGCGTCCGCGGACTGTCTCGATGTCATGCAGGCCGATCTGACTGCATTGGTGGCGCAGACTTCGTCCTCCGCGTGGTCGGCGCCGCGGATCGCAGAGGACGATCCTGCGCGTTTCCTCGATGGCGTGGCGCGAGTGCACGAGTACCTGCGCGCCGGCGATGTGTTCCAGGTCAATCTGTCGCGTGAATGGCGCGCGCATTTCGCGTCTACGCCGACACCAGTGGATTTGTATACGCGGCTGCGCCGCGCCAATCCGGCGCCGTTCGCGGGTCTGCTGCAATGGCGCGATGCCCACGGCAAAGCCTGGGCCGTGGCCAGTTCTTCACCGGAGCGCCTACTCGAAATCCGTGGCTCAAGTGTGCAGACGCGACCGATCGCGGGCACGCGCGCGCGCGTCGCGGGCGACGACGAGGCCACGCGTATCCGCGAGTTGGTAGGTCATGTGAAGGAGCGCGCCGAGCACGTGATGCTGATCGATCTCGAACGCAATGATCTCGGCCGCATCTGCGTACCGGGCTCCGTCGTCGTTGACGAGCTGATGGCAGTCGAGAGCTATGCGCATGTGCACCACATCGTGTCCAATGTGTGCGGCACGCTGCGCGCGGAGGTGACGCCGGCGCAGGCGATTCGTGCGGTGTTCCCCGGCGGCACCATCACCGGCGCGCCGAAGGTACGCACGATGCAAATCATTACTGAACTCGAGGACCGCGCGCGCGGTGCGTACACCGGCGCACTCGGCTATCTCAATCGCAACGGCGATCTGGATCTGAACATCCTGATCCGCACGCTCGAGCAGCACGATCGCGTCGTGCGCCTGCGCGCGGGCGCGGGCATCGTCGCCGATTCGGATGCGCAGCACGAACTCGACGAAACGCGCGCGAAGGCACGCGGGATGTTGCGCGCACTCAGCGCAGAGTAGGGCACAATACGCGCATGCCAATGCACTCCCTTCTTCGCAGGGGCGCGATTCAACGCGCCCGCAAAGGTCACCAAGCATGAGCGCGCGCTTCAGCTTTCGCCGGGTGCTGATGACAGTGCTTGCGCTCCTGCTGCTGGGTGCACTTGTCAGTGGCGGCTATCTGTATCGCGACTACCAGCGCTTCGTCGACGCGCCGATTGCCGGGGTCGGCGCCAATACGGTAGTCGAGGTACCCCTCGGCGCGCCGCTGCCCGGTGTGATCAAACTGCTCGACGCGCGCGGCTTCGCGCCGGGCAATGTCTACTACTGGCGCCTGCTCGCGCGCGAACTCGGCGTTGCGGGCAAGCTGCACGCAGGCGAATACGCGCTCGAACCCGGGCTCACGCCGCGTGCGCTGCTGCGCAAGCTCGCGGCTGGCGAGGTGATCCAGCACCACTTCACGATCGTCGAAGGCTGGACCTTCGCGCAATTGCGCGGCGCACTCGCGCAAGACAAGGGCTTGGCGCAGACGCTCGCCGCGACCGACGACAAGGAGCTGATGCGCCGCCTCGGCGATGCGGATGCGCTGCCCGAGGGCCAGTTCCTGCCGGAGACCTACAGCTACGTGAAGGGCATGAGCGACTTCGACGTGCTGCGGCGTGCGCATGAAGCCTTGCACAAGTCACTCGACAAGCTTTGGCCGGAACGTGCGAGCGATACGCCGTTGACCTCGCCCTATCAGGCGCTGACGCTCGCCTCGATCGTCGAGAAGGAAACCGGTCGTGCCGACGAGCGTCCGCAAATCGCACGCGTATTCCTGAGCCGTCTGAAACTCGGCATGAAGCTGCAGACCGATCCGACCGTGATCTATGGCATGGGCGCGGCCTACGACGGCAATATCCGCCGGCGCGATCTGGAAACCGACACGCCGTTCAACACCTATACGCGTTACGGCTTGCCGCCGACGCCGATCGCGCTGCCCGGCAAGGCTGCACTCGATGCGGTCGTGCACCCGGCGACGACGCCGGCGCTGTACTTCGTCGCGCGTGGCGACGGTAGTCACGAGTTCTCGCCGACGCTCGAAGCGCATAATCGCGCGGTCGCAAAATTCCAGTTGCATCGATGAGCCGCGGAAGACTAATTACGCTCGAAGGCGGCGAGGGCGCGGGCAAGAGCACCGTGCTGGCGGCCGTGCGCGAACAACTCGCGCGCGCGGGACACGACGTGCTCGTCACGCGCGAACCGGGTGGCACACCGGCGGGCGAGGCGATCCGTGGCATCCTGCTCGACCCGGACCGGCGCGGCCTCAGCGCCGAATCCGAGCTGTTGTTGATGTTCGCCGCGCGTGCGCAACTCGTGCGCGACGTGGTCGAACCAGCGCTCGCGGCCGGGCGCTGGGTGCTGAGCGATCGCTTCACCGACGCGAGCTACGCCTATCAAGGCGGCGGACGCGGCCAGCCGGTCGAGCGCATCGCCGAACTCGAACGCTGGGCGGCGAGCGGACTCGAACCCGATCTGACCCTGCTGCTCGATCTGCCGGTCGGCGAAGGTCTCGCGCGCGCGCGCGGGCGCGGGCCGGTGGATCGCATCGAGATGGAAAGCGTGGAGTTTTTCGAGCGCGTGCGCGCTGCGTATCGCGTGCGTGCGGCGAGCGCACCGGCGCGCTTTCGCGTGATCGATGCGAGCCAGCCGCTGGATGCTGTGCTCGCGCAAGCCGATCGCGCGGTCGGTGAATTTGTGCGAGCATCGCAAGGCGAGAACACGCCGTCATGACGCTCATGCCATGGAATGACTCGGCTTGGGCGCGCCTCAACGAACGCCGTCAGCGTGGCGCCTTGCCGCACGCCTTGTTGCTTACCGGGCCGGCTGGTTTGGGTAAGCGCGCGTTCGCTGAGGCGTTCGCGAATGCCTTGCTGTGCCAGTCGCCCAAGGCAGACGGCTTTGCCTGTGACGCCTGCCGCACCTGCCAATTGTTTACCGCGGGTACGCACCCCGATCTGCTGCGCGTCAATCTCGAGTTGCGCGATGACGGCAAGACACGTACCGAGATCACCGTCGATCAGATGCGTGCGCTGAGCGAACGTCTCGTCTTGACCGCGCAATTCGGGGGAATGCAGATCGCGCTGATCGATCCGGCCGATGCGATGAATATCAGCGCGAGCAACGCGCTGCTCAAGACGCTCGAAGAGCCGACGCCGAATACGCTGCTTGTGCTGATCGCCGATCACCGCGCCCGTCTCATGCCGACGATCCGCAGCCGCTGCCAGCAAATCGAATTCCAGCTGCCGTCGAACGATGTAGCGCTGCGCTGGCTGGCCGCGCAGGACCTCGAGGCGAAATCCGCCCAGGCGGCCCCCGCCGCGAGCGATGGCAATCCGGGGGCCGCCCCCCAATGGGCGCGTTCCGGCGCGCC
>CAZDWH010000124.1:0-8843 GCA_964509025.1 uncultured Rhodanobacteraceae bacterium
TGCGCCATGCGAGCTTCGGCGAAGGCATCGTGGTCAGCGCCGAAGGCTCGGGCGCGCACGCGCGCGTCGAAGTCAATTTCGAAGACGCGGGAAGCAAGTGGCTGGTGCTCGCTTATGCGAATCTGACTGCGCTTTAGCGGTCGACTCCGTTCGCGCTGCGCGTACGCCGGCTCAGGAACCGCCAGCACCCGACGCGCAAGCAGGCTTGGTCAGATTCAGGCTGCGCAGCGGATCCGCCAGACTGATTTCGCGCAGCCTCAGTGCGTGGAGCCGCTGGTCCGCGTCGCCGGCGACCTGCTCGGGATAGGGTGCGAGTTCCTGCAATCGGGTGTGCACGTTGCGCAGGTCGGGCAGAATTTCGGTCTGGACCAGTTTCGTCACGGCGGCGACATCGAGGCTGCAGTCTTCCCACTTGCGCCGCACGTCGGCGAGTTGCACGTTGACACGCCGGTCGAGCATTTCGGCCGCATCGAGCACCGCCTGGGTCCGGTTTATTGCGCGCGTCTTGCCGTGCGTTCCTGCCACGGCTACGCCGAGCACGCCAATCACCACGGCAGCGGCCATCGCGATGCGCGCAGGGCCCGCGGTCTCGTCCGCCGGCGGCACCAGCACCAGACCGACGAGCAGGCCGCTGCACGCGCCGCCGAACAGCGCGGCCCAGCCAATTTCGCGGCCCAGTTCTTCGTACAGAAATGCGAACAAGACGAACAGCAGGATTCCCATGCCCGCGACGGCCACGGCCAGATCCTTCTCCGCCTCGTCGCCGCGACGCATGCGCACGGCCAGCAGCGCGCCGCCAAGCCCCGCGACCGCGCCGAGCACGCCGGCATGAACATCTTGCGAACTCAGCCACGTCGCAAACAGGTTGCCGCCAGCGGCCGAGGCCAGAAAAACCAGCAGGAACGCGGCCACGCCAAAACGTCGCTCCGCCACCTTGCCGAGATAGAACAACGCCACCGAGTAGACGACGATCTCCGGCAAGCCGTCATGCGCGAACGAGGCGGTCAAAAGTCGCCACCACTCGGAACCCAGGGTGAGTGGCCCATAGCTCGCGCCCCAGCGCACCAGGACATCGTTGTCGGCCTGCCAGAAGCCGCCGTCGCCCGGCAGGCGCGCGACGTAGAGCAATACGTTGACGGCGATCAGCGCGATCGTCGTCCAGGCAGTAATGCCGTCGTCGGCCGCGGCGGCGGTCTGCGCAGCGCCTCTCTTAGCCGTTACCAGACCCGCTGCCTTGGCATCGGTCATGTTGTCGGCGATGACGATCGTCGTCACTTCGACCCCACGCGCCCTAGCCTCCGCGCGCGCTTCCGCCTCCGTGGAGGTCTTACTGAGGTAGCGATGCAGCACTTCGCCGGTTTTCGCGTTGCGACCATAGACGTAGAACGACATCGCATTCCCTCCCATGCGCGGGCGGACCCGCGTTCCCGCTCAGTAGAACGAAAAACGGCGCGCCAACGGATCAGCGTCCTGCGCGGACGTGGAAATTCCAGCGTACTTCGCGTAGCCCATCAGAGTCGCCCCATGCCGCACGCAGGTCGGGCTCGACCAAGTCTACCGGATCGACGCCCTTCGCCTTCAGATAGCGTTGCGTCGCCGACCATGAGCGCAGATAGGCGAGCAGCTGATTGACATTCCAGCGCATCCGCATCGGAAATTCCGGCACGGCGATTTCGGTGAACGGGAACGGCAGGGTGCGATAGCACGCATCGACATAGGCGCGCTCGGGCGGCCAATACGGTCCGGTGAGTTCGTCGCCATAAAGTCGGTCGATCAGCGCATCGACGCAAGCTTCGCCGGTTGTGCACGAAGCATAAGTCCAGGCCGCGAACAGGCCGCCGGGCTTGAGCACGCGCCGCACTTCGGCATAGAACGGCGCGAAGTCGAACCAGTGCAGCGCCTGCGCGACGGTAACGAGACTCGCGCTGCCATCGGCAAGTGAACTGTGTTCGCCCGACTCGATACGGTAGTCGATATTCGCACCGCGCGCGGCACTCGCGATCTGGTTCGAGGAAGGATCGGTACCGATCACGCGTGCGAAGTGCGCCGCCAACGCGACACTGGCCTGGCCATTGCCGCACCCGACATCCCAGACGAGTTCGCGATCCGGCGCCTGCTGCGCGAGCCAGGCGAACAGTTCGGGCGGATAAGTAGGGCGCGCGTCGCGGTAGATCGCGGCGTGGCCGGAGAAATGGTCCTTGAAAGCAGTCATGGCTGCATCTCCACCAACTTCGTCTCGCCGGGCAGCAAACTGTCGAGCGCGATTTTACCGATGCGCATGCGAATCAGGCGCAGCGTCGGCAGACCGACCGCCGCGGTCATGCGCCGCACCTGGCGATTGCGGCCTTCGCATATGGTCAATTCGATCCACGCATCCGGTACCGATTTGCGGAAGCGCACCGGCGGATCGCGCGGCCACAGCCACGCCGGCGCGCCCGTGAGCAGGGCTGCGCGCGCAGGCAGGGTCGGGCCATCGTTCAAAAGTACACTTTGTCGCAATTGTCGCAGCTGTGCTTCGCTCGGCGCGCCTTCGACCTGCACCAGATAGGTCTTCTCGGTCTGCTGGCGCGGATCGGTCAGCCGATGTGCAAGCGCACCCTCGTCGGTCAGCAGAAGAAGTCCTTCGCTATCGAAATCGAGCCGTCCGGCCGGGTAGACATCGGGCTGTGGCACGAACTGCGCCAGCGTGCGCCGCGGCGGCGTGCTGCGGTCGGTGAACTGGCACAGCACGCCGTAAGGTTTGTTCAGTGCGATCAACATGGGTGATTCTTCGCGTGCTGCGGTGCGGAACTGCAGCGATTTGCGCATTCGCCAGCGCGGGCCTATGATCCGCCCAGCTCTAGGCCCTGCGCACATGCGGGCCGGTCGTGCCTGCCTCGTGGCGACTATACAGCAGCACTGGAGCGGTCACGCCGCGATCCACGCACCTCATAGAGCTCACTCCATCACCCCCATGGAGGTCGCATGAAATTCTCTGTTCGCGCACTATCTGCAATGTCTGCGCTCGCACTCGCCGCAACATTCGGTACGCGCGTGTCCCACGCACAGGACACGCAATTCGGACATGGCCAGCCCGAACCCAAGATGGGTGGCGTCGTCTGGGAGCGCGGTCAATCGAACGCGGCCAAACCCGGTGGCGGAGGCGGCTCTCCCAATCTGGTCTGGCACGGTGGGCCGATCATGCCGAGCGCCACCGTTACCGCGATTTTCTGGGGCACAAGCTGGGCCGACAACACTTTCGTTGCCGACAAAATCAGCGGACTCGGTCAGTTCTATACCGACATGAGCGGGTCCGGCTATGCGGGCACCAGCGATGAGTACACCGCAGGCAATGGTCAGGTCGGGAGCACGATTACCTACGCCGGTCACACGCTCGATCTCAGCGTCGGACCGACGCACGCGCCGCGCACTTCCGCCATCCTCGACGAGGTATGCAAGGTTTTTCCGAATCCGACCCCGGGCGGCTACTACCCGGTCTATACCGACCTGCCGCGCGGGCACGCCGGCTACTGCGCCTGGCACAGCACTGGCAGTTGCAATGGCATCACGATCGAGTTCGGGTTCTTCTTCAATCTCGACGGCGATCCCGGTTGCGATCCGCAGGACACGACGACAACGCACTCACAGGGGCTCGCCGCGCTCGCCAATGTGTCGGGGCACGAACTGTCCGAAACACGCACCGACCCGCTGCTCAATGCCTGGTACGACAACGGTGGCGCGGAGAACGCGGACAAGTGCGCCTGGTCGTTTGGTCATCCGGTGGTGACCTTCAAGAAAGGATCGACCTGGAAGGTGCAGGGCAACTGGTCGAACAGCGCGTACGATATTTCATCCGGCTATGCGAACAATAGCGGGCAGCTCGGCTGCCTGGATGGTGGTTGATTCGTCGCTCGCAAAAAAAGGGCGGGCCGCAATGGCCCGCCCTGCTCCATCTGTACCCAGCTGATTATTTTGCTGGCTTCACGAACTTCAGGGTCATCCGGTCCGACTCGCCGATCGCGGTGTATTTGTCGCGGTCGACATCCTTGAGCGCGAAAGTCGGCGGCAGCGTCCACACGCCTTTCGCATAATCCTTGGTGTCCTTCGGATTGGCGTTGATTTCGCTCTGCGCGACGAGCTTGAAACCCGCATCGGTCGCGAGCTTGATCACGACCTCGGTCGGCAGATAGCCGGTTTCCTTGTTCGCCGCGAGCGTCGTACCCGCCTTGGCGCGATGGTCGACCACGCCGAGCGTGCCGCCCTTCTTCAGCACGGCATACATCGCCTTGAACATGCCTTCGGCGATGTCGTCGTCGGTCCAGTTGTGCACGTTGCGGAACGTGAGCACCACATCGGCCGATGCGGGCGGGCCGAACTCGGGCGCCTTCGCGTCGAACTGCACGATCTGCACCGCGCCGAATTGTGCTGGATGCTCGGCGATGCGCTTGTTCATGCCATCGAGCGCGCGTGCGGCTTCGCCGTTCGGGCGCGATGGGCGGCCCATCGCGGCGATGTAGTGGCCGTTGCCATCTTTGATCCACGGCGCGAGCACTTCGGTGTACCAACCGCCGCCGGGGATGAGTTCGATTACCGTCTGCGTCGGCTTGACGCCGAAGAAAGCAAGCGTCTGCTGCGGGTGCCGATACGCGTCGCGCGCCTTGTTCTTGTCCGAACGCCAGTCGCCCGCGAGCGCCGCATCGAGACCGGTCGTCGCGGTCTTGTCCGCGCTCGCACTCGCGGGCTTGTTCGCAACTTCCGTGCAGCCATTCAATGCGACAGCCGCAGCCGCGGCAAACAAAATCTTGCTGATCGTTTTCATGGGATGTCCTTGGGGTTGTGATGACGACGTGCGATTGTTGCGTTGCCGCGTAACAGGCATGAGTGCCGAAAGTCTACAGACCTGTTTGGGCGTCAAAACCTTGCGCCCGCAAGCGTAATTCGTCCGGATAGGGTGGCGCGTCGATGCTGCGGCCCGCGGCGATTGTCACCTGCATCGACTGCCACCACTGCACCTGAAAGATCTCCGCGTGCCCAGCGAGCAAGGCCTCGCGCTGCGCGGCACTCATGCCGAGAAAGCGCGGGAACTGCTCGGGAAACACATCGTGCTGGCCCACGTAAAAGGTCTCGGCGCGCTCGTCATCCTCGGGCAGTTCGCGGAAGCGGCATTCGCTGACGAGACAGAGTTCGTCGTAGTCGTAGAAGATCACGCGGCCGTGCGCGGACACGCCGAAGTTCTTCAGTAGCAGATCGCCCGGAAAGATATTGCTCGCGGCGAGATCGCGGATCGCCTGGCCGTAGTCGATGATCGCGCGCTGTGCCGCCGCAGATTCCGCCTCACGCAGGTACAGATTGAGCGGGCGCAAGCGGCGCTCGACGTAGCAGTGCGTGATGACGACGTCGTCGCCGTCGAGATGTGCGCTCTCGCTGCAGCCGACGACGAGTTCGTCAAGCAGCTCCGGCGCAAATTGATGCTTCGGAAAGCGCAGGAAACGGAAGCGCTGCGCGTCCACGAGACGTCCGGCGCGATCGTGGCGGAACACCAACGTATACTTTTGCATTACCTCGGCGCGCACGCTTTCCTTCGGAAACGCGAACTTGTCTCGGATCAGCTTGAACACGAGCGGATACGAGGGCAGGGTGAACACCGCCATGACCAGGCCGCGCTCGCCGTCGGCATGGACGAATTGCTCGTCGCGGTGCGCGGCGAGATGGCGGAAGAAATGCCGGTAGCGCTCGGTCTTGCCTTGCTTGACGCGCCCGAGCACGGTGTAGAGCTCGTCGATCGGCTTGTACGGCAGCAGTGTGCGCAGGAACACGACGGCGTCGCCAACCGTCGGCAGGTCGGCCTGGAAATAGCTGCGCGTATAGCCGAACACCTGCGCGACCTGCGCGCGTTCGGTCAGCACCGCATCGACCCGGATGCCCGCGTCCTCGTTGATCAGCGCGATCACGAGTGGCGCGATTTCACCGACGCCGAAAATGCGCCCGACCAAATAGGCGCGGCGCTCGCGGTAGAACACGGTTTCGAGCAGCTCGATCGCACGGATAGGGCTGGCACCGTTCGCGTCGGCGCTCCAACGCGCGAGCTGCTGCGTCAGCGCGTCAGCCATGCGCAGCGCGCACAGGCCCGTGTGCGCATAGGACACGGCGAATTCGTAATCATCGAGTATGCGCTGGCAAATACGCGGCAGGTGTCCCCATACCGCATAGCTGTGGCGCGCGACGGGGTGCGTGATGCGATCGGTCGGCTCGATGTCGAGGGCAACGAACTCGATCGCGGCGTCGACACCCTGCGTGTTGAAGAAGCGTCGCGTCAGCGTGTTGTAGAAGGTCTTGTTGAGCTCCTGATCGAGCAGCGGCGCGATCAATTCTGCGAAGCGCGGGCGGATCAGCTGCCACAGTGCATGATCGCGCACGCGCGCGCGCAGCAGCGTTTCCAGCCGCGCCATCGTCGCGCGCACGCAGACGTCGTAGGAATCGAAACGCTCGAGCGCATCGGCCTGCGAGGCGGCGAACTCGCGCTTCTCGAAGCGCTGCTGCGCGCGCCGCGTGATCGCGCGGAAGCGCGTGTTGTAGTCGGCGAAACCGCTGCGGATATCGAGCGCGGCGGCTTCGGCCAAGGCAAGGTCGTCCGATGCCTGGTCGGAGGCGGTGGGCGCTGGCGTGGAGGCGCTCGCGGTTTCCATCCAGCGAGTCTCGCACGCCACCGCAGTGGCGTCATCAGGCGCCGCCGTGATGTGAGACGGACTCACATCAGAGGTGCAAAAGTATCGCTTTTTATTGGGCTAGAGCAGGCTTATTGTGCACGCATCTCAAATCACACAGCTGGAGTGTGTCATGCGCAACTGGCTCAAGAAATTCGAGGAAACTACGGTCGGCATGCTGTTTTCCGACCAGTATCTGGCACCGTCGGAAGTCGTGCGGATTGCCGAATCCGCACAAGACATGCTGCGTCGCTGCGGCACCGTTTGCGACGATGTGGTCTCGGCATCGAGCAACGTCGCGAATGCCGGCGTCACGCCGAAACCGGCAACTCCGACAACCCATCTGATCGGACTACGCTGAACTCAAGCGCCGCACGCAGCGGCCGCCCTCTCCCTAGCCCAACGCTCTCTCGTTGCGGTGGATCAGGCCTTGCCGATCCACCGCATTTTTAAGCCCGTCGCTAGGTTTACTTGCGATCCTTCAGCGCAATTGGCTTGCCATCCTTCATCACAAAGGACGCGCGCAGATTCGCAAGCCAAGAATCATGCGTGCTCGTATCCATCTGGCTCGCTTTTTCCACATAAGCGGCGCGGTGCAGTCCATCATTCCCTTGGAGAATACGAGCTATTTCATGCTGATCCTCAGCTGCAGCGCAGGAAGCAATTCCCCACTCGTATAGAACGCTCGCCTTGTCCGATTCGATAATTTTCCAATCCACCTGCGGGCATCGATCGACCATCTTTTTGCGGAGTGCTTCCATGAAGTCCACAGGCGTTACCTTGCTTCCTTCGACGAACTGAATCGATATCAACTTCGTCCAACGCGATGCGCTTTCGCCGGCGGGAACACGTTCGATTGTGTTCCCATGGCCTGGACTATCTTGCGAATTAATAACGATCCAACCCGTTGCGCGCAAAGGTACTCGAATATGCTCAAGTTCCACTGACCCGAAACCACAGAGAGAAAGCGCAACACCGGACGCAATCGCAAATATCATTATTCGACGCAAGCAAGGCCTCCAAATCTCAATGCGGATCGCAATTTCTGGCGGCTGACGTCAGAGGTTCTTGATCAGCTCGTCCGCAAACTCCGAGCACTTCACCTCGGTCGCGCCGTCCATGAGGCGGGCGAAGTCGTAGGTGACTTTCTTGTTCGCGATCGCCTTGTCCATCGCCGTGATGATCGCGTCGGCGGCCTCGGTCCAGCCCATGTAGCGCAGCATCATCTCGCCCGAGAGCACGACCGAACCCGGATTGACCTTGTCGAGGTTGGCGTATTTCGGCGCGGTGCCGTGCGTGGCCTCGAACACCGCGTGGCCGGTGACGTAATTGATGTTGCCGCCCGGCGCGATGCCGATGCCGCCCACCTGCGCCGCCAGGGCGTCCGACAGATAGTCGCCGTTCAGGTTCGGCGTGGCGATCACGTCGAACTCGTCCGGCCGGGTCAGCACCTGCTGGAGCGTGATGTCGGCGATCGCATCCTTGATCACCAGGCCCGCGCCCGGCTTGCCGTCGGGAATCCGGCACCACGGGCCGCCGTCGATCTCCACGGCGCCGAAGAACGCTTTCGCGACGCTGTAGCCCCAGTCGCGGAACGCGCCCTCGGTGAACTTCATGATGTTGCCCTTGTGCACGAGGGTGACGCTCTTGCGCTTGTTCATCACCGCGTAGCTGATGGCGCTGTGCACGAGGCGCTCGGTGCCCAGGCGGCTCACCGGCTTGATGCCGATGCCGACCTCGACGTCCACGTCGCGCTTGGGCGCGCCGATCTCTTCGAGCAGCCGCTGCCAGGCGCGGGAGGCGTCGGCGGTGCCGAATCGGATCTTCGCGAACTGCTTGGGGAACTCCTGGGCGAGGAAATCAAGGACGCGCTGCGCTTCGCTCGAACCAGACAGGTATTCGATCCCGGCGTAGATGTCCTCGGTGTTCTCCCGGAAGATGACCATGTCCACTTTTTCCGGGCGCTTCACCGGCGAGGGGACGCCTTTGTACCAGCGCACCGGCCGCAGGCACACATAAAGGTCCAGCATCTGCCGGAGCGCGACGTTGAGCGAGCGGATACCTCCTCCCACCGGCGTCGTCAAGGGCCCCTTGATGCCGACGTAGTACTCACGGAAGGCCGCCACCGTGTCGTCGGGCAGCCATTCGTTGAACTTGTTG
>CAZDWH010000125.1:0-8761 GCA_964509025.1 uncultured Rhodanobacteraceae bacterium
GGGACCGCAAATTCCAACCACGTGCTGAGGGAGTTCGTGGGTTGGCATCGCCCCGGCGCGAGTTTCGTCAATCCGAACACGCCGCTGCGTGATGCACTGACGGTCGCGGCGACACGGCGTGCGGCTGCGATTACCGCGCTGGGCGCCGAGTACACGCCGCTCGGCCACGTCGTCGACGAACGCGCGATCGTCAACGCGGTCGTCGGCCTGCACGCGACCGGCGGATCGACCAATCACCTGCTGCATCTCGTCGCGATCGCGCGCGCCGCGGGCATCATCCTGACGCTCGAGGATTTCGATGCGCTCGCGAGCGTCGTGCCGCTGCTCGCACGCGTCTATCCGAACGGCCGCGCCGACGTGAACCAGTTCCACGCCGCCGGCGGGCTCAATTTCCTGATCGCGCAGCTGCTCGACGCAGGCCTGCTGCACGCCGATGTGCGCACCGTCAATGGAACAGGACTCGACGGCTATCGCCAGCATGCACTGCTCGATGCGCAAGGCTGCTTGAGTCACGTACCCGTCGCGAGCGCGAGTTACGATGAAAGCGTGCTGCGCCCCGCTACCAATCCATTTCGCCCGGACGGCGGCCTGCGTGCGCTGAGCGGCAACATCGGCCGCGCCGTGATCAAGATTTCCGCAGTCGCGCCCGAGCGCCAGGTGATCGAAGCGCCCGCGATCGTGTTCGACGAACAGGATGATGTGAAAGCGGCATTCGAACGCGGCGAACTCGATCGCGATTTCGTCGCGGTCGTGCGCTTCCAGGGTCCGCGCGCGAACGGCATGCCCGAGCTGCACAAGCTCACGCCGGTGCTCGGCGTGCTGCAGGACCGCGGCTTCAAGGTCGCGCTGGTGACCGATGGACGCATGTCCGGTGCGTCGGGCAAGGTGCCCGCGGCTATCCATGTCACGCCCGAAGCTGCGAGCGGCGGCGCGATCGCGCGCATCCAGAATGGAGACGTCATCCGGCTCGACGCGGCCGCCGGGACGCTGGAAGTAAAAGTAGACAATGCCGTGTTTTCCGCGCGCATACCCGCGCGCGCCGACGATCTCGACGCGCATCATGTCGGACTCGGACGAGAATTGTTCGCGCTGTTTCGCGACCGCGTCGGTACTGCGGATACAGGCGCGACGGTACTCTTTTAATTTGAAAGTGCGGCGAGGATGGCCGTTCTGTTCTTCGCGCTCATGGGATGAGCAAAAAAAAAATGGGATCCAAGATGCCAAACGCCCTTGAAAAAAAACAGCTCGACATCGAAACCACGCTCAAGCTCGCTCCGGTCGTCGCCGTCGTGGTGATCGACGATGCCGCCGCTGCGGTACCGCTCGCGCGCGCGCTCGTCGCCGGCGGCATTCGCGCGATCGAAGTCACGCTGCGCACCCAGGTCGCGCTCGATGCGATCCGCGGCATCTCGTCTGAAGTCGATGGCGCCGTGGTCGGCTCGGGCACCGTGCTGACGCCGAACGATCTCAAGGCCTCCGAACGCGCGGGCGCGCGCTTCGCCGTGTCGCCGGGTTGCACGCCGCGTCTGGTCGAAGCCGCCGCCGCAAGCGCTCTGCCTTGGCTGCCGGGCGCCGCAACCGCAAGCGAAGCGATGTTCCTGTACGAGCACGGCTATCGCTACATGAAATTCTTTCCTGCAGTGCCGGCGGGTGGCGTCGCCTTGCTGCGCGCGTGGGCCGCGCCGCTGCCGGCGATCAAGTTCTGCCCAACCGGCGGCATCACGCCACTGAGCACGCCGGATTTTCTGGCGAGCCCGAATGTCGTCTGCGTCGGCGGCTCCTGGCTGAGCCCCGCCAATCTGCTGCGCGAAGGCAACTGGGCAAAGGTCGAGGATCTGGCACGCGCTGCAGCGGCGTTGCAACCGGCATAAGTACGTAGCGACCGTGTGAAGTTTGGCTCCATGCAATCGACGAATTCTGGCTCGTTGCAGGAACCGGCAGCGCGACTAATCTAGGCCTCGCGGGCATCCGGCCCGCACGACCGCGAGACCGACATGCCCGCAACACTCCGCCACCTCCCCCTGCTAATTGCAGCGCTGGCGCTTGCGGCCGCGACGACTCGCACGCATGCCGAAACCGGCCAGGACTACGCGACGCAGACCGGTGCGCGCCTGCTCGGCCAAGTCGCTCCCGCACTCAAATTAACGACGATAGATGGTCAAGTCGTCGATCTTGGAGCGCTGCGCGGGCACAAAGCCGTATATCTCAAGTTCTGGGCGACCTGGTGCGTGCCCTGCCGCGAGCAGATGCCGCACTTCGAGAAGACCTGGCGCGGTGCCGGCGACGATCTCGCAGTGATCGCGGTCAATATCGGTTTCGACGACACGCTCGAGCAGATCAAGGCCTATCGCCACGACCTGCACATCACGATGCCGATCGTGCGCGACGACGACGGCCGCATCGGCGAGCAATTCGGCCTGCGTGTGACGCCACAGCACGTGATCATCGGCAAGGACGGACGCATCGCCTACGTCGGCCACCTCGCTGACGCGAAACTCGACGCGGCGCTCACGCAGGCGCGGCATGCGCCCGCCGCGGATTCCGCGACACCGGATCGCCTGCTCGCGCAGGACACGCTGCACGTCGGCGATAAGGCGCCGGGCATCGATGCGAAGACCCTCGACGGTGCGGCCGTCGCGCTGGCGGACCCGGCGCGTCAGCGCCGAACCGTGCTCGCCTTCCTGTCGCCGTGGTGCGAAAGCTATTTCGAAAAAACGCGACCGCAGTCGTCGCGCCAGTGCCGCAAATTGAGCGAAATGCTCGGCGGCGTTGCGGACAATGCGCCGCTGCGCTGGATCGGCGTGGCCTCGGGCCTGTGGGCGTCCGAGCAGGACCTGCGCGACTATCGCGACCAGCACCACATCGCTGTCCCGCTTACGCTCGATCGCGATGGCAGCCTGTTCCTGCGCTTCGGCGTGCGCCGCGTCCCGGCGCTGATCGTGCTCGATGCCAGCGGTCATATCGAGCGCAGCGTCGACATCGACGCACTCGCGCAGCGTGACATCGCCGCCGAGTTGAACCGCACAGCGGCACCCGCGCGGCACTGATCCATCGCATGCTCGTTTGCCGCAGACGGACGGTCCTCTTGTAATTTCGCGCGCTTCCGCATGAAATGCGCCAACGAAAGCCGTGATCCGCGATGCCATGAACGTCGGGGGAGTCGAAGACTATGCGCCCGCCTCGGCCGATGCCGCAGGCGCGGACGCCTTCGTCGCCACGCGCGAGCTGGCCGATCTCGCCTTCGGCGACTCGCTCAGCTCGGCGCCGCGCCTGAGCGGCCGCCACCTCGCGCTGATCTCGACCGAATCGCTGCGCATGGACCTCGCCGGCACGCTGCATCAGCGGCTCGGCGACTACCAACTGATCGAACTGATCGGCGAAGGCGGCATGGGCATCGTCTACCGCGCGCGCCAGATCAGCCTCGACCGCGAAGTCGCGGTGAAGATCCTCGCCGCGGGTCCGTGGGCGTCGACGAATTTCGTCGAGCGTTTTCACCGCGAGGCGCAGAACGCCGCGCGCATGCAACATCCGAACATCGTCGCGATCCACGAGGTCGGCGCCGCGGAAGAATTGCACTACTACAGCATGCGCCTCGTGCGCGGCGAGACGCTGGCGAACCGTCTGCGCCGCGAAGGCCGCCTGACGCCGATGCAGGCCGCCGCGCTGATGATTCCGGTCGCGCGCGCGATCGACTACGCGCACGGACTCGGCGTGCTGCACCTCGATCTCAAGCCGGCGAATATCCTGCTCGATGAGAACGGCATGCCGCATGTGGCGGATTTCGGCCTGGCGCGACGGCTCGAGCAGGAACTCGGCGTCGGCGAAGACGTGTCGGGCACACCGAGCTACATGGCGCCGGAACAGGCTGCGGCCGGCACCAAACAAATCAGCGCGGCGACCGATGTGTGGGGTCTCGGCGCGATCCTCTACGAGCTGGTCGCGGGGACACCGCCGTTTCTCGGCGATTCGGCCGAGACGACGGTACACCTCGTGCGCGAGGGCACGTTGCGCCGGCCGCGCCGCTATGTCGCATCGCTGCCGCGCGACATCGAAGCGGTGATCGAGAAAGCGATGGCGCGCGACGCTGCGCGGCGTTATGCCCATGCCGGCGAGTTCGCCGACGATCTCGAGGCCTTCATCGCGGGCCATGCCGTGCGCGCACGCGGGCTCAACCCGCTGCAACGGCTGGCACGCTGGATCGGCCGCGAGCGCAAGTTTGCGATCGCCTCGGCGCTCGCGTGCACGGGCCTCGTGGCGGCAATCGCCGTATCGCTGCAGCGCAATGTCGTTGCCGGCATCCCGGAGAAATCGATCGCGGTGCTGCCGTTCGAAAACCTGAGCCAGGACGCGGCGAACGGCTATTTCGCCGATGGCATGCAGGACGAAATCCTTTCGCATCTCGCCGGAATCAGTGATCTCAAGGTCGTGTCGCGCACCTCGACGCAGAAATACAAGAGTCATCCCGCGGACTTGAAGACCATCGGCGCACAGCTCGGCGTCGCGACCGTACTTGAGGGTAGCGTGCAGAAATCCGGCGACCGGGTGCATATCAATCTACAGCTGGTCGACGCGCGCAACGACCGCCATTTGTGGGCGCGCAGCTATGATCGCGACCTCACGAACGTCTTCGCCGTTGAAGGCGAAGTCGCGCAAAGCGTCGCCGAAGCACTCAAGGCCAAATTGATGCCGGCGGAGAGCGCGACGGTCAGCGCAGCGCCGACGCAAAACGCAGCCGCCTACGAATTTTTCCTGCGCGCGACGCCGCATTTCAATCGCGGCAACGACCGTCACGATCTGGCCGGGGTGGAAATGCCGCAGGCGATCGCGCTGTACCAGCAGGCGATCGCGGCCGATCCGCGCTTCGCGCTTGCGCACGCGCGCCTCGCGATCGCCGAAACGAGCATGTACAACTTCGCGCCCGACCGCACCGAAGCACGTCTCGCCGCGGCGCGCGCCGCAGTCGAGCGCGCGCTCGCCTTGCAGCCAGACCTCGGCGAGGCGCATTTCGCGATGGGCCTGTTCGAGCTATGGGCGCGGCGAGATTTCGCCAGGGCGCGCGAACAATTGCAGATCACCGCGCGGCAGATGCCGAACAATGCCGAGGTCATCGCCTATCTCGCCGCCACGGCACGCCATGAGGGCCACTGGCAGGAAGCGCTCGACGCGTACAAGCGTGCGGTGCAGCTCGATCCACAGAGTACGCACATCAATTTCCAGCTCGCCTTCACCTATGCCGATCTGCGCCGTTACGCCGACGCGATGCGCGTGCTCGACGAAATGCTCGCTGCAGGCGGTCATGCCGGCGATATCCGCTCCACGCGCGCGACTTGGCTGACGATGTGGAAGGGCGATCTGTCGCTGCAGCGCACGCTGCTCGGTGCACTGACGCCGGGCAGCGACGAATACGACGCGAACGAGCGCGACCTGTTCCTGCTCGCCTGGTGGTCGCGCGATTACGGTGCCGCGATTCGCGGTGCGCTCGCCAGCACCGATGCGCTATGGCGTGATCCGAACAATATCGCCCTGCCACGCCTGCTGTATCTCGCTTGGGCGTTCGAGGCGCAGAGCGATCGCGTCCGCGCCGCCGATGCGTACGTATCGGTGCAGACCGCGGCGCGCGACGCGATCGCGCGCGGCAACAACAGCGTCGATCAGCATCTTGCGCTGGCGTTCGCCGAAGCGGGGCTGGGAAACAAAGACGAGGCTTTGCGCGAAGGCACGAGCGCACTTGCCATTCTGCCGCCCGAGCGCGATACCGTCGGCGGCATCGCCACGCTTTACTACGTTGCGCAAATCGACGTGCGCAGCGGCGCCTACGATGCAGCTTTCGCGCATCTGCAGCAGTTGCTGGTGCTGCCGAGCGGCACCAGCATCTCGGCGGCGATGCTCGCGCTCGATCCGCAATGGGATCCGATCCGTCGCGATGCGCGCTTCGCCGAGCTGCTCAGGCAAGCCGGCAATGAAATTTCTCTCGCGCGTCTTAACCGCCCGGACGTACAGGCGCGGTAGACCCGCGCACGACGAGTGTCGGCGAAAATCCAACATTCTCGAGATGCTGCGCATGACCGCCGCGCTTCAGCTCGGCGATCAGGCGCTGCGTTGCCTGGCGTGCGATGTCCTCGGTCGCCTGTTTCGCCGTAGTAAGCGCGGGCCAGCACTGGCGCGAGAACGGGCTGTCCTCGAATCCGGCGATAGACAGATCGTAAGGCACGTTCAGATTCGCCGATTTCGCTGCGGCGAGCACGCCCGCGGCGATCTCGTCGTTCGAGCCGAAGATCGCGGTCGGACGCTGCTTCAGGGCCAGCAGTTTGCGCGCGCCGCGGAAGCCGTCATCGAAGGAATAGTCGCCTTCGACGATCAGCGACCTGTCGAGCGCGATGCCGTATTGCTTGAGCGCATCCTCGTAGCCTTTGTAGCGCTCGGGACTCGAACGGTGCGCCTTGCCGCCCCAGAGAAACCCGATGCGCTGATGGCCAAGCTGGATCAGATGTTCGGTCACCGCATACGCTGCATCGCGATCGTCGACGAACACACAGGGGTAGCCGTCGCGCGGGTCTTCCGCCGCAGACAGGATGCGCACGAACTTGATCTTGTTCGCCGCGAGGTAACGGATCAGGTCCATGCGCTCCGACATCGGCGGCGCGAGCACCAGACCGGCGAGGCGCGAGTGCTGCGCGAGGTCGCGCAATTCCTCGGCCAGTTTGGGCGAGCTCGAATCACACGGATGGATGTGCAGGCCGAAGCCGGTCTGCCGGCATACCGACAACACGCCATTCTGCATCGCGATGACGTAATAGGCATTCGGGTTGTCGTAGACCATGCCGAGCGCATAGGACTTCGCGCTGCGCAGGCTGCGCGCCGACTGATCGGGACGATAGTCGAGTTCGGCGATCGCGCGCTCGACGCGCTCGCGTGTCGCTGCGAGTACGGACGGCTCGTGATTGATTACGCGCGAGACGGTCTTGAGCGAGACCTTGGCGCGCTTGGCGACATCTTTGATCGTGGGGCTGCGCATCGTCGTCCGGGGTGATTCGTCGCTATCGACCAGCTGCGGCGATTGTCGCCTGAAATTCGCGCCGCGACCAGCGGCGCACGTCGCATTGTTTCAATGTATACATTTATATTCTCGCCCGATTCGACCCGTCGGCACGTGCGTCGCGCAAGTGCGAGGTATCCCGCGTTCGCGCAAATGCTGCGCTTGCACATAACGTTGTCATTCGATTACATCTGCAACACTAACAATTAATTTTATTAATATCAATTATTTATAGAAACAACTTGAGTAGATTGCAAAATCTTTACAAGCCATGTTGACAACGTTGTCATTCACTTCCACACTGCGCCGCACCTCGCTTCGACATGAATCCCGCAAAGCTGAAGACGCGCATGCCCCAGATCAGTCCGCAAGCAACGTCAACACTGCGCGCACGCCGAGCGGCTGCGCAAGAAGTGCTGCTCGCCGCGGACATCGGCGGTACGCATGCGCGCATCGGTCTGATCCGCGCAGACGCGGCACAAGGTCGCGACCGGTCGCTCACGACCCTCGCCCATCGCAAATATCGCTGCGCCGACTATCCGACGCTCGAAGCGATACTCCAGGACTTCCTGCGGGGCGCGGATGCCGCGCCGGGCGCCGCGTGCATCGCCTGCGCCGGTTACGTGCTCGGCGACACGCTCGTCAATGCGAATCTGCCTTGGTCGGTGTCGGTATCGGCAGTGACGCGCGCGCTCGGCATCGAGCACGTGCGCGTCGTCAACGATTTCCAGGCGCTCGCTTATGCCGCGCATTTCGCGACGCTGTCCGACTCGATCCATATCGCCGGCGACACCGCGCTCGATCCGAGCCATGTGCGCCTCGCGCTGGGACCCGGCACTGGCCTCGGCGCGGCGGCGTTGCTCCCGGGTTCCGCGCGACCGACGATCCTCGCAACCGAAGCCGGACACGCTGCGCTGGCGCCGCGTACTGCGCTGGAAAGCGAGGTTTTGCGCCATTTGCGCAGAAACGGCGAGCATGTGCCGAACGAGCGCGTGCTGTCCGGCCCGGGGCTGCTGCAGCTCTATCTCGCGCTCTGCGCGATCCGCAACGTGTCGCCGACGTTCGACACGCCGGCGCAGGTCACCCAGGCCGCGCTCGATGCGAGCGATGCGCTCGCCGTGGAAACCCTCGACGTGTTCTGCGCCTGGCTCGGCAGCCTGGTCGGCGATCTGGTCATGCTGCTCGGCGCCTTCGGCGGCGTGATCCTGGCCGGCGGCGTACTGCCACAGATAGCGCAGCTGCTGCAACGCAGCGCGTTCGCTGCGCGCCTTGCCGACAAGGGTGCCATGCGCGACGTGCTCGCGCGCGTGCCTGTGCGGCTGATCGAACACGGACAACTCGGTGTGACCGGCGCCGCGCGCTGGTACTTCGACCATGAATTGAACGACATCGATCTTGAATTGAAGGCTGGAGGCAATGTGCGAGTGTGATCGGCAGTGCGAACGGATGCGCGCCTTGTCGATAACGAACCTGACCACTACGGAAGCGGCATCGATCGACTTCCACAGACCAAAGAGAGGGGCGTCATGAAAATTTGCAAAACGATCCTGGCAGCGAGCATCACCGCAGCGTTGTATACCCACCCGGCGGCGTATGCCGCGGGGGCAGAAGCAGCCGATGCAACACCCGTGGCCGAGGCGCAGAGCGCGCAAAGCGGCAAACCGGACGAGCTCGGTACCATCGTTGTCACCGGCATCCGCGAGAGCCTGCAGAAGTCGCTCGAGA
>CAZDWH010000126.1:0-8755 GCA_964509025.1 uncultured Rhodanobacteraceae bacterium
CTTCGGCCACTCGCTGTCGTCGCTGAACGGCTATTACGAGCACTTCAAGGGCAATCCGGACGATCCGATCGCCTGGGGCGTGAGCACTTACAACAAGCTGTACAACTGGACCTGGCTGTACAACGGCTTCCACGCCGAGCACCACTATCGCCCGAAGGTGCACTGGACGCAGATGATCGCGCTGCGCGACAAGATCCGCGCCGAGCAGAACGCCGCCGGCGTACACGTGATGGGACACTGCCACGCGCTCGGCTTCCTCGATCGCGCGCCGCCGCGATACACCATGGTGCGTGAATCGGCGACAACCGCCTGATCGCCGTCTGAACGTGTGTGTCGCTCGACACTACGTTCAGCGATGGTCTAGCAGTTTCATAGGACGGCCGACTTAGAATCCTTTGAACCGGGGCACAGCATGCGCCCCTCATGGATCAGGGGTTCTTTATGTCGCTCCGTTCCAGCCACCCAATTTACCGCGGTCTGCACCAGCTCTGCATTGGTGCGTTTGCCGTATGCGCCATCGCAATGGTCCCGTCCGCGAATGCGCAGACAGCTACCCTCAAGACACCCAACGTCCGCAGTCTGATTGCGACACGCATCGATCCGCAGCAGCGTCTTGCACTATCCGGGCATGTTGCAACATGGGCGCGCGTCGAACGCGATCGCGGCGCAGTGCCGGCAGAACTCCCGCTAACTCATTTGACTCTTGCGCTCAATCGCTCGCCCGAGCGCGAAGCGGCGTTGCAGCAACTGCTCAAGGATCAGCAGGACCCGTCTTCGCCGCAATATCACCGTTGGCTCACGCCTGGGGGGTTCGGCAAACAATTCGGCGCCGCGCAGCAGGACATCGATGCGATCAGCACCTGGCTTGAGCAGCAGGATTTGCATGTTGATGCGATCTCTAACAGCCATACGCGCATTACGTTCAGCGGCAGCGCCGGCGCGATCGCGAATACCTTCGGCACGGCGCTGCGCTACTACGCGATCGGCGGCGAAACACGCATCGCCAATACGGATGCCCCGCGCATTCCTGCCGCGCTGAGTGCCGCAGTCCAAGGCATCGGCGGTTTGCACACAATCAAATATCGGCCCACCGCGTACCAGAACGCGCAGCAAATGAGCGTGTCGGCAATCAACACACAGCCGGCGGCGACGTCTTGCGTGAGTGGATCGTGCAATCACTACCTCTTTCCCGCCGACTTTGCCAAGATCTACGATCTGCCTGCGGCCAGCGTCGCCGACGGTACCGGCCAGAGCATCGCGATAGTCGGCAAATCGCGCGTCTACGATCAGGACGACAGCAATTTCAAAGCGCAAACCGGTGTGAGCTTCGCTGAGCCAATAGTGATCGTTCCTCCGAACGGAAGCGATCCCGGCGCGCCAGCGACAACCTGTCCCAAGACCAACGCCGACGGCAGTTGCGACACCACCGGCAACGACGCGATTGGCAACCAGGGCGAAGCGACGCTCGACGTGCAGCGTGCCGGCAGCGTGGCACCCGGCGCGGCATTGAAACTGATCGTGAGCAAGGACCCCAGTGCGACCTCAGACGGCGTCGTAATCGCGATCGAATACGCGATCGACACCGATCCAGTACCCGCGAAGATTCTCAGCATCAGCTTCGCCTCGTGCGAATCGGACAATGGCGGTCAGGCCAGTGTCACTTTCGATCAGATTTACCAGCAGGCGGCGAGCGAGGGCATCTCGGTGTTTGTCGCCTCGGGTGACGGTGGCGTCGCCGGTTGCGAGCCACTTGATGCCACGCCTACGACTACCCAATCCGCAAGCGCGAATACGCTGTGCGCATCGGGTTACGTCACCTGCGTCGGCGGCACCGAGTTCGCTGATGCGGCCAACCCGAATGCGTACTGGTCGGCCGGCAATGGCCCGGGCTATCTCTCTGCGCTCGGCTATATCCCGGAAGGCGCTTGGAACGATCCGACCGATAGTTCGGGCAAGACGCAATATTCCTCGACAGGCGGCGGCTACAGCCCGTACATCGCGACGCCTTCCTGGCAGAAGGGTACCGGCGTACCGGGGACCCAGGGCCGGTATACGCCAGACATGTCGTTCGCTGCTTCGCCGCGCGAAGGATATATCGTCTGCACGGCGGCAGAAGGCGGTTCCTGCGTGCCGAACAGCGGTGGCAGTTTCTCGTTCATCGCCTCTGGCGGCACCTCGGCCTCGGCGCCGAGCATGGCCGGCATCGCCGCCCTGCTCAACCAAAAAACCGGCGCGGCGCAGGGCAATCTCAACCCGCGCCTGTATGCGCTCGCCGCCACGCCAGCGAACGGCGTGTTCCATGACGTGACCGTCGCCTCGAGCGGCGTAACCGGCTGCGATCTCAGCGTGCCGAGCCTGTGCAACAACTCAACGCCGGGTCCCACCGGCCTGTCGGGCGGCTTGCAAGGCTATCTGGTCGGCAATGGCTACGACTTGGCGACCGGCTTGGGCTCGGTCGATGTCGCCAATCTGCTCAATCAATGGGGCAACACACCGTTGAATATCAACCAGCGCGGCCTGACCGGCGGTTGGTACGACCCGAACACAAGCGGACAGGGCTTCCTGTTCGAGACCTATCCCGATTTCGGCGGCGCGGGCAAGGGTTACTTCACTGCGGGCTGGTATACCTTCGATGTGACCACCACAGGCGGACAGCGCTGGTATACGCTGCAAGGCGACGCATTGGCCGGCGCGCCTTCGGCGACGCTCGGCATCTATGCCGCAACGAGTGGCAACTTCAACGCGACACCGACCGTCAAAACCACCCAGGTCGGCAGCGCCACAATCGGCTTCAGCGACTGCAACCACGCCTCCTTCGCTTTCAACTTCAACGACGGACGCAGCGGCACCATCGCGCTGCAGCGACTCGACACGAATCTCACGTGCACATCTGCAGGCGATAGCGGTAGCGCAGCGAGCGGGCTGCTCTCGGGCGGCTGGTATGATCAAGCCACGAGCGGGCAAGGCGTCTTCATCGACGTCAACCCGAAGGCGACTCTTTTCTTCGCGGCCTGGTACACCTACGCGCCGAACGGCGCCAACATCGGCGGCGGTGCGAGCCAGCGCTGGTATTCGATCCAGGACAATGCCTTCGCGCCGGGCACCGTGGCGAAGAACGACTTGGCGATCTTCGAGCGCAACGGCGGCACGTTCAACATCGGCGGCGGCACCACCAATCCACAGGTGGGGACGGCCAATGTATCATTCGCGAGTTGTACTTCGATGACGATCGTGTACAACTTCACCGACGGCACCAATGCGGGCAAGAGCGGATCGATCGCATTGACTCGCGTCTCGGGCGGGGCACCGGCGGGATGCGCGTTGTGATCAGCTCATGAACCTGTGCGTCAATCGACACCACGTTCAGCGATCACCTAACGGTTTCGTAAGCCGTTTGGCTTAGAATCCTCTTGCCGGGTCGCTCGCAGGCGCGAGCCCCACTGCCAGGGATTCTCCATGACGTCAGTTCGTCCGAGTCGCTTTCCCCGCGTCGTGCGCGTGTTGTGCGCGAGCGCTTTCGCCGCATGCATCGCCACGGCTGTTTCCACCGCGGCGGCACAGGCGCCGGCGCTCAAGGCACCCGGTGCGCGCAGCCTGATCAGCGCACGCATCGATCCTCAGCAGCGCGTCGCCCTGCAGGGGCATGTCGCGACCTGGGCGCGCGTCGAGCGCGATCGCGGCGCGGTGCCGGACGATATGCCGTTGAGCCATCTCACGCTCTCCCTCAATCGTTCGCCCGAGCGCGAGGCGGCATTCCAGCAGTTGCTCAAGGACCAGCAGGATCCCGCCTCGCCGCTGTACCAGCACTGGCTCACGCCAGTCGAGATCGGCGCGCAGTTCGGCGCAGCGCAAGCGGACATCGATGCAATCAGTGCGTGGTTGACCGCGCAGGGGCTGCACGTCGACAGCATCGCCAACAGCCGCACGCACATCGGCTTCAGCGGCAGCGCGCGCGCGATTGCGAACACCTTCGGCACCGCGCTGCGCTACTACTCGGTCGGCAGCGAGACGCGCATCGCCAATGCCGATGCGCCGTCGCTTCCCGCCGCGCTCACCGGCGCGGTGCACAGCATCGCCGGCCTGCACACCGTCAAGTTTCATCCGGCACATCGCATGACTGCGCAGCAAGGCACTGTGCAAGGCACGAGTCTGCAGCCGCAAATGAATGGCGGTGCGGGCGTCCACTACATCTCGCCGGCCGACTTCGCGAAGATCTACAACGTCCCGTCGAACTACGACGGCAGCGGCCAGAGCATCGCCATTGTCGGTCGCGCGCGCGTCTACGACGGCGACGACACGAATTTCAAGGCGCGTTCCCTGGTCAACTTCACCGAGCCGACGGTGATCATTCCGCCGAACGGTACCGATCCCGGCCCGCCCGCGACGACCTGCACCAAGACGCCGACCGACACCTGCAGCAATCCGCCCCCCGCGGTAGGCGATCAGGGCGAAGCCACGCTCGATGTGCAGCGCGCCGGCAGCGTCGCGCCCGGAGCCAATCTCAAGCTCATCGTCAGCGCGGACGTCGGCCAGCAGGACGGCGTGGTGCTGGCGATCGAATACGCGATCGAAACCAATCCGGTGCCGGCGAAGATCCTGAGTATCAGCTTCGCCTCGTGCGAAGCGGACAACGGCAGTCAGGCCAGCGTCGCCTTCGACCAGGAATATCAGGTGGCCGCGGCGGAAGGCATTTCGGTGTTCGTCTCGTCGGGCGACGCCGGCGTCGCGGGCTGCGAACCGCTCGACGGGACGCCCACGACGACGCAAAAGCTCAGCACGAGCACGCTCTGCGCCTCCGGCTACGTGACCTGCGTCGGTGGTACCCAATTTGCCGACGCCGCCAACCCAAGCGCGTACTGGGCGAGCAGCAACGGCCCGGGCTATTTCTCCGCGCTCGGCTATATCCCCGAAGGCGCATGGAACGAACCGACCAACAGCTCCGGCAGCACGCAATACTCGGCTACCGGCGGCGGCTACAGCGTCTACATCCCGACGCCGTCGTGGCAGAAAGGCACCGGCGTGCCGGGCACGCAGGGTCGCTACACACCCGACGTTTCGCTGTCCGCATCGACGCGCAACGGCTATCTCACCTGCACCGCGGCGCAAGGCGGATCCTGCGTCGTGGTCGGCGGCAGTTTTTCGTTCCTCGGCTCCGGTGGCACCTCGGCCTCGGCGCCGAGCATGGCCGGCATCGCGGCCTTGCTCAACCAGAAAACCGGTGCAGCACAAGGCAACCTCAACCCGCGCATGTATGCGCTCGCAGCGACGCCCGCGAACGGCGTGTTTCACGACGTGACGGTCGCGTCGAGCGGCGTCGCCAGCTGCGACGTTAGCGTGCCGAGCATGTGCAACAACACGACGCCGGGGCCGTCCGGACTCTCCGGCGGACTGCTGGGTTATCTCGTCGGCAACGGCTTCGACGAAGCAACGGGCCTGGGCTCGGTCGATGTGACCAACCTGCTCAACCAATGGAATAACTCAACGCCAAGCGTGTTCAATCTCAATCAGCGCGGCCTGACCGGTGGCTGGTACGACCCGAACACCGGCGGACAAGGTTTGCTGTTCGAAACCTATCCCGATCTCAAGGGCGCCGGCGCCGGCTACTTCACCGCCGCCTGGTATACCTTCGACGTGACCGCACCGGGCGGGCAGCGCTGGTACACCCTGCAGGGCGACTCGCCATCCGGTGCGGCTTCCGCCACGCTGGACATCTATGCCGCAACCGGCGGCAATTTCAACGCCACGCCGAAGATCACCGCGACGAAAGTCGGCACGGCGACGATCAGCTTCAGCGATTGCACGCACGCGACCTTCGCCTTCAATTTCAGCGACGGGCGCAACGCCAGCATCGCGCTGCAGCGTCTCGATCCGAACATCACCTGCACCGCCAGCGGCGACAGCGGCGCAGCAGGCAGCGCGCTGCTGTCCGGCGCGTGGTACAACCAGCCGACCAGTGGGCAAGGTTTCTTCGTCGACATCAACCCGAAGATCAACCTGTTCTTCGGCGCCTGGTACACCTATGCCCCGAATGGCGCGAGCATCGGTGGCGGCGCCAGCCAGCGCTGGTACACGATCCAGGACAACGGCTTCTCCCCCGGCACCGTTTCGAAGAGCGGCTTGAACATCTATGAGACGACCGGCGGCGTGTTCAACAGCGGCAAAGTCAGCGCCGGCCCGCCGGTCGGCACCGCGACGGTGACGTTCAGCAGCTGCACGGCGCTGAATATCAGCTACAACTTCACCGGCGGAACCAATGCGGGCAAGAGCGGATCGGTCGCGTTGACGCGCGTGGTCGGCGCGCCGACGGGGTGCAGTCTGTAAGCGGCAGCTATGATTGCTGAGGGGTCAACCAGAATAGGCGACGTGGTGAATTACGTTGCGCACTGCAATCTTCTAGTCGCCATAGCAGGGTGGGTATCGATTCCAGTATTTTCTCACTCGGCGTCAGGATCCACCTACACACTCTCTATTTGGTGCATTGGATCTGCTGTTGGATTTGCGAGCATGATCGCGTCCGAGATGGTTCGCGTCTCGCGGGTGCCGGCAGTGCTAGGTTTGGTCGCAAACTTGAGCTCTTTGTTGTTGTTCTTTTCTTCGTTTGCGCTATTTGCGCATTGATCTAACCAGCAGGTGTCGCCGTTGCGAGCGTCTGTAAAAACGCCTCGCCATAGCGCGCGAGCTTGTTCGCGCCGACGCCGCTGACGGTGGCGAGTGCGTCGCGGTCGCGCGGACGTTCGCGCAACATCGCAAGCAGGGTCGCGTCGTGGAAAACCACGTAGGCAGGCACGCCCTGCTCGCGCGCGATGCGCGCGCGCGTGTCGCGCAGGGCATCCCATAGCGCGGATTCGTGCGGCGCGATATCGAGGCTGTGCTTTTTTCCTTCGGCGCGCGATTTCTTGCGTGCCGTGCGGCGCTCGCCGCGCTCGACCGGCCGGCGCAAAGCGACCCTCGCCTCGCCGCGCAACACACCGCGACTCGCCGCGGTCAGGCGCAGTACACCGTAGCCTTCCGCATCGGTCGCGAGCAACCCCGCAGCGACGAGCTGGCGAAACACCGCACGCCACTGGCGCTCGTCGAGTTCCGCGCCAATGCCGAATACGCTCAAGCCATCGTGGCCGAGCGACTGCGCGCGCTCGTCGTCCGTGCCGCGCAATACGTGGGTCAGATGCCCGACCCCATAACGTTGTCCAGTGCGGTAGACGCAGGACAGCGCCTTCTGTGCGAGTTCGGTGCCGTCGATCGCCGCCGGCGGATCGGTACAATTGTCGCAATTTCCACAATTATCCTTTTGTGTCCGCTCGCCGAAATAGCCGAGCAGATGGCGCCGCCTGCAGGTCGTGATTTCGGCATAACCGAGCAAGGCGTCGAGCTTGGCGCGCTCAACGCGCTTGCGCTCTTCGCCTGCCTCGGACTGTGCGATGAACTGCGCCAGCGTGACGACATCGCCGAGGCCGTAGCATAGCCACGCTTCCGCCGGCAGACCGTCGCGCCCCGCGCGGCCGGTTTCCTGGTAATAACCTTCGAGGCTCTTGGGCAGGTCGAGATGCGCAACGAAGCGCACATCAGGCTTATCGATGCCCATGCCGAATGCGATCGTCGCGCACATGACGATGCCGTCTTCGCGCAGGAAGCGTTGCTGGTTGCCGGTGCGCTCCGTCGCATCCATGCCCGCGTGATACGCCAGCGCTCGCACGCCACGCTCGTTCAGCCATGCCGCGGTGTCCTCGACCTTCTTGCGCGACAGGCAGTAGACGATGCCCGATTCGTCCGCGTGGCCGGCGAGGAAGTCTTCGAGCTGGCGCCGCGCATTGTCCTTCTCGACCACGCGATAGCGGATATTCGCGCGATCGAAACTCGACACGAACACGCGCGCTTCGCCGAGATTCAGACGCTCGATGATCTCGTTGCGCGTCGGCACATCGGCGGTCGCGGTCAGCGCGATGCGCGGCACCGCAGGAAAGCGTTCGTGCAACACCGTCAGCTGACGGTATTCCGGGCGGAAATCGTGGCCCCACTGCGACACGCAATGCGCCTCGTCGATCGCGAACAGCGACACTTGCGCGCGCGCCAGCAAGTCGAGACAACGCGCAGTCAGCAGGCGTTCGGGCGCGACATACAGCAGCTTCAACTTGCCCGCCGCAAATTCGCGCTCGACGCGCGCTTGCGTTTGCGCATCCTGACTCGAATTCAGAAATGCCGCGGCGACGCCGAGCTGATGCAGCGCTTCGACCTGATCCTGCATCAGCGCGATCAGCGGCGACACGACGATCGCCGTGCCTTCGCGCAGCAACGCGGGAATCTGATAGCACAGCGACTTGCCCGCGCCGGTCGGCATCAGCACCAGCGCATCGCCGCCGCCGCCGACCTGTTCGATGATCGCTTCCTGCTCGCCACGGAACTGCGGGTAGCCGAAAACGGTGTTGAGAATATGCAGCGCAGAATCGGTCATGTGTGGCATGGTAGCAGCGGCACTACCACCGGCGCGTTTGAAACATCTTTGGTGCTTCCGCCGCCCCGGCATTTTGGCTAATGTAATCGCCCTGCCCACGCGAGTTCCGCCGATGATTCGCCTTCCCCGCCTCGCTCTGGTTTTTGCCGTCGCATCGTCTCTTGCGGGCTGCGGCGCGCCGACGCATCCGATCAATCCGCCGAACGCGTCGATCCAGCAACTCGACCTGCTGCCGGACGGGCGCTGGAAGTTGCAGATCCGGCTCGAGAATTTTTCCGACAAGACCGTGCACTACGCCGCGCTCAA
>CAZDWH010000127.1:0-8745 GCA_964509025.1 uncultured Rhodanobacteraceae bacterium
CGATGCTCTCGATGGCCGGCATGATCGTCGCGCTCGACGCCTACGGCCCGATCACCGACAACGCCGGCGGCATTGCCGAGATGGCCGAGCTGCCGAAGGAAGTGCGCGCCGTGACCGATCCGCTCGATGCGGTCGGCAACACGACCAAGGCGGTGACCAAGGGCTACGCGATCGGCTCGGCCGGCCTCGCGGCGCTGGTGCTGTTCGCCGACTACACGCACAACCTCGAAGGCATGGGCAAGACGACGACCTTCGATCTGTCCAACCACATGGTCATCATCGGCCTGTTCATCGGCGGCCTGATCCCGTACCTGTTCGGCGCGATGGCGATGGAAGCGGTCGGCCGCGCGGCCGGCGCCGTGGTCGAGGAAGTGCGTCGCCAGTTCAAGACCATCGCCGGCATCATGGAAGGCACCGGCAAGCCGCAGTACGACAAGGCGGTGGACATGCTCACCAAGGCCGCGATCAAGGAAATGATCGTGCCTTCGCTGCTGCCCGTGCTGGTGCCCGTGGTCGTCGGCCTGTTGCTGGGCCCGAAGGCGCTGGGCGGCGTGCTGATCGGTACGATCGTCACCGGCCTGTTCGTCGCGATCTCGATGACCACCGGCGGCGGCGCCTGGGACAACGCCAAGAAGTACATCGAGGACGGCAACTTCGGCGGCAAGGGCTCGGATGCGCACAAGGCCGCAGTCACCGGCGACACGGTCGGCGATCCGTACAAGGACACCGCGGGCCCGGCAGTGAATCCACTGATCAAGATCATCAATATCGTTGCGCTGCTCTTGATCCCGCTGCTGTAAGTTTCACGCTTAACACAAGAACCCCGCTCAGGCGGGGTTTTTGTTTCTTGTCTCGACACCAAGTCAGGATTCGCCGATGAAACCGCTTATCACCCTCCTCGCCGCAAGCCTCATGCTTGCCGGCTGCGCCGCAACTTCGAACAAGCCCACCGTGAAACCGAACGACAAGCCCGTAGCCGCCGCGACCGGCGATGACCCCTATCTCTGGCTCGAAGACGTCGATGGCGCGAAGGCAATGGACTGGGTCAAGGCGCGCGACGCCGAGTCGGTCAAGGCGTATGGCTCATCGGCGGAGTTCACGACGATGCGCGACCAGATCCTCGAAGTGATGGACTCCGACGCGCGCATTCCCTACGTCGGCAAGATGGGCGAGCACTACTACAACTTCTGGAAGGACAAGGCGCATCCGCGCGGAATCTGGCGGCGCACGACGCTGGCCGAGTACCGCAAGGAACATCCTACCTGGGAGACGATCATCGACGTCGACGCGCTGGGCAAGGACGAGGGCGTCAACTGGGTCTGGCACGGCGCCGAATGCCTGAAGCCCGAATATCGGCATTGTTTGATCTCGCTGTCGCGCGGCGGCGCCGATGCGCAGGTCGTGCGCGAGTTCGATCTGCACGCCAGGAACTTCGTCAAGGAGGGCTTCGCTCTGCCCGAAGCAAAATCGCAGACTGGCTGGATCGACAAAGATACGATCTATGTCGCGACCGATTTCGGCCCGGGCTCGATGACCAAGTCAAGCTATCCACGCATCGTCAAGGAATGGAAGCGTGGCACACCGCTTGCCGATGCGAAGCTCGTATACGAGGGCAAGGACGACGACCTCGCGGTCTATGCTTTTCACGACAACACGCCTGGTTTCGAAAGCGACATAGTCGATCGCGCACTGGCGTTTTATTCAAATGAACTTTACTTGCGTGGCAAGGACGGCAAGCTAACGCGCATCGACGTACCCGTCGACGCCAATACCACACTGGAACGCGGGTGGATGCTCGTGCAGCCGCGCACGCCGTGGGAAATCGGCGGCAAAACTTACGCTGCCGGCTCGCTGATCGCGACCAACTTCGACGCGTTCATGCGCGGCAAACGCGACTTTGTCGAACTGTTCACGCCGAGCGAGACGACCTCCCTCGCGGGCTATTCGTGGACGCGCCATCACCTCATCATCAACACGATGCAGGACGTGGTGAGTCGCCTCGAAGTCTTGACACCGCCCGCGCATCGCGCGGGCGAATGGCGTCGCGCTCCTCTCGGCGGCGCGCCCGCGCTGTCGACCATCACTGCCAGCGGCATCGATGCCGATCGCGACGACACGTATTTCCTCACGGTCACGGGCTTTCTCGAACCGACGACGCTGTACATGGGCACGCTCGGCAAAGGCGAAGCGCAACCGCTCAAACACAGTCCGAGTTTCTTCGATGCGTCGAAATTCCAGGTGCAGCAGCATTTCACGACCTCGAAGGACGGCACGCGCGTGCCGTATTTCGTGATCGCGGCGAAGGACCTACAGCTCGACGGGAAAAATCCAACCCTGCTCTACGGCTACGGCGGCTTCGAGGTCTCGCTGCAGCCGAGCTACTCGGGCAGTGTCGGCCGCGCCTGGCTGTCGCATGGCGGCGTGTATGTGATCGCGAACATCCGCGGCGGTGGCGAATATGGGCCACGCTGGCATCAGGCCGCGCTCAAGGCCAATCGCCTGCGCGCCTACGAGGACTTCGCCGCGGTCGCGCGCGATCTCGTCGCGCAGAAGATCACTTCGCAGCCTCACCTAGGCGCGATGGGCGGCAGCAATGGCGGCCTGCTCATGGGCAATATGCTCACGCTGTACCCGGAACTGTGGGGCGCGATCGTCTGCCAGGTGCCGCTGCTCGACATGAAGCGCTATACGCATCTGTCCGCCGGCGCTTCGTGGATGGCCGAGTACGGCGATCCGGACAAAGCCGAGGAGTGGGCCTTCATCAAGACCTATTCGCCGTATCAAAATGTGGAAAAGGGTAAAAAGTATGCCCCGATCCTGTTCACGACCTCGACGCGCGACGACCGCGTCGGCCCGCACCAGGCGCGCAAGATGGCCGCGCGCATGCTCGAATACGGCAACAGCGCCGCGTTCTACGAAAATATCGAGGGTGGCCACGGCGCCGCCGCCGACAACAAGCAGGCCGCGTTCATGTCGGCGCTCGGCTTCAGCTACCTGTGGGAGCACTTGAAGTAATTCAAAGTCACTCGCTGTACAGGATTGTTCAAAAAGCCCGCCTTGTGCGGGCTTTTTCTTGATGGAAGCGCGCACTTAGTTTGCGTCCCCGCCTCACGCAAAATTGACCTACGCTCTTTTGACTTGCGCCCAGTTCGGGAGTAGCGTCTTTTCATCTAGACGCACACTGCGGGCAGCTTGATCAAACCCGCGGCGCTGCGCCCTTCGCTAACACGGGAGGGCGGCGATGACGACGACGACCAAGATCATCTGGGTCTTCTTGCTGATTGCTGCGTGCGCGCTCGCACTGGCGCTGTTCCCGCGCGTCGCTGTCGCTCTTATGGACGAGCCCGGGGCTCTGGCTGGCGACGAGAAGCTGTCCTGTGACGAGATTTACGCCCAGGGCATGGCGATCGTGCAGGTGGAACAACAGCAGCGCGAGGACACCAACAGGAAGATAGGGGCGCAGACCAAGGCAACCGCCGCGTTGGTCGGCGCCGCGATACTCGTTCCCACTCCTGCAACCGGTATAGCCGCTCAGACGTCCGCCGAAGGCACTATAAAAAACCAGATCGATCTCGGCGTCCAGGCGGGCGCGGTCAAGCCGGATGCGCGCAAGGAGCACTTACGCATGCTGTGGACGCAGAAGCACTGCACGAAGAACTAGGAGGCCGCCATGCAACACCGTTTGGCAACGGTAGGATTCACCCTGGCCTGCATACTGTCCGCAGGCGACGTTGCCGCCGCCGAGGATTCGGGTGCGCGTCCGGGCGACGAAAGCATGGGCTGCGCCCAGATCGCGGCGGAAATGCAGCCCTATGTCGCCTCCATGCGCGGCAATATCGCCGCAGTCAACGACACCAACGCGCAGCTCCTGCAGCTTGCGCAGATGCAACGCGCGCGCGACGCGCCGGGCATCAACGCCACGACCCAGGCTGCGGGCGCTGCATGCGGCTTCGTCGGCGGCCCGGCGTGCATGGCGGCGACCCAGGCCGATCAGACAAACCGCAAAGCAACCATGGAGCGCGAAAAGGCCGAAGCCCAGCCGCTCGCGGACAAGCAAATGGCCCAGTCAAACGCGCTCGTCGCGCAAGGTCAGGCGCTGCAGTCCAATGCGCGCTTGATGCGCCTGATGCAGCTTGGTCAGGCCAAGGGCTGCGACAAACAGCAGCACTGACCCACGCGCACCGCGCGCCTTATGTTCAGGACGATGGCAGCAGCGAGATATCGGCGACATCGAGGAACATGCGGCGCAGGCGCGTTAGCAAGGCAAGGCGATTGCCGCGCTTGGCCGCGTCTTCGACCATCACCATCACGCCGTCGAAGAACTTATCGACCGCTTCGCGCAAGCTCGCGAGTTCGCGCAGCGTGTCGACATAGCGGCGTTGCGTCGCGAGCGGCGCGATGATCTTTGCGGTCGTTTCGACTGCGGCGTACAGCTCGGCCTCGGCGCCCGCATCGAGCAGCGCCGCATCGATCGACTTTGCCGCCGCGCCCTCACCTGCCTGGCGCAGGATATTGCCGATGCGCTTGTTCGCGGCGGCAAGGGCCTGCGCCTGCGGCAGCTTCGAGAATTCGACCACGGCCTTGAGGCGCTGATCAAAGTCGCTCAGGTCGGAAGGTGCGAGTGCGCGCACGGCTTCAAACGCTTCCGCAGCGATGCCTTGATCGGTGTAGTAGCCACGCAGGCGATCGAGAATAAAGTCGTACAACTCGACGGCGAGAGTTTCGCGACGCGCACCCGCATCGAGCGTCGACTGTTTGCCGTCCTTGCCTTTCGGCAGGCCTGCTGCAAGCGCAGCTTCCGGCAATAGCTGCAGCGCTTCAACGAGCAGCGCCTTCAGATCGAGCGCAAGCCCGCCTTCGATCAGCGTGCGCGCGAGGCCAAGCGCAGCGCGACGCAACGCGAACGGATCCTTGTTGCCCGACGGCTTCATGCCAACCGCGAAGATGCCGGCGAGCGTATCGAGACGCTCCGCCACCGCGAGCACCTGACCGATCTTGCCCGGCGCAATCGCATCACCGGCGAAGCGAGGCTGATAGAACTCGTCGAGCGCGGTGGCAACGTCTTTGTTTTCGCCATTCGCCGTCGCGTAGTAGCGGCCCATCACGCCCTGCAGCTCGGGGAATTCGCCGACCATGCGCGTCAGCAGATCGCATTTCGACAACGCCGCGGCGCGCGTCGCCAGGCCCGCGTCGACACCGACGCGATTGGCAATCACGCGCGCGAGTTCTGCCACGCGCACACTCTTGTCCCAGACGCTGCCAAGGCTTTGCTGATAGGTGACGTTCTTGAGCGCGTCCTGCTGCGCGGCAAGCGGTGTTTTCAGGTCTTCGTCGTAGAAAAACTTCGCATCGGCAAAGCGCGGACGGATCACGCGCTCATAACCCTTGCGGATTTCGGCCGGATCCTTCGACTCGATATTCGCGACGCCGATGAAATGTTCCGTCAGCTCGCCATTGGCGTCGAACACGGGCACGAACTTCTGGTTCGTCTCCATCGTCGTCACCAGCGCTTCCTGCGGCACAGCGAGGAATTCCTTGTCGAAGGCGCAGGCAATCGCAACCGGCCATTCGGTCAGGTTCGCGATCTCGTCGCAGAGCGCGTCGGACAGGCGCGGGACGCCGCCGGTTTCCTGCGCGACACGCGCGACTTCCGCGCGCACGCGCGCGCGACGTTCGGCCGGATCGGCGAGCACGTGCGCGCCGCGCATCGCTTCGAGCCAGGAGTCAGCATCGGCTACGTGCACCGATTGCGGGTGATGGTAGCGATGGCCGCGCGACTGGCGCCCGGACTTCAAGCCCAGCAGCTCGCCGTCGATCACCTCGGCGCCATGGAGCATCACCAACCAGTGCGCTGGACGCACAAAAGTATACTCATGATCGCCCCAGCGCATTGGCTTAGGAATCGGCAGACGCTTAAGCGCGCGCTCGACGCAATCTCTGAGCACTTGTGTCAACGATTCGCCACCGACCTCCGCCTCACACACAAGCGTAGCGTTGGGACTATCACTGTCGGGTTTAAACGCTTCGGCGGGTACACGAAGTTGAGCGGCTTTTTTTATCAGAGCCGGAGTCGGCTTATTTTCCTTATCCCAGCCAATCTTTACTGGCATTGCTTTAAGAGTTGTTCTCGGCGTTGCAGCCACCGAGAAAACGTCCGCGAAAAGCACGCTAATTCGTCTTGGCGATGCGAAAACCCGGTGTGAGCCAAATGAAAAATAGAGAATATTAAGTTCATCACCCAAGTTTTCTGCAAAGGCTTTCGCAAGCTCATCAAGAGCCTTTGGCGGTAGCTCTTCCGTTCCGAGTTCGATCAGAAGCGGGTGGAGTGCGCTCGTCATCACGCGGCCTCCTTCTTGAGGCCTGGAAAGCCCAGCTTCTCACGCTGCGCGTAATACGCCTCCGCCACCGCGCGCGCGAGCGTGCGCACGCGCAGGATGTAACGCTGGCGTTCGGTCACGCTGATCGCGCGCCGCGCGTCGAGCAGGTTGAAGGTGTGGCTGGCCTTCATCACCTGTTCGTAGGCCGGCAGCGGCAGGCCGGCCTCAACCAGCCTCTTCGCCTCGCCTTCGCAGGTATCGAACCAGGCGAACAACTTTTCGACATTCGCGTGCTCGAAGTTGTAAGTGCTCTGCTCGACCTCGTTCTGGTGGAACACGTCGCCATAAGTGACGATGCCATGCGGCGCACGTGTCCAGACCAGGTCGTAAACGTTGTCGACGTTCTGCAGATACATCGCGAGACGTTCGAGCCCATAGGTGACTTCGCCCGTCACCGGTCGACACTCGAGCCCGCCTGCCTGCTGGAAATAGGTGAACTGCGTGACTTCCATGCCGTTGAGCCACACTTCCCAGCCAAGACCCCAGGCGCCGAGCGTCGGCGACTCCCAGTTGTCCTCGACGAAGCGCAGATCGTGCACGAGCGGATCGACGCCAAGCGCTTTCAACGAACCGATGTACAGGTCGAGGATGTTGTCCGGATTCGGCTTCATCACGACCTGGTACTGGTAGTAATGCTGCAGTCGGTTCGGATTCTCGCCATAGCGCCCGTCGGTCGGCCGGCGCGAAGGCTGCACGTACGCCGCTGCCCACGGTTCGGGGCCGAGCGAGCGCAGGAATGTAGCCGGATGGAACGTGCCGGCGCCGACTTCGGTATCGAGCGGCTGGATCAGCACGCAACCCTGTTCCGCCCAATAGGCGTTGAGCTTCTGAATGATTTCCTGGAAGGTGGGGCCGGCCATGCTGTCGGTTCCGCGGAGGACGCTGCAAAGCGCGCTAGTATATCGGCTTGCGATTCCCAAGGCTTCGACGATGGCTACCGTCCCGCAACGCCCCCGGCCGATCGCGGCAGTGCCGCGCAATGATCTCGGCCTGCACCGCAAACTCGATCTCGACACGGTGCTGCTGGTCCTGCAGCGCGACGGCCTGATCGATGCCGAGGGCGCTACCAAGGTACAGGCCGACGCGCGCAGCGTGCGCAAGGGCTTTGAACTGCATCCGCTCGCCCTGATCGCCAATCTGCGCCTGACCAATCGGCAGGACGCCAAGCCGCTGAGTCTCGAAGTGCTGACGCGCTGGCTCGCCGCCAAGGCCGGCTTGCCTTATTTCAAGATCGATCCGATGCACATCGACGCATCAGCGGTGACGCAGGTGATCTCGCAGGCCTACGCGCAGCGCTATCGCATCCTGCCGGTCGAAGTGACGCCGACGCAGGTGACGTTCGCGACCTGCGAACCCTATGACACGCGCTGGCTCGCCGACGTCTCGCACCTGCTGCGCCGCGATGTGCGTCGCGTGGTGAGCAATCCGGTCGACCTCAACCGCTATCTCGCCGAATTCTATGGCGTGCAACGCTCGATCCAGAAGGCGCGGGAGACCAAGGGCGAGACCAGCGGCATCCTCAATTTCGAGCAGCTGCTCGAGCTCGGGAAATCCGGCGAGGTCGGTGCGGACGACAGGCATGTCGTGCACATCGTCGACTGGCTGCTGCAATACGCCTTCGAGCAGCGTGCCTCGGACATCCATCTCGAGCCGCGCCGCGACTTGGGTCCGATCCGCTTCCGCATCGACGGCGTGATGCACAAGGTGTTCGAGCTGCCGATGCCGGTGATGACCGCGGTGACGGCACGCGTGAAGATTCTGGGCCGCATGGATCTGGCCGAAAAGCGCCGCCCGCAGGATGGCCGCATCAAGACGCGCTCGAGTGCGGGACGCGAAGTGGAGTTGCGTCTGTCGACGATGCCGACCGCGTTCGGCGAGAAGGTCGTGATGCGTATCTTCGATCCCGATATCGTCGTCAAGGAATTCGGCCAGCTCGGTTTCTCCGCTGAGGAGGAGACGCTCTGGCGCGGCATGGTCGAGCGCCCGCATGGCATCGTGCTCGTGACCGGTCCGACCGGTTCGGGCAAGACGACGACGCTGTATTCGACGCTCAAATATCTCGCGACGCCGGACATCAACGTCTGCACGGTCGAAGATCCGATCGAGATGGTCGCGCCCGAGTTCAACCAGATGCAGGTGCAGCCGGCGATCGACCTCGATTTCGCCGCAGGCGTGCGCACGCTGATGCGGCAGGATCCCGACATCATCATGGTCGGCGAAATCCGCGATCTGCCGACCGCGCAGATTGCGATCCAGGCCTCGCTTACCGGACACCTTGTTCTGTCCACCCTGCCCAACAACGATTCCCCCTCCCGCATCCCGCCCCTGCCCCGCCCGCGGCACCCGCCATTCCCTGTTCCAGTCCACC
>CAZDWH010000128.1:0-3587 GCA_964509025.1 uncultured Rhodanobacteraceae bacterium
GCCACGCCGATCACGCCGACGTTGTCCGGCCGCCCGGTGCGCGCGGCGTAGCTGTTCGACAGCGCGGTGAAATTGAACTGCGCGACTTCGCTCATGCTCTTGCGCCAGCCCTCGATCTCCGTGCTCTGATACGGATCGAGCACGTAGCCCGACTGGTCCGGATTGGCCGTCTCGCCCGATACGGCATTGACGCCATCGACCGACAACACTGCGAGCACGCGGCCGCCGGTCCGATTCACCAGGCGCACGCCATAGCGATGGCCGGGCACGCCGATGACATAGTATTTGCCGTCGCGCGGATACGCAGGCAGGGTCACGCCGGTGTCGCGGTCGACGACGCCGACATCGATCAGGCTGCCGGCATGGACGGCGGGGGTGCAGGACAGCGCGGCAAGCATGGCAAGGTGCAGCAGGGTTTTCATGGGACGCTCCGTTGGCAAGGTGGACTATGCAACGGGGCGAGGTCGAAGCCGGGGTTAAGAAGTCGAACAAGTTGTGCGGCGGCGCGTAGCAGGCGAATCGCTTAAACTGCGCAATCCGGATATTTCGTTGTTCAGGCATGAATTCCAAGGTCAGAATCCTCACCGGCATCACCACCACCGGCACGCCGCATCTCGGCAACTATGTCGGCGCGATTCGTCCGGCGATCGCGGCGAGCCGCGACGCCGGAGCCGAGTCGTTCTACTTCCTCGCCGACTATCACGCGCTGGTCAAATGCGACGATCCGGCGCGTGTGCAGCGCTCGACGCTCGAGATCGCCGCGAGCTGGCTCGCCTGCGGCCTCGATCCGGGGAAAGTATATTTTTACCGCCAATCTGATATCCCGGAGATTCCGGAGCTGACCTGGTTCCTGACCTGCGTGACGTCGAAGGGCTTGCTCAACCGCGCGCATGCGTACAAAGCGACGGTCGATGCCAACCGCGCCGCGGGCGAGGATGCCGACGCGGGCATCACTGCGGGCCTGTACATGTATCCGGTGCTGATGGCCGCGGACATCCTGATCTTCAACGCCAACAAGGTGCCGGTCGGGCGCGACCAGATTCAGCATATCGAGATGGCGCGCGATATCGGCCAGCGCTTCAATCATATTTATGGCGGCGAGTATTTCGCATTGCCCGAAGCTGCGATCGAAGAGAACGTCGCGACGTTGCCCGGCCTCGACGGGCGCAAGATGTCCAAAAGCTACAACAACACGATTCCGCTGTTCGATTCGGCGAAGAAGCTGCGCAGCGCGATCATGGGCATCGTTACCAATTCGCTGGAGCCGGGCCAGCCGAAGGATCCGGACGATTCGAATATCTTCGCGATCTATCAGGCGTTCGCGAGCGCCGAAGAAACCGCGGCGATGCGTCAAGCCTTCGCCGACGGCATCGGCTGGGGCGATGCGAAACAGAAGCTGTTCGAGCGCATCGATACCGAGCTCGCGCCAATGCGCGAGCGCTACGACGCGCTGATCGCCAGGCCGGGCGAGATCGAGGACATCCTGCATGCGGGCGCTGCGCGCGCGCGCACGCTCGCGACGCCATTCATTGCACAGCTGCGACATGCGGCGGGCTTGCGCGATCTGCGCGCGACGGCGTCGAATACGAGCGCAGGCGAATCGACCAAAGCGGAAAAGCCCGCCCTGCAACCGGTCGTGTTCCGCGAAGCCGATGCGTTCGCGTTCAAGGTGCTCGACGCAAAAAAGACGGTGCTCGCAACGCAGGGAGGCTTTGCCGATCCGAAGGCCGCCATGGCGGCGGCGCGCAGCGCGATGGAACAGCTCGCTTCGTAGATGCACGCGTCGCTTCGGCGACGAGCATGACTTCCTGCGGTAGCGGCGCTTTAAACCCCACCCCTAGGCTTCGCATCTGACCGGGAACCCGCGCATCCGAAGCGCGGGCCAGCCAAAGGAAGGATATGCGTCTTGTTTGGGGTTTTGCTGTTGTTGCGGCGTGCGTGGCGACATCAGGGCACGCAATCGAGATCGACGGGCACATCGACGCCGCGGAATGGCGCGATGCGCAGCACATCACCGATTTCCGCAAGACCCAGCCGCTGAGCCGCGAGCCGGCCTCGCTGCCGACCGAGGCTTGGCTAATGGCGACGCCGCAGGGCCTCGCGATCGCATTCCGCTGCGTGCAGCCCGCGAACGTGCCGCGCACGCGCCAGCGCGTGCAGCGCGACTTCACCGATCAGGTCGACCGCGTCAATCTGGTCGTCGACTTCGTCGGCGACGGCCGCACCGGCTACAACTTCACCGTCGCGTCCACCGGCGCAGTCTACGACGGCGTCGTCACCAACGAGAGCGACTTCAACAAGGATTGGGACGGCATCTGGCAGTCCGCGGTCAGCGAAGACGCGGAAGGCTGGTCGGTCGAAATACTGATTCCGTGGTACACCGCGCCGATGCGCGAGGCGCGCGACGGCAAGCGCACGCTCGGCATCTATCTCGACCGCGTCGTCGGTTCGACTGGCGAACGCGTTGCGTGGCCCGCCGCGAGTTTCAACCAATCGCGCTTTCTGTCGGATTTCACGCGCGTCGAAGTGCCGGCTTTCAGCCAATCCTTGCTCGCGATCACCCCATACGTGTCGGGCCTGTACGACAACGTGCGCGGTCATAGTCACTTCGCCGAAGGCGCGGACATTTTCTGGAAGCCGAGCGGGCAGTTTCAGCTTACCGCATCGCTCAAGCCGGACTTCGGCCAGGTCGAGAGCGACGATCTCATCGTCAACTTCAGCGCGACCGAAACTTACTTCGGCGACAAGCGTCCGTTCTTCACCGAGAATCAGGGCATCTTCGATTTCAGTCTGCTCGACGACAACAGTCAGCTCGTCTATACGCGACGTGTCGGTGGCCCTGCGGACGACGGCCACGGTGCGGGCGAGATCGATACTGCGGTCAAATTCAACGGCAGCTTCGGCGGCACGAGCTATGGTGTGCTCGCGGCGAACGAAAGCGGCGAGGCCGGGCGTTTCTTCGGCGCCGCGCGCCTGACCCAGGAGCTCGACAAGCAGAATATCGGCATGCTGCTCACGCACGTCGATCGTCCGTTTCTCGATCGCGACGCGACCGTGCTCGGCGTCGATCATCACTGGAAGCCGAATGCCGATCTGACCATCTGGACCAACCTCGTCGAAAGCGACATCACGCAGCACGGCGTGCATACACGCGACAGCGGCGCCACGTTCCTGGCCGACTACGATATGCACGATGGCTGGCGGCAGCAATGGCTCGGCATGCATTTCGGGCGCGATTTCCAGGTCAACGATTTCGGCTATCTGCCGCGCAACAATTTGAACTACGCGCATTGGGAAGTGCGCAAACGTTTCACCGCGCTTCCGGACGATTCCGCCTACAGCTCACAGGACTGGCATTTCCGTATCGACGCGCTCGACAACGACCAGGGCCAGAACCTGCGCCGGCAGTTTCGCGTGACGCGTCTGAGCGATCTGCGCAACGGCGCGCAGGAACAGGCGACGCTCAATATCAACAGTGCCGGCTGGGAGGATCTGCTGACGCGCGGGAATGGCGCGCTGTTTCTGCCGCCAAACGCGAACTTCGAGTATCAGCTCACGAGTCCACGGCACGGCGACTGGGCTTACAA
>CAZDWH010000128.1:3687-8708 GCA_964509025.1 uncultured Rhodanobacteraceae bacterium
GCGCTCGGGCTCGATGCGCAATTGCGCGGCGCCTATGTCGTAAGCAATGGCCGTGCGCTGCCGAGCGCCGAGCAGGTCGATAGTTTCAATCTGCGCAATCTCGGCTTGCAGCTGCGTTATCGCTGGGAATTTTCCCCGCTGTCGTATTTCTACGCGGTCTACGCTCGCGGCGGATATGCGCTCGACGAAAACGAGCGGGCGACGAGCTCGGTCTTTGCCGACAGTTTCCGCCTGCGCGATGCGGAGCAATTCTTCGTGAAGCTGAGCTATAGGTTTAATCTGTGAGTTTCGCAGCGTGCACTTATTGAGAGTTAAGCAAGGACGCTGGTCTGTTCTTTGCCGTCAGGAGGACGGCTGAGATACTGGTTTGCGCACCACGCAGAATCGATGCCCGGTCGGCGCCTGCATGACCCACCAGCGCTTCACGAAAGCGACCTTCTTCGCGCCAAGTTTTTCCAGACGCGCGACCTCGGCGTCGATGTCGTCGGTTTCGATGTCGAGATGCAGGCGCGCTTCGTGTTCGACTTTCTGCAGCAGCAGGAAGGGCTCGTCGGTGGCGGTTTCGAGTTCGGCGTATTTGCCGTCGCCATCCTGATCGAGCGTCGCGATCCTGCGACCGAGCGCGGCGCTCCAGAATTCCGCCGCGTCTTTTAGATCGTCGACGGGACAATCGAGCACGAGCGCGCTGAGACGGCTGCGATGCATCGCGCTCAGCGTTTCGCCGGCTTTTGTGGCGCGGCTTTGCGCGATGCGGACTTGCGTGTTGCCGGCTTGGGCGACGTCTCGCTGCGCGTTGCGAGGCGGAATCCTCCGGGCAGCAGCTCCGCCATCGTGGTGATGGCGATGTCGCCGCGGGTATTTGCGAGAATCACGCGCAACTTGGGACCGCCTTGCTCGAACAGCACCTGACGGCAGGCGCCGCAGGGCGAAACTGGTTCGGACGTGTCGGCGATGACCGCAATCGCGCTCAGCGACTTCGCCGCTGCGCCTGTCGCATGCGCTGCGAAGACCGCGGTGCGCTCGGCGCAATTGGTCAGGCCGTAGACGTCGGACTCGACATTGCAGCCATGCACGATCGTCTCGCCGAATCGCGCAGCGGCACCGACCTTGAACCCGGAAAGGTGTGCATGCGCGCGTTTGCGTGCCTGCTTCGCGGCGTCGAAGAGTTCCCTGTCGCCCGGCGACAGCTTGCGGTAGTCGATCTTCTGCATTGCGACGACGATAGCGAATTAGCTGGCCAATGCAAGATCGTCGATCATCGCTTTGAGAAAGCGTGCCGCTTCGCCGCCTGTGGCAGCACGGTGATCGAACGTGAGCGACAGCGGAATCACGCGATGCCCCTCGAAGCCACCCATGACCGGCACCATCTCGTGGCGCAGCTTGCCGGCGGCGACGATCGCGACGGTCGGCGGCACCACGATCGGCGTCGCGTAGCGGCCGGCAAAAACGCCGAAGTTGGAAAGCGAAATGGTATACCCAGTCAGCTCCGACGGCGGGATGCTGCGATCACGCACCGAGCGCAGCAGCGCATCGAGCGCATCGCGCAGGCCCTTCGCGTCGAGCACATCGGCGTTACGCAGCGCCGGCACGAACAAGCCATCGGCGGTGTCGACCGCGATGCCGACGTCGACCTGCGCGTGCAGCGTGCGCGTCAATGCATCGCCGTCGAACCAGGCATTGAGAGCTGGCACGGCTTTGCATGCGGTGACGATCGCGCGCAGCAGGCGAACGCTGATATCGTTGCCCGTACGCCATGCGTGGATATCCGCGTCATCGCAGATCGTCGTCGGTACGACCTTCGACAGCGCATCGGCCATCACGCGCGCCATATTGCGGCGCACACCTTTGAGCTGCACGGCTTCGCCGTAGCGCGTTTCGGTGGCGCCTTCGGCACTCGGACGCGCATGCTCCATGGCAGCGGGGCGAGGTGCAGAACGGGCAGGCGCCGGCTCAGACTGTGGCGCAACGAGGTCGAGCGCAGGCGCGGTGCCGACGCGCGCCGTACCCGCAGCCGCTGCAGCCTTCACATCCTTGAGCGTGACCACGCCGTCGGCGCCGGTCGGCTTCACTCGCGCCAGATCCACGCCGAGTTTTTTTGCGAGTGCGCGCACCGCTGGAACGACCTTGACGCCGCCGACCGCGACAGCGGCCTCGTTGACTACGCGGTCGCTCGACTGCATTGCGCCAACCACGGTGCCGCTGTCGGCGCGCTCGGATGGTGCTGCGGCGGCAGGAGCGGGTGCGGCCTCGGCCGGCGCATGGTGTCCGGAGTCGTGCGCCTCGGCGCGTTGCGGTGCGCTCGCGTCGATCTCGAAATCGGCCAGCGGCGCGCCGGTTGCGATCACGTCGCCGTTGCTGCCGTATACTTTTACCAATTTCCCGGAATACGGTGACGGCACCTCGACCACAGCCTTGGCTGTTTCCATCGAGATCAGCGGCGCGTCGAGCTTGATCGCGTCGCCGGGCTGGATCAGCCATTCGACGATGGTTGCGTCGGGCAGGCCTTCACCGAGATCGGGCAGGCGGAACGTGCGCACTTCGCTCATTCGGATACCGAGCCTCTACAGATGCAGCGCGATCAGCGCAAGAATCGCCGGCAGCGCCTGAAAAAAGAAAATGCGCTTATTGACCGTCAGCGCGCCGAACACCCCTGCGACGATCACGCAGCTGAGGAAAAACAATTCGACATGAAAGCCGAAGTGACCGCCCATCCACAGGCCCCAGAGCAAACCGGCGGCGAGAAAGCCGTTGTACAGGCCCTGATTCATCGCGAGCGCTTTCGATTGCGCGGCGAATTCCGGCGTGAGCCTGAACACCTTGCGCCCGAGCGGCTTGTCCCAGAAAAACATTTCGAGTGCGAGAAAATACGAGTGCAGTGCGGCGACGAGACCGATCAGAATTTGCGCGACGAGATGCATGTGACTCCCCTGGCCTTAGGATTTTCAACTTGCCGCAATCGTGCGCTTTGCCGCGGCAACGATGCGCGCGGTCTGCGGCAGATAGCTCATCTCGAGCCGGTACAGCGGCATCGGCACGTCGTAGCCGGCGACGCGTTCGACCGGCGCGTGCAGATCGTACAGCGCGTGCTCGGCCAGGCGCGCGGCGATCTCGCCACCGAATCCGCCGGTGTACGGCGCCTCGTGCACGATCACGCAGCGATGCGTCTTCTTTACCGATTCGTGGATCGTGTCGAAGTCGAGCGGTTTCAGCGTAGCTACGTCGATCACTTCGGCGCTGATGCCTTCGGTCGCGAGCGCGTCGGCGGCTTCGAGTGTCTCCTTGACCTGTGCGCCCCAGGTCACGAGCGTCACGTCGCTGCCTTCGCGCAGCACGAAGCAGACATCGAGCGGCAATGCCTCGCCGTCGTCCGCGACCTCTTCCTTGTACTGGCGATAGATGCGCTTCGGCTCGAAGAAGATCACCGGGTCCGGATCGCGGATCGCCGCGAGCAGCAATCCATACGCGCGCCCCGGTGACGAGGCGATCACCACACGCAAGCCGGCGATATTCGTGAACAGCGCTTCGATCGCTTCCGAGTGATGCTCAGGCGCATGGATGCCGCCGCCCCAAGGCGCGCGGAACACCGCCGGGCACGTCAGTCGCCCGCGCGTGCGCGTGCGCATGCGCGCAGCGTGCGAGGCGATGTGATCGATCATCGGATACATGAAGCCTTCGAACTGCGCCTCCGCGACCGGGCGCATGCCCTGCACCGCGAGGCCGACCGTGAGGCCGGCGATCATCGTCTCGTCGAGCGGCGTGTCGATCACGCGCTCCGCGCCAAACTTCTGCTGCAGGCCGACCGTCGCACGAAACACGCCGCCGTTGACCCCGACATCCTCGCCGAGCACGACGACCGCCGGATCGCGCGCCATCTCGTGCGCGAGCGCCATGGTGATGCCTTCGATCAAAGTAATCTGCGGCATCGTTATTTCGCTCCGCTCGCGAGCGCGAGTGCCGCCGCGCGCTGACGTTCGAGATCGAGCGGCAACTCGGCGTAGGTGTAGTCGAACATCGCGGTCACGGGTTGCGGCTTGAGTTCGAGATAGGCGTTCACTTCGGCGTCGGCGCGCGCGCTGCAGTCGGCGAGCAGATCCTTCTCCTCCATCTCGCTCCATGCATTGAGACTCATCAGGTATGTGCGCAGGCGCTTGAGCGGTTCGTTCTTCCACGCTTCGGCCACTTCGTCTTCGCTGCGGTAGCGGCGTGCGTCGTCGGCGGTGGTGTGATCGGACAGGCGATACGACAGCGCTTCGATCAGGGTCGCGCCGTGACCGTGGCGCGCGCGCAGCACGGCGTGGTCGAGCGCAGTGCGCATCGCGATCAGGTCGTTGCCGTCCACTTGGATGCATTCGATGCCGGCGGCGATGCCCTTCTGCGCCAGCGTCTGCGCACCGGTCTGCATGCGCCGCGGTGTCGAGATCGCGTACTGGTTGTTGATCACCACGAAAACGACGGGCAGGGTCATCGCGCCGGCGGCGTTGATCGCGGCGTAGAAGTCGCCTTTCGAGGTGCCGCCGTCGCCGACCGTGCCGAGCGCGATGCGCGGTTCCTTGCGGATCTTGAACGCGAGCGCGGCGCCAGCCGCGTGCAGGCATTGCGTCGCGATCGGCACGCTCCAGGCGAAGTCGTGCGCCGGGCCGGAAAAATTGTTGCCGCGCTCGTCGCCACCCCAGTACAGCAGTATTTCGCGCGGCTTCACGCCGCGATAGAACTGCGTGCCGTAATCGCGATAGAACGGTACGAACACATCATCGACGCTGAGCGCCGAGCCGATCGCGACATGCGTCGCCTCCATACCGAGGCACGAGGCGTAAGTGCCGAGCTTGCCGGTGCGCTGCAGCGCGATCGCCTTGCCGTCGAACACGCGCACGAAAGTCATCAGCTTGTACAGCTCGACCAGTTCGCGCACATCGCGCACATCGCGCGCGAACGCCGGCGCCTCGCCTTCGCTGACGAGCTTGCCGGACGGATCAAGGTATTGCAGGAATTCGATTTCGAAACTGGCGACGATGCTCACGCGG
>CAZDWH010000129.1:0-8696 GCA_964509025.1 uncultured Rhodanobacteraceae bacterium
AGGGCGTCATCTCGACCTTGACCTTGTCCCCGGTCAGGATGCGGATGTAGTTCTTGCGCATGCGTCCGGAAATGTGTGCGGTCACGACGTGGCCGTTTTCGAGTTGCACACGGAACATGGTGTTCGGCAGGGTATCGAGCACCGTGCCTTCCATTTCGATTTGATCGTCTTTTGCCATTGACTCGGGGGATAGCTGCGGAAAAGCTCCGCAAGGCGCGCGATTCTACGATGTTTGCGCGGCGGCGGGAAGCGAAATCAGCTCGCAGGCCCGCTGCAAAGGCCAGCGCTCGCGCCAGTTTCCGGGCGCAAACGCGCGCTCGCAGTAGTCGTCTAGATGCGCGATGAAGCGTCGGCGCGGCAGCTCGAACGCGCCCAGCGTGACCAGGTGTTGCGATTTCACCTGCGCATCGATCAGCGGGAAACCCCAGTCGTGCAGCACGCGGCATAGCGCGAGCAGGGCGACTTTCGAGCCATTGCTGCGCGCACTGAACATCGATTCACCGAAGAACATGCGCCCGACCGCGACGCCGTAGATACCGCCGACGAGCTCCGCGCCGGCATAGACCTCGACCGAATGCGCATGCCCGGCCGCATGCAGGCGACAATACGCCTCGAACATCGCGGACCCGATCCAGGTCGTCGGTTGCTTCGGCCGCGGCGCGGCGCAGGCGTGCATCACGCCGGAGAAGTCGCGGTCCGCCGCAATCGTCCAGTCGCAGCCGCGCAGCCAGCGCTTGAGTTTGGTTGCGATGTGGACTCGGTCGGTTGCGAACACCATGCGGGGGTCAGGCGACCACCACAGAATCGGCTCGTCGGCCGAATACCACGGAAAAATACCGTGGCGGTAGGCGTCGAGCAGGCGCGCCACCGACAGGTCGCCGCCGGCGGCGAGCAGACCGTTCGGTTCGTCGAGTGCGAGATCGACCGGCGGAAACGCTTCGCGCAGACCCGCATGCAAAATCGGGATGCGGATCATGCAGCGCGAGCGTAGGGCGAATGCGTCATCAGTTCCGCATGATACGCGCGCTGATGCTCTGCCTCATGCACCAGCGCGTCGCGCACCGCTGCGCGGAAGCGCACATCGCGGATGTAGTGGAACGAGCGCGTCATCGCCGGCAGGAATCCGCGCGCGATCTTGTGCTCGCCTTGCGCGCCGGGCTCGAAGGTCGTAAGTCCGTGACGCAGACAATATTCGATGCCTTGGTAGTAACACGCCTCGAAATGCAGGCCGGGCACTTGCTCGTCGCTGCCCCAGTAGCGGCCGTACAAGGTGGTCGATGAGCGCAGCATCAGCGCCATGGCGATCGTGTAGTTGCCACGTTTGCATAATACGGCGACCACGTTGCGTGGCATCGTTGCGCCGAGATGGCGGAAGAGTGCTTCGGTCAGCGCTGGATGATTGCCGCGCTCGTCGAAGGTGCCGACGTAGAGGCGATGAATATCGCGCCAGTCGGCGTCACCCAATTCATCGCCATGTCGCAGCTCGCACACGACGCCCGCGCGCGCGACCTGCACGCGTTCGTGACGGATATTTTTGCGCTTCTTGTGGTTGAGCGCGGCGAGGAATTCGTCGAAATCGTGCCAGCCGCCGCTCTGATCGATCAGGCTGCGCCAGTGAAACTGCCAGTCGAAACGTTCGAGCCAGCCGGCGGCGTGGAGTGCGGTCGCATCTTCGTCGCTGACGAAGTTGATATGCGCGGATGACAGTTGCGCGCCCTCGGTCGCGCTGACCATCGCCTCGATCAGACGCGCACGCAGCGCGGCGGCATCAGTGCCATGACCAACCAAAAGCCGCGCGCCAGGAACCGGCGAGTAGGGCACTGCGCCGAGCAGCTTGGGGTAGTAGTCGAGCCCGGCACGTTCATAGGCCGCGGCCCAGGACCAATCGAACACGAATTCGCCGTGCGAATTGCGTTTCAGGTACAGCGGCGCGGCGGCGACAAGTTGGTCGCCCTGGTACAAGGCGAGATGCTGTGCACGCCAACCGTAGTCTTCGCGCAAGCTGCCGCTGTTTTCCAGGCCGGCGAGAAAGGCGTGACTCAGGAACGGGTTGTCGTCGGAGCGCAGCGCGTTCCACGACGTGGCGTCGATTTCGTCGAGCGAGGAATGAAAGCGGGCTGTGATCATTCGTGGGTGCGCCCGCGACGCGGCGCTATGCAAGTCGAGTATCGTCTCGCTGCGCTCGGGCCGTTGCTAGGCTCGGCCTTCCGGGCCTTACCAAGCAACCCGGCCCTCCGCATCCAAACTGCGGGCGTTGGCCTTCGCGCGCGATGCGGTCTACTCGCATCTTCCATGATGCTCGCCCTTCGGGCCGGCTTTGCCGTTCGGCCGCGCTCCCGGCGCGGCCCGTCAACGATCGCGCAAGCGCTCAGGCCAACCCCAGTTTGTCGAGATACTTCTCCGCATCCAGTGCCGCCATGCAGCCAAACCCCGCCGAAGTCACGGCCTGGCGATACACCTGATCGGCCACATCGCCTGCAGCGAACACGCCGGGAACGCTCGTGGACGTTGCGCCGCCCTCGATGCCGGACTTGATCACGATGTAGCCATTCTTCATCTCGACCTGACCGTCGAACAGCGCAGTGTTCGGCGTGTGGCCGATCGCGACGAACATGCCATGCACCTTGATGTCGCGCGTCGAATTGTCCTGCACGTTCTTCAGGCGCAGGCCGGTGACGCCCTTGTCGTCGCCGAGCACTTCGTCGATGAAGTGATGCCAGACGATCTCAACCTTGCCGCTTTGTTCCTTTGCGAACAGCTTGTCCTGCAGGATCTTCTCGGCCTTGAATTTGTCGCGGCGATGCACGACGGTGACCTTGCGCGCGATGTTGGCGAGGTACAGCGCTTCCTCGACCGCGGTATTGCCGCCGCCGATCACCGCGACGTCCTGATCGCGGTAGAAAAAGCCGTCGCAGGTCGCACAGGCGGAAACGCCCTGGCCCTTGAATTTCTCCTCGGATTCGATCCCGAGATACTTCGCCGTGGCGCCGGTCGCGATGATCAATGCATCGCAGGTGTACTCGCCGCTGTCCCCGACGAGCCGGAACGGCTTGCGCGACAGTTCGGCAGTGTGGATGTGATCGAACACGATTTCGGTATCGAAGCGCTCGGCATGTTTCTGCATGCGTTCCATCAACGCCGGACCCTGCAGATGCTCGACGTCGCCCGGCCAATTGTCGACGTCCGTCGTGGTCATCAGCTGGCCGCCTTGCTGCAGGCCGGTGATCAGCACGGGCTTGAGATTCGCGCGCGCGGCGTAGACCGCGGCGGTGTATCCGGCGGGGCCGGAGCCGAGGATGATCAGGCGGCTATGCTTCGGGGTCGTCATGTATACTCTCGTCACTGAAAAGCGGCCGGATTGAGCGCGCGTTGAAGGAACCCAAAGCATGGGGTGCCTTGCGCATGGAATCAAGAGAGATTCCGCTGTCCGCTATCGTTCGGCTACCGGAGTTCGGCATGCGCATCGGCGTCCCATCCGAAACAAAAACCCTCGAAGGTCGCGTCGCGCTCGTTCCCGCCGCCTGCGGCGATCTCGTGCGCCGTGGTCACGAAGTGTGGGTGCAGCAGGGCGCCGGCGAGAAAAGCGGATTTTCCGACGACGAGTACACGCGCGTCGGCGTGCAGCTCGCGCCGAGCGCGAAGAAGCTCTATGAAATCGGCGAACTGATCGTCAAGGTCAAGGAGCCGATCGCGGGCGATCTCAAGCATCTGCGCAAGGATCACCTGCTGTTCTGCTATCTGCATCTCGCGCCCGATCCGAAGTTCACCAAGCGCTTGCTCGACATCGGCCTGACCGGTGTGGCGTTCGAGTCGGTCGAGGACGCCGACGGTTCGCTGCCGCTGCTCGCGCCGATGTCGATCATCGCCGGGCGCATCGCGGTGCAGATCGGTACGCACCTGCTGCATCAGCCGGCCGGCGGCAAGGGCCTGCTGCTCGGCGGCTTGCCCTCGACCGAGCGCGGCAAGGTGGTGGTGTTCGGCGCTGGCGCCGCGGGCCGCAACTCGGCCGAACTCGCCGCGGCCGGCGGTGCGAACGTGGTCGTGTTCGAGAAGCGCCAAGATCGCCTGCGCGAAATGATGAACCTCGCGCCGAATGTTACCGCGCTGTATCCGTACGAGGAATACGTGGCGCGTGAAGTGGCCGATGCGGATCTCGTCATTGGCGCGGTGCTGATCCCGAGCGCCAAGGCGCCGCACGTGGTCACGCGCGCGATGGTCAAGAACATGCAGAAGGGCAGCGTGCTCGTCGATATTTCGATCGATCAGGGCGGCTGCTTCGAAACCTCGAAGCCGACGACCTATGCGAATCCGACCTACCTCGTCGATGGCGTGATCCACTTCGCCGTGACCAATATGCCGGGCGCGGTGCCGAAGACGTCGTCCGAGGCGATCTGCGCGGCGATTCTGCCGTACGTGCAGCGCCTCGCGGCCGACAAGAACTGGCGCAAGTTCGCGCCGCTCAAGGCCGGCATCAACGTCGAGGGCGGCAAGCTCGTGCATCCGGCGCTGCAGGGCATGAAGCTGTAAGCTTCTTCCTTAGGATGGCGGCGTTTCATACAGCTACTGGCCACAGACGGCCGCTCGATAGTCGCGCTTGCGGGTGAGCGCAAAGATGGCGATGCGCGAAACGAAGAACACGTCGAACAAGCAAGGCAAAGCCCCGAGCGCCGTCGCACAACGCGTGCTGCGCGAAGTCGGCATCATCGTGTTGTTGACGGCGGTGGTGTACCTGTTCGCCTGCCTCGCCACCTACAGTCCGGAAGACCCAGCTTGGTCGCATGCGACCGTCGACGTCGGCCATCTGCACAATATCGGCGGCCGCATCGGCGCCTATCTCGCCGATCAGGTGTTCTACCTGTTCGGCTATATCGCATTCGCGCTGCCAGTGATGCTGCTCGCGCTCGGCTGGAATCTGCTGCGTGAGCGCGACGTCGAATCCGAGTCCGCGCTGCAGCCGGCGATGCGCCTGGTCGGCGGCGTGCTGTTCTTCCTGAGTGGCAGCGGACTGGCCTGGTTGCACTTCAGCGAGGCGAGCAATTTGCCGGCGAAAGCAGGCGGCATCCTCGGCATGGCGATCGGCAGTCCGATGATGCGCGGCTTTTCGTTTCCGGGCGCGACGCTGGTATTGCTTGCGCTGTTCCTCATCGCGGTGACGCTCGCGACCGGGCTGTCGTGGTTCAAGTTGATGGATGCGATCGGTCGCGGCGTCTATACCGCGATCGAATGGTTCGGCGCCGGCGCGAAGAAGGTCGACGAAGTCCGCGTCGCGCGCGCGGCTCGCGTCGAGCGCGAGGAAGTGCGCAAGGTCGAGACGGTCAAGCAGGCCAAGCGCGAGCCGCTCAAGATCGAGGCGCGCGATACGGCGCCGATAGAAAAGAGCGAGCGAGCGCGCCGCGAGACGCAGATTCCGTTGTTCGCCGGCGGTGCGCAGTCCGAATTGCCGCCGATGTCCCTGCTCGATTTGCCCAAGCAGCAGGTCAAGGGTTATTCCGAGGAAACGCTCGAAGCGCTGTCGCGCCAGGTCGAATTCAAGCTCAAGGATTTCCGCATCGATGCGCAGGTCGTCAGCGCACATCCCGGCCCGGTAATCACGCGTTTCGAGCTGCAGCCCGCGCCGGGTGTGAAAGGCAGCCAGATCAGCAATCTCGACAAGGACATCGCGCGTGGTCTGTCGGTCACGAGCGTGCGCGTGGTCGACGTGATTCCGGGCAAATCGGTCATTGGCCTAGAAATTCCTAACGCGAGCAAGGAGATCGTCTACCTCTCCGAAATCCTCGGTTCCGAGCGTTACGACGCGGTGAAATCGCCGGTCGCGCTCGCACTCGGCAAGGACATCGGTGGCCGCGCAGTCGTCACCGATCTCGCCAAGATGCCGCATCTGCTCGTCGCCGGTACGACCGGTTCGGGTAAGTCGGTTGCGGTCAACGCGATGGTGCTGAGTCTGTTGTACAAGGCGACCGCGAAAGACGTGCGCCTGCTGATGATCGATCCGAAGATGCTCGAGCTCTCGGTCTACGAGGGCATTCCGCATCTTTTAACGCCGGTCATCACCGACATGAAGGACGCCGCCAACGGCCTGCGCTGGTGTGTGGCCGAGATGGAGCGCCGTTACAAGTTGATGGCCGCGGTCGGCGTGCGCAATCTCGCCGGCTTCAACAAGAAGGTGCGCGACGAGGCCGACAAGGGCAAGCCGCTGCTCGATCCCTTGTTCGTGCCCAAACCAGACTTCCCCGGCGCGGTAGCGCAGCCGCTCGAACCCTTGCCCTACATCGTCGTGATCATCGACGAGTTTGCCGACATGATGATGATCGTCGGCAAGAAGGTCGAGGAGCTGATCGCGCGTCTCGCGCAGAAGGCCCGCGCCGCGGGCGTGCATTTGATCCTGGCGACGCAGCGCCCCTCGGTTGATGTCATCACCGGCCTGATCAAGGCGAACATCCCGACGCGCATCGCCTTCCAGGTGTCGAGCAAGATCGACTCGCGCACGATCCTCGACCAGTCCGGCGCGGAGACTCTGCTTGGTCACGGCGACATGCTCTATCTGCCGCCCGGCACCGCGACGCCTGAGCGCGTGCACGGCGCTTTCGTCAGCGACGAGGAAGTGCATCGCGTGGTCGAGCATCTGCGCGCGCAGGGCAGGCCGGAATACATCGACGGCGTCGTCAACGACGTGCAGTCGCTTGGCGACGGCAAAATCATCGGCGAGTCAGGCCTGCCCGAGGACGGCGAGGAAGGCGAGGGCGAGAGCGATGCGCTCTACGACAAGGCCGTCGCGATCGTCACCGAAAGCCGCCGCGCCTCGATCTCGGGCGTGCAGCGCCGTCTCAAGATCGGCTACAACCGCGCCGCGCGCCTGATCGAGATGATGGAAGCGCAGGGCATCGTCAGCGCGCCGCAGCACAATGGCAATCGCGAGGTACTCGCGCCGCCGCCACCGGAGTTGTAGTCCTTCGCGTGTGTGTGGCGTTCAGTTTCACGCACAGATAATTGCGGTCAACTTCTTCGAGAGTGTGTGCGCATGCGCATTGCGATATTCGCTTCGACCCTGCTGCTCCTCGCCGGCAACGCCGATGCCGCGGATTCCGCGCGCACGCGCCTCGACACATTCTCCAAGGACCTGCGCGCGATCTCCGGCAGCTTCGAACAAACCGTGACCGATGCAAACGCACACAAAACCAAGAGCAGCCGCGGCACGCTCGAGCTGAGGGCGCCGCGGCAGTTTCGCTGGGACACGACCACACCGTTCAAGCAGACGATCGTCGCCGACGGCGACAAGGTCTGGGTTTACGATCCCGATCTCGAGCAGGTCAGCGTGCGCGCACAGGGCACCGAAGAAGCGCATAGCCCTTTGACCGTGCTGACCGATCTTTCGCAGCTCGATCACGATTTCACGGCGAGCGAGCAGGGCGAGCATGATGGTCTCACCTGGTTGCGGCTCAAGTCGAAGGACAAGGAACCGCAGTTCGAGTACGCCGATCTCGGTTTCGATGCGGCGGGCCTCGCGCGCATGACGTTCAAGGACACGCTCGGCAACAGTACGGAGATTCGATTCTCGAACTGGCAGCGCAACGCCAAGCTCGCGGGCGACACGTTCAAGTTCACGCCGCCGAAAGGCGTCGATGTGATCGGCGATCCGACACCGGCGGCGGAAGTGCGGCCGCTGAAGAACTAATTCGCGCGGGCGAACTCCAGCGCCTGCGCGAAATCCTTGGCGAAGCGCAGTTGCGTGCCGTCGGGCCGCACATCCATCTGCTCGAGAATGCGCCGCGGCTGTTCGGCGAGGCCGGACAGGATCACGCGCGTGCCGTGACGCGCGCAGCGTTCGAGAAATCCCTGCAATGCGGTGACACCGCTCGTATCGATCAGCGGCACCAGTCGCATGCGCAGGATGAAAACAGGTGGCGGTGCCGGGAACTGATTGAGCACGTCGTCGAGGCGGTTGGCGACGGCAAAGAACAGCGGTCCGGAAATCTGGAATGCCTCGACGCCGGGCGGTAGCTGTGCGCGTTGTCCCCCATCGCGCACATCGCTTTCATCCTCGCGGTCCTCGTCGAGCAGCGACATATGCGACTGCATCGCCACGACCTCGCTCATGCGATGCATGAACAGGAACGACGCCAGCACCAGCCCGACTTCGATCGCGACGGTCAGATCGAACATCACGGTCAGCGCAAACACGAGCAGCAACACGATGCGATCGCCGATCGGGCCTCGCATCAGATGCCTGAAGCTCTCGATTTCCGCCATGTTCCACGCGACGATCAGCAGCACGGCGGCGAGCGCGGCGAGCGGCACATAGCGCATTAGCGGCGCGAGCACGAGCATGAAGACGAGCAGGAACAGCGCATGCAGGATGCCCGCGACCGGCGTGCGCCCGCCTGAGCGCACGTTTGCCGCGGTGCGTGCGATCGCGCCCGTTGCGGGCAGGCCGCCGAACAGCGCCGAGCCGATGTTCGCGACGCCCTGCGCGACGAGCTCGCCGTTCGAGCGATGACGTCCGCCGATCATGCCGTCCGCGACGACCGCGGACAGCAACGATTCCACGCCGGCGAGAAACGCGATCGTGAACGAGCTCGGAAACATCTCGAGCGTGCGCTCGAACGGAATATGCGGAATCGCGAAATGCGGCAGCGCGGCCGGAATGCCGCCGAAGCGGCTGCCGATGGTCTCCGCCGACAGGCTCAATCCTGTGCAAA
>CAZDWH010000130.1:0-8655 GCA_964509025.1 uncultured Rhodanobacteraceae bacterium
CTTGCTTCAGCGCGGCGAGCAGATTCTCGTCGAGCGGAATTTCCGCCAGCCCGCGCGCGCACCGGCGCATGTTGTCGCGCTCAAAACGCGCGCGCTGCTCGGCCGCATCGGTCAGCTCGTGATAGCCGTTGGCGAGTTCCTGCGTGCCGAGGTACAGCTCGAAGCGTTCGGCCACGGGCGGATCGTTCGCGCGAATCTTCGCGAGCGCGCATTGTGTTGACGGATAATCGCGAATAACCGTGATCCGATCTTCGGGGAAATTTGGCTGGATGCGATGCGTCAGCAGTAAGTCGAGCCAGTCGTCGCGATCGAGGCCTTCGCCTTCGACACGCACTTCGCCGAGTGCATCGCGCAATTGAGTCATCGTTGCGGCGAACGGATCGACCTCGATCGCGCTCACAAACAATTCGCGATACGTGTGCATTTCCACTTTCGCCGGCTTTCCGACCAGCACGAGCGCCATCTGCACCAACCCGACGACTTCATCGCTCAAGCGCAGGTGATCCCAGCCGACGCGATACCACTCGAGCATCGTGAATTCGGGATTGTGCCGTCGCCCCGCCTCGCCGTTGCGGAATACGCGCCCAAGTTCGTAGCAATCGCCGAGTCCCGCGGCGAGCAGACGCTTCTGCGGAAATTCCGACGAGGTACGCAGCCAGCGCTGCGATGCGCCCGCATCGACATGGCCACTGAAGCGCGTCGAAAAACTTTCGATATTCGGATCGGTATTGCCCGCCGCAGACAGGATCGGCGTCTCGACTTCGAGCACGCCACGCGCGGCGAAGAATTCGCGGATCAACGCGTACAGGCGCGCACGCAGGCGCAGTGCATCGAAGCGCGACTTAAGCGCCGTGTTCACGCAGGAATTCCATGAGCCGCGCTTCGTCCCAGATCTCGACACTTAGCTCCTGCGCCTTGTCGAGTTTCGACCCGGCTTCGGCGCCAGAGACGAAAAATGTGGTTTTTTTCGACAGGGTGCCGGCGACTTTCGCGCCGAGCGCTTCGAGCCTGGCCTTGGCTGCGTCGCGCGTGAGCGCCGATAGCGAGCCGGTGAGCACGACGGTCTGCCCTTCCAGCGGGCCTTCCGTTTCCGCCGCTGCGCCCTGCGTCGCATCGACCAGGCGCTGCACCGCGCGCGCGCAGCGTACGAGCAGCGCGCGATGCGCGGAGTCGGCAAGATACTGCTCGATCGCTTCGCGCGTATCCACTGGCAGACCCATCGCTTCCCATTGCGCAGACTTCGCGACGCCCAGCGCTTCAAATGAGCCAATCCCGCCGCCGGCGATTTGCTCCGCCCGCTTCTCCGTCACTTTCGGAATCTCGACCTCGGCGAGCAGCGTCGCAAATGCCAGTTTGCCGCGCAGCTTCGGCGACGGCGCATGCGCGTCATTGATTGTCACCCCGCGTGCAAGCAAGTCATCGATGACGCGCTGGTTTCCCTCCTGTTCGAGGAAATGATCGATCGCTCGCGCGACTTCGCCGCCGATATCGGGCACGAGCTTGAGCAGCGGCCACGGTAAATGACGCACGAGTTCGAGTTCGCCGAACCAGGTCGCGAGCGCCTTGGCCGTGCTCTCGCCGACGTGCATGATGCCAAGCGAATAGAGGAAGCGCGCGAGCGTGGTCTTGCGGCTCGCGTCGATCGCCGCGATCAGGTTCTCGGCCCACTTGGTTGCGATCTTGCCAGCCTTCACCGTCTCCGGCGTCGTGCCGTCGCGCTCGTCGCTGCGGCGCTTCATCTCGAGCAGATCGTCGAGTGTCAGCTTGTACAGATCGGCGACCGAGGCGACATAGCCGAGTTCACACAGCGCGGCGATGAAGCGTTCGCCCAGGCCCTCGATATCCATCGCGCGGCGTGAGGCGAAGTGGAAGATCGCCTGCTGCAGCTGCGCGGCGCAGGTGAAACCACCGCTGCAGCGCGCGACGACTTCGCCCTCCTCGCGCACGATTTCCGATCCGCACACCGGACACGATGCAGGCATATGCCACGGTTTGGCGTGTGGCGGACGCTGGTCAAGCACGACGCTCACGACTTCCGGAATCACATCGCCCGCGCGGCGCACGATCACGGTATCGCCGATGCGCACATCGAGACGCGCCACCTGATCGGCATTGTGCAGCGTCGCATTGGTGACGGTGACGCCACCGACGAACACGGGTTTGAGTTTCGCTGCGGGGGTCGCCGCGCCGGTGCGGCCGATGTTGATGATGATCGCTTCGACCGTCGTGGTCTGTTCCTGTGCCGGAAACTTGTGCGCGATCGCCCAGCGCGGCGTGCGCCCGACAAAGCCGAGTTCGCGCTGCAGCGCGAGTTCGTCGAGCTTGTACACGACACCGTCGATATCGAACGGCAGCGCGTCGCGCTGCGCTCCGATGCTGCTGTAGTAGTCGAGACAGCCTTCGACGCCATCCGCCGTGCTCGCAAGTTCGCTCACCGGCAAGCCCCAATCTCGCAGTTGGCGAAGCGTTGCCGAATGCGTCGAAGGCAACGTTCCGCCTTCAACGACGCCGACCGCGTAGGCGTAGAACGCAAGCGGACGCTGCGCGGTGATACGCGGATCGAGCTGGCGCAGCGAACCCGCCGCGGCATTGCGTGGGTTGATCAGCGGCTTGATCTTGCCGTCCGAGGCGCGCGCCATCTCGTTGTACTTCTCGAAACCGGCACGCGGCATGTAGACCTCGCCGCGCACTTCGAGCACCGCAGGCACATGACCGCGCAAGCGCAATGGAATCTGCTTGATCGTGCGCAGATTCGGCGTCACCTCCTCACCGGTTTCGCCATCGCCTCGCGTCGCACCGCGCACGAATACGCCGCGCTCGTAGCGCAGGCTGATCGCAAGGCCGTCGAACTTCGGCTCGACCGAAAATTTGAGCGGAATGTCGCGCTCGAGACGGTCGCGGATGCGCCGCGCGAACTCGCCGACTTCCTCGTCGCTGAAGGCGTTCGCGAGCGAGAGCATCGGGATCTCATGCCGTACCTCGGCAAACTCGCTCGACGGGCGCGCGCCCACACGCTGCGTCGGCGAATCGGGCGTGACCAGCTCCGGATGCTCCGCCTCGATCGCCTCGAGCTCGCGCAGCAGCACATCGTATTCGGCATCGGTGATCGTCGGCTCGTCGAGCACGTGGTAGCGGTGGCTGGCCTCCTCGAGCTGCGCGCGTAGCGCGGAGGCGCGCTCGGCGTTTTTTTTCGGTGCGGCTGGCGTCATGCCCCCAAGTTTAGCCGTTCGGCATGTATTTCTGTCTTGCAATCGCCCGCCCGCTTGACCGATGCTTGTGGCATCCATCATGGGGAGACGCGTCGTGGCGAAATCGAACTGGAAGGCTTTTCCGCATCCCGACAAGGCGTTCGACTACGCGGGCGACAAGCTCGCCAAGGCCTGGCCGAAGCTGCACGCGGGCGACCAGGAGCCCTATCCCGACGAAAAACATATCGCCAAGCTGCTCAAGGCCAATCCCAAGCTAGGCAAGGATGCGGGTAAAATTGCGACGGCGCTGCAGGACGCCTGGCGCGCCTTTCATCGCGGCGATTTCCACGCAGCCTACGAAGCCGGCCTCGCGCTGAAAGCGTTCGGCGCCTCGGTCGCGATCAAGGCCGGTGGCATTCACGCGACCTATCTCGTCGACAACGAGAAAGAAAAATCCGCGCGCTTCGACGGCCTCGCCTGCTACGCCGACGAGGCGATCAAGGCGCTGCCGGACGAAGCCAATTCGCACTACCGCCGTGCGTTCGCGCTCGGTCGCTACAGCCAGACGATTTCGATCACGGCTGCGCTCGCGCAAGGCGTCGCCGGCAAGGTCAAGGAATCGCTCGACAAGGCGCTCAAGCTCGCGCCGAAGCACGCCGAGGCGCGCATTGCGCTCGGCATGTACAACGCCGAAATCGTCGGCAAGGTCGGCGGCATGCTGGCCAAGCTCACCTATGGCGCGAGCGGCGCAGAGGCCGAGAAGCAACTCAAGGAAGCACTCAAGCTCACGCCCGATTCACCGATCGCGCACGCGGAATATGGCAATGCGCTGCTGCTTCTGCACGGCTCCGATCGCGAGGACGATGTCGCTGCCGCCTACGCCAAAGCCGCGAAGATCAAGCCGCTCGATGCGATGGAAGCGCTGGATGGGGCGTGGGCGAAAGGTCAGATTGAATAGCCGGAGCAGGAATGTCTCATTGGATATGGGTTGCACTATTGAGTTTGTGGCTGGTAGCACGTTTGATCAGCCTCTATATCAGCCGTAAACAGAAAAGCGAGACAAAGTACATTTGGACAGTAAAGCATGCTTACCCGCTGCCGCTTGATGAGATCTATGACTTTGATTTCTGGATTTCATTTGGCAACAAGGACGACGCCGACGCATGTGTGCATCTCGTGACCTACCCGGGGCTGACGGCTCGCACGGAACTCACACCGAACGGAAAGCGCTGGGCGGTTACTTGGGAAATTCGTGAACGCGCGGATGTCGTCATGTATCGGACGATACTCGACCGAATCGGCACCACTGCAAAAAAACATGGCAACGAAAAACTCACGCTTATTCCGAGTGCATGCAAAGCAGGCTCTAAAGTCGGATTTTTTCTCGAAGGCGTGCAAATAATAGATTGCGCAAAAAGCGTGCAACCCTCTGTGGTTGTGGCCTCTTAGGTCGAAAAACGATTGGCGTAGGTTTTACGCCATCGAACGAGCGCGCGGCGGTGCGATAATGTCTCGCGATGGACGTTCCCTCTCCGCCTGACGACGTTGCCGCTGTCGTTACAGGGCCCTTGCTAGACCCCGTTGAGAAGCGCCGCCTGCTCTGGCTGATCGCTTCGTCGTTCTTCATGCAGATGCTGGATTCGACGATCGTCAATACGGCGACGCCGAGCATCGCAGCCGCGCTCGCAGTCTCGCCGCTGAGCCTCAAGACCGCGCTGATCAGCTACACGCTGAGCCTTGCGGTGTTCATTCCGATCAGCGCGTGGTTCGCCGACCGTTTCGGCACGCGCCGCGTGTTCTGGTGGGCGATCGCGATCTTCACGCTCGGCTCGCTCGCCTGCGGCCTCGCGCAGAATCTGACGATGCTCGTCGTCGCACGCATCGTGCAGGGCTTCGGCGGCGCGATGATGGTGCCGGTCGGGCGGCTCGCGCTGCTGCGCAGTTTTCCGAAATCCGAATTCGTCGGCGCGATGGCTTTCGCGACGATCCCCGGCCTGATCGGCCCGGCGATCGGCCCGCTGCTCGGCGGCCTGTTCTCGACCTATGTGTCGTGGCGCATGATCTTTCTCGTCAACCTGCCGTTCGGTCTCGCCGGGCTGTGGATGACGCGGCGCTCCATGCCCGACTACCGCAGCGCGCAACGCGTGCCGCTCGACTTCATCGGCTTTGCCTTGTTCGGCCTCGGCGTCGCCGGCATCTCATGGGCACTGGAGCAAGCCATCGATGCGAACTATGCGAATGCGCTCGGCGTGGCCGCGGCTTCATCTCTTCTGCTCGCGGTTTATACGGCGCGTAGTCTGAGAATCGCGCATCCGATCGTCGATCTGCACCTGCTGCGCATCACCAGCTTCCGCATCGGCGTCAACGGCGGATTCAGCACGCGTCTCGGCGTCGGCAGCATCTATTTCTTGCTGACCCTGCTGTTCCAGGTCGGCTTCGGCTATTCAGCGATCGGCGCGGGCCTGCTGCAGATGCCGCAAGCGCTGGCAATGCTGTCGACGCGCTTCTTCGTCGCCGGGATCATCCGGCATTACGGCTATCGCCGTGTGCTGTTCATGAACACCATGCTGGCGGGGATCGCGATTCTGTCGTTCGCGACCTTCACACCTGCGACCCCACCGTGGCTGATCTGCGTGCAGGTATTCGTCTCGGGCGCGGTGATGTCGTTGCAATATGCCGCGCTCAATACGCTGGCCTTTGTCGACCTTAACCATTCGGAAGCCACCATGGGTTCGGCGATGACCAGTACCGCACAAAATCTTTCGATGAGCTTCGGCGTCGCCTTCGGCTCGTTGCTGATGGCGTTCTTCCTGCCGGCAGGCGCAGTGCAGGGCGCGCACTACATCGCGGCGTTCCACGCCACCGTGATCGTGCTTGGTCTGGTGACGCTCGCGTCTGCGGCGGTGTTCCTGCGCCTGCCACGCGGCGCCGCAACCTAGCGAACTTGCTGGCAACTGCGGGACTCGCACCTGCGTGCGACGATGCGCGGCTGCGCTGCGTCCATGCCTTGAGAGTCCCAAGGTTGTGTCGCCCCTTCGGGGCCGGGGTCCGCGTCCCCGGTCCCGTTTTTTTGCGAACCTGCCTCAAAATCGCAGCGAGCGAAGACAGGTTGCGCGACGCCGGAGCGCAGGAAGCGGAGCGTACTTGCAGTACGTGAGGATTATTCGCCGCGTCAGCGGCTCTCCCTCCGGGCCATTCGCTTCGCGAATGTTCGCTTCGGCATCCTGCCTTCGCAGTCCGAGCACCGCCGGCGCGCGAAATGTCGAGCGCAGTAGCTTCCTGAGGTTCCTTAACCCGACATGCCGCGTATGGTCCACATATCGCTCGCCAGATGCGGGTTGGTCAGGTACGCATACGGCATGTAGAAGTAGCCTTTCGCGCCATAGCCCGTGCCCCACGAATTGCGGAAGATGAAGCACTGCTTCGCATCGTCGTAGCCAACCGCGAGCACCGCGTGCCCGCCCACGGCGTGCTCGTTCGCGGCGGGCAGCGGCATCACCGTAGTCGGATTGTTGTACCAGGTCGCGTACACGGTAAAACCGAACACGAACGGATAACCCTCGGCGAGACAGCCTTTGAGCTGGCTCAAGGTCTGCTGCACGCGCAGATACAGGTTCGCCGTATACTTTTTCGCATCCGTGTAGCAGGCCGCAGGCGGTTTCTCGCCGGCAGGCGCGTTCGGCGGAAACGGGGCGTTCTCGCCCGCCGGCGCAGTGTCGTTGTACGGCCACTCCTTTTCCGGGCACACGCCCTGCTTGGCCACGGCCTTGATGCCATCGCGCAACTGCGCACCGGCATCGTACTGCGTGGAGTGTTCGATCACGCGCTCGTTGTAGTAGATGAACAGGCGCGACGGCACGAAATCGGGTTTCTGCTTCGCCTTGGTGCGGTCGAACTGCACAGCGGCGGCGACCGCGTTGGCGGTGCAGCTGCCGAGGCGACCCTGGTTGTAGACCGGCGGACAATGCTTGCGCAGATCGACTTTCGACGGCATCGCCTTCAGTTTGGCGAAGGGCGCCGAGTAGAAATAATCGCGCTGGTCGGGCAGATCGCGATGCCAACCAAGATGCTTGTGCCTGGGTTTTGCGGCCATGACGTCTCCTTTCCGTGTGAGCCCATATCGATATTCCGGCGTCGCGCGCCGGAGTTACAGCGAAGCTTCAGGCGGTGTAGCGACGCAGCGTCGCCGCCGCATCGGCCGCGGCGAAATCCTGCTCCCAGTCTTCCATCAAGGTGATCAGCATGAGCTTTTCGACTTCGGCGGCGAAGCGCTGCACGATCGGCTCCGGATCAGGCACGCGGCGCGAATCGGCGACGATGCCGAAATGCACGCGACCGTTGTACGACAGGATCGACAGGCCCATGCCGATCGAGCCGTTCTGCGGCACCCAGAACATCAGTTCGTCGACCTTGCAGCTGGTGAGATACAACGGCATCTGCGGTCCGGGCACATTGGTCGCCACTGCGGTCGCCTTGCGGCTGAACATTTCCAGCGCCATGCGCTGCAGCGCCTGCGGCGCCATGCCGACCGCGGCGAGCAGACCGAAAGTGAGCGCGGCCTGCTTGGAGCGCTTGAGCTCGCGCATGCTCGCGGCCACGCGCTCGAGCCTGCGCAATGGGTTCGCCTCGCCGATCGGTAGATCGAGAAACACCAGGCCAAAGTGGTTGCCGAGTTTCTTCGCGTGTTCGAGCGGACGCAGCGTGACCGGTACGGTGACGCGGATCGTGACGCCGTCGACCTCCTCGCCGATGTCGCGCAGATAGCCGCGCAGCGCACCGGCAGCGCAGGCAAGCAGCACGTCGTTGACGGTACAGCGCAACACCTTGCCGAGCGTCTTCAATTCGGGCAGCGGCAGCGGATCGGCCCAGGCGCAACGCTTGGTGAAACCCAGAGGGCCATCCTTGAACGCGGTCGGCGGATCGTCCGACAGCGCGAGCGCAACCGCGAGTTCGCGCGCGATCTCGCCGCCCTCCTTGGCGACCGCCGCGGCGAGTGCCGGATCCTGCATCAGCGCACTGCCCTTGCCGATCGCTTTCTCGCCAAGCTCGAGTATTTTCGCGAGCCCGGCACGCGTCGGCTGCAGCAGGCGCTCGAGCACGCTGCCCTGATCCTTCGGCTGCCACGCCTTGGCCAGTTCGACCTGCCTCTTCTGCTTCGGCGCGGCGTCGGTCAGCGACAACATCACCTGCACCAAAGCAAGGCCGTCGGCATAGCAATGATGGATGCGCCCGAGCAACACGCTGCCGACATGCCCGTCGTCGAAGCGATAGTTGTCGATCACATGGAACTGCCATAGCGGCCGCGCGAAATCGAGTCCGGTCGAGGCCATGTCGCTGACCCATTTCTCCAGCGCGCGCTTGTCGGCCTTGCCCGGCAACGCGGCGAGCCGTACATGCCAGTCCATGTCGAGATCGGGATCGGTCTCCCAAAAGGCCGCGCTCACCGTATCGATTGCGCGCTGACGGA
>CAZDWH010000131.1:0-8633 GCA_964509025.1 uncultured Rhodanobacteraceae bacterium
GCGTGCGCCGCCCCGCGGCGTCGTGCACCGCACTGACTTCGAGCCAGCACAGCACGTCCTCGCCACTCTTGCGCCGGATCCACACTTCGCCATGCCAGTGCCCGTGCGCGATGTATTCGTCGCGCATGTGGCGATACGAATCGGCGGCCTGACGTGGGCTGTGCAGCAGCTGGATCGAGCGCCCCGCGGCCTCATTTTCGCTGAAGCCGGAAACGCGCTCGAATGCCTGGTTGACCGAAGTGAAGTTGAATTCGAGATCGGTCACGCCGACCGCCTCGTTCATGCTGTTGAGCACCTCGGCGGCGATGCGCTGCTGGCGTTCATCGAGACGCGTCTGGGTCACGTTGCGTGCAGTGCCGCAGACCCGAACCGGCGTGCCGTCCGCGTCGCGTTCGACGATCTGTCCGCGTGTCAGGCGCCACGCCCACCCGCCATGGCCATCGCGAATACGGTGCTCGGCCTCGAACAGGTCGGTCCTGCCCTCGTCGATATCCGCACGGCGCCGTTGCAGCAGCGACACGTCATCGGGATGCACGCGCTCCTTGAACCAAGTCTCAAGCGTGAGCGTCTCCTCGAAGCGTCCTCCGAAACTGCGATCGACGCCGATGCGATGCATCGTGTCGGTGCGCAGGTCGACATCCCAAAACTCGTCGCGCGAACCCCACAACGACATGCGGAAGCGTTCGTCGCGCGCCTGCAGCTCGTCGCGATGGCGCAGCTCCGCCGCATAACGGCGCCGCTGCGAGCGCCAGATGACGAAAGCGGCAGCGGCGGCGAGTGCCACATACAGCACGCGCAACGGCGCCGAATCCCACCATGGCGGGGTGATGTTCAGCGCGAGGACCGCGCGCTCCTCGTTCCAGATGCCGTCGCGGTTGCTCGAACGCACGCGGAAGGTGTAGTTGCCGGCCGGGAGATTGGTGTAGGTCGCATCAGGGCGCGTGCCGGACTCGACCCAGGCCTTGTCGAAGCCGATCAGCTGATAGGCGAAACGATTGCGCTCGGGCTCGGCATAGTCGAGTGCGGCGAATTCGAAACGCACGATGTGCCGCGTCTGCGGCACGTCCACCGACAGGGTACTGCGCGACAGCACCGTCGGCGCCTCGTCGCCGACGCGCATGCTCGTGATCACGATCGGCGGCACGAAGTCGGTGAAACGGATCGCACTTGGGCGAAACACGTTGACGCCATTGGTGCCGGCGAATGCCAGGTCGCCATTGCCCAGGCGCAGTGCCGCGCCGGTGTTGTACTCCATGCCCTGCAGGCCGTCGTGCAGGGTGAACGCGTGGAACAGATTATGTTCGCGGTCGAACCACTGGATGCCGCGATTGGTGCCGAGCCACAGGTTGCCGCGATCGTCGTCGACGATCGAATAGATCGTGGCGTTGGCGAGGCCGTCACGCGTGAGGTAGCGCTTGAAGCGGATCGTGCCGTCCGCATCGCTCTCGACGCGATTCAAGCCATTGTGCGTGCCGACCCAGATCGCGCCGTCGACGCCTTCGCGTACCGTGTGCACGATATCGTCGGAAAGCGAATTCGGATCGCTCGCGCTATGGCGATAGTTGCGCAAGCTATGCGAGCGCGGATCGTAAACCGACAGGCCCGCAATCGTGCCGATCCATACGCGGCGGCTGCGATCCTCGTACAGGCTCACCACGAAATCGTCGACCAGGCTCGCCGCGTCGCCATCGTGATGGCGCAGGAATTCCCAGTCCTCGCCGCCAGGCCGGCCGTGCGCGAGTCCGGCGGTTGAGGAACCAAGCCAGAGCGTGCCGTCGCGTGCCGGCAGCAGCACGCGTGCCGAGTTGATCCAATCGGGCTGCCCTGCCGACGCCGGCAGCACGAACCGGCTCGCCGTGCGCGCCGCCGGATCGAGCACGGCGACGCCGCGCCCGCTCGTCACCCACAGGCGCCCGTCGTCGGTGCCGGCGAGCGAAGTCAGGCGCAGATCGGCCGCGGTCGTGCCCGCGCCGAACGCGCTTAGCAAGGCGTCGGTGAACACGTCAAAAGTCTGATGCACTGCATCGTAGCGCTTGAGTTCGGCGCCCTCGACCGCGAACCACAGACGTCCGAGCGCGTCCTCGTGCAAGGCGCGCACATAGTTGCTCGTGCTCGACAGCGGCTTGCCCGGATCGGAGTCGACGATGAGACGGAATTTCACGCCGAGCGGATCGGTCGTGGCGAAGCCGCGATTGATGCCGCCGACCCAGAGCAAGCCCGAGCGATCGAGGAACAGATGCCGCTCGAATTTCTCCGGCAGCGAACCCGACACGTTGCGGTCCTCGCGCAACCATTCACTGCGCGCGCTGATGCGATCGAACACGACCAGGCCTTCGCCCGGCACGGCGATCCACAGCTTGCCTTGCGGATCCTCGACCACATCGAAGGCGTTGCGGCTAGCGGCGCTGCCACCCGCCATTGCAGGCGGCCACACGGCGTCGACGCGATTCTTCGCGACGTCGACGTGGAACAGGCCGTTGGCGCTGGTGGCATAGATTTCGCCATCGCGCGTCGCCACGACACTGCGCGCGGCGCCGATCGTCTGAGCCGCGATGCGCTGCCCTGCGTCGGCATGCGGCGCGATGTGCCACAGGCCCTGATCGGTGGCGGCCCACAGGCCGCCTTCTGCGTCGAGGGTCAGTGCGGCTGCATCCCCGCCGGCGCGCGGCGGCGCCTCGAATGAGACGATATCGCGGCGTTGCGCGCCGCTCGGGTCGATCAATTCGATCCCGGCCTCGGTCACCACCCACAGGCCGCGCGCGGGATCGAACTTCAGCGCGCGCACCGCATTGCGCCACGGCGCATTAGGCGCTGCCGCGGGCAACGCGAACGCTTGCGCCTTGCCCGTGGCCGGGTCGAGTTTGGCGATGCCCGCATTGCGCATGCCGACCCACAGCATGTCGCTCGCGTCCTGCGCGATCGCCGTCACGAAACCGCTCGGCAGACTGTCGGGATCGTCGGCCGCGTGTTCGTACACGCGGATGCGGTAGCCGTCGTACTTGTGCAGGCCGCCTTGCGTGGCGATCCAGATGAAGCCGGCGCGGTCCTGGAAGAAGCCGTTGACCGTATGCTGTACGAGGCCGGTGTTGCTGTCGGCGGTATTGTCGAAGTAATAACGGCGCTCGGCCGCCGACGCGGCGCAGGCCGCGCCGAATATGAGTCCAAACAGGATGGTTCGCACCAATCCCACTCCGAGCTCCCCTGAACGGTCGCACTTCGCGTTGCATCGAGCCTACTCCGTCGCCCGACACAACGCGATCCCCCGCGCCGACGAGTGTAGGCAAACGCCCGCCGAGCTGCTACTGCAAGTTCTGACAGGGTCGCGGGGATCGCCACGGCGCCGGCTGCTACAATGCGGCATTCTCCAATGCGATGCAGCCGCATATCCTCGTGAGCGATCCGATCAGCCATGCCGAGCTCGGCGCCCTGCTCGCCAAGGCGCAGTTCGGCGTGGGCGCGAGCGATCTGCACGGGTCGCTCGCCGGATTTCTCTGCGGCGGCGGGCAGACCGATGCGCGCCACTGGCTCGCGGCGCTCGAACTCGATCCCGACGACAGCGCCGCGGCGGCGTTTCCAGCAGAAACGCTCGAACAGCTCTACGCCGACTGCGCGGCCTGGCTGGCCGATCCTGAGTTGCGCTTCGAGCCCCTGCTGCCGCTCGCGAGCGCGCCGCTTGCCGCGCGCACCGAAGCCCTGGTCGAGTGGTGCCGCGGTTTTCTCGGTGGCATCGGCCTCGCCGGTGCGGGCACGGCCGGCAACCTGTCCGCGGAGGCGAAGGAAATCCTGGCGGATTTCGATACGATCGCGGCCACGCGCTTCGAGTACGCCGACAGCGAAGAAGACGAAACCGCACTCGCCGAAGTAATCGAATTCATCCGCGTCGGCGCGTTGCTGCTGCACACCGAATTGGCCAACGTGGCGCCACTGCCGGGAACCACGCTGCACTGAGAAAAGAGCCTGCTAGATGATCGAGCGCAAGGAATACGCCCGTCGCCGCAAACAACTGATGCGCATCATCGGCGACGACGCGATCTGCATCGTGCCCGCCGCGCCGGAACGCCTGCGCAATAACGACAGTCACTATCCGTATCGACAGGACAGCGATTTCCAGTACCTGACCGGCTTCCCCGAGCCCGAGGCGGTGCTTGCGCTGATCCCCGGACGCGAGCATGGCGAGGTGATCCTGTTCTGCCGCGAGCGCGACCGCGAACGCGAGGCTTGGGACGGCGCGCGCGCCGGCGCCGAGGGCGCAGTCGCCGACTATGGCATGGACGACGCCTTCCCGATCGGCGATATCGACGACATCCTGCCCGGCATGATCGAGGGGCGCTCGCGCGTCTACTACCACTTCGGCCGCGATGCCGAGTTCGACGTGAAGCTGATCGCCTGGGTCAATCGCGTGCGCGCGCAGGTGCGCACCGGCGCACGCGCGCCGCACGAGTTCGTCGCGCTCGGACATATCCTGCACGATCTGCGCCTGTACAAGACGCGCACCGAACTGCGCGTGATGAAAAAAGCCGCGAAGATCGCAGCCGAAGCGCATCTGCGCGCGATGCGCGCGACGCGCCCGGGCCTCAACGAGCATGCGATCGAAGCCGAACTGCTGCACACGTTCCGCAAGCATGGCGCGGTGCCGAGCTATGAGCCGATCGTCGGCGGTGGCACCAACGCCTGCGTACTGCACTATCGCGCCAACAATGCGCCGCTGCGCGATGGCGACCTGCTGTTGATCGACGCCGGCGCCGAGTTCGACTGCTACGCCTCGGACATCACGCGCACGTTTCCGGTCAACGGCAAGTTCACCGCGGCACAGCGCGCGCTCTACGACGTGGTGCTCGCGGCGCAGACCGCGGCGATCGCGGAGATTCGCCCGGGCAGGCCGTTCATCGCCTATCACGACGCCGCGGTGCGCACGATCACGGCAGGCCTGATCAAACTCGGTTTGCTCAAGGGCAGTGTCGAAAAAAACCTCGCCGAAGGCACGTACAAGCGCTTCTATATGCACAAAACCGGGCATTGGCTCGGCCTCGACGTGCACGACGTCGGCGATTACCGCGTCGACGGCGAGTACCGCGAACTCGAGCCCGGTATGGTCGTGACGGTCGAACCCGGCCTGTATATCGCGCCCGATGCAAAGGGCGTGGCGGAGAAGTGGCGCGGCATCGGTATCCGCATCGAGGACGATATCGTCGTCACGCGCGATGAGCCCGAAATCCTCACCGACGACGTGACGCGCGACGCGGACGCGATCGAGGCGCTGATGGCGAAGCCGCAGGCATGAGCCGCTTCTCCTTCAAGACCCTCTCCCCACACGTAAAAGCTGTCGGGGGAGTCAGGTTACGCGCGCTCTTGATCGCTCTGCTGGCACTGGTTTGTTCAGCCACGCATGCGGCAACAACGCCTGTGCACTTCGGCCTGTTCGGCAATGTGCATCTGGCCGAGCCTGCGGGCGAGCACAAGCGCACGATCGTTTTTGTTTCCGACCAGAATGGCTGGGATGCGCGCGCGGAAACGCTCGCGCGCGCGCTCGCCGCGGACGGCGCGCTGGTGTTCGGCGTCGACCTGCCGGCGTATCTGAAGGAAATGATCTCGATCAAGGACGAGTGTTCGTTTCCGGCCGCGCACTTCGAGGAGATGAGCGACTGGATGCAGCGCCATCAGCAGGTCAAGAACTTCAGCTACCCGTTGCTGATCGGCGATGGCGCAGGCGCGAGCTTTGCCTATGCGGTCGATGCGCAGGCGCCGAAGGGCACGTTCGCCGGGCTGGTCACGCTCGGTTGGGACTTTTCGTTGCGACTGCCGAAGCCGATCTGCAAAGGCGATGCCGGCGAGACGACACAGGCTGATGGCCACGGCAGGCATCGCATCGTGGCCGTCGAGGCGCTGCCGAACATCTGGCTGCCGCAGCCGTTTGCCGTTGGCGCGCGCCGCGACGGCAGCTTGTCCCTGCTGGATACTTTGAGAAAAAATATACCCTTGGTCGGCACCGCGGTTAGCGATGCGGCCAGCGATCTGATCGCCACAGCCGAGCGCCTGTCCGCACCTGCGCCGAGCACAGCCGCGTTGTCGTCGGACATTGCCGACCTGCCGCTGATCGAAGTGCCGGCGCAAGGCGATTTCCAGCAGCGCATCGCGGTGATCCTGACCGGCGACGGCGGCTGGGCCGGGCTCGATATTGCGATTGCCGACGAACTCGCGCGCCGCGGGATTCAAGTCGTCGGCCTCAACACGCTCAAGTTCTTCTGGCAGACGCGCAAGCCCGAGGACGCGGCCGATGCGCTCAATCGCATCGTCGGCCACTACGGTGCCGCGCATCCCGCGGCGGATTTCATCGTGCTCGGCTATTCCTTCGGCGCGGGCCTCGTGCCGGTTGCCATCAATCGCGCCGCCGACGCCGCCCGCGCGCGCATCGCCGCGGGCGTGATGATTTCTCCCGACGCCGAGGCCGTGTTCGAGATCCATGTCGGCGACTGGTTCGGTTCGACCCATCACGAGGGCGCGCTGCCGCTCACAGCGGAGATCGCCAGCAGCAAGGCGCCGCTGATCTGCGTGCACGGCGACGAAGAAGGTGCTGACAGCTTTTGTCCGAGCCAGGCGGGCAAGCCGCAGTTGAAGGAACTGGTGCTGCCCGGCGGGCATCACTACAACGGCGACTACACCACGCTCGCGACGCGCATCGCGACGAGTTTGCCGGCGCGCCGGGGCGCAACGCCGTAGTGCAGCCCGGCGCGCTTTCGTCCGAGCAGCTTTGGCGCAATGCGCAGGCCGCGCTCGCGCGCAACGATGCGCGCGCCGCCTACGCGAGTCTGCTGAGCCTCGTGCGACAGACGCCCGCGCACGCAAACGCGCATCTGCTGCTCGGCGGCATCGCCCACGCCGAAGGGCGCCTGCGCGATGCGACGCGGCATGCACTCGACGCCGCACGCCACGTCGGCCCCGATGCGGCGCAGATTGCTAGCGTCATCAACGCGTTGCTGCTGGTCGGGGAGGTCGTCGCAGCGCGCGCGATGCTTGCGCACCCTGCGCTTGCAAGCTCACGCAACGCGCCGCTGCTCGCGCATCTCGCCGGCGCGGAGCAGATGATTGGCGAGCACGCGCGCGCGCTGGCTCTGCTCGATCGCGCGATCGGTGCGGGCCTCGACAATCCCGACGTGCGTTATCTGCGTGGCGTGCAGCTTACGTTCAATGGTCGCCTCGACGAGGCCGCGGCAGAACTCGAACGCTGCCTGCGCCTCGGACCGAGCTACGGTCGCGCCGCGGTCACGCTCGCACGCCTGCGCAAGCAAACCGCCGCGAGCAATCATCTCGCGCAGATCGATGCGCTGGCGCAGCGCGCGCAGCGCGGCAGCGAGGATCATGCCGCGTTTGAGTTCGCGCGTTACAAGGAATGCGAAGACCTCGGCCTCCACGACGAAGCCTGGTCCGCACTCGAGCGTGGCAACGCGATCATGGCGCAGCGACTGCGACCGGACCCGCAGCGCGAACAGATGCGTATCGATGCGTTGATCGAATGCTGTTCCACCAGTTTTGTGGAAGATCGCGCCGAGATTCGCCATGAAGGTCCGCAGCCGATCTTCATCGTCGGCATGCCGCGCTCAGGCACGACCGTGCTCGAACGCATCCTCGGCAACCATACTCAAGTGACCTCGGCCGGCGAGCTCGGCGATTTCGCGCGGCAGCTGCGCTGGGCGGCCGATCACGTCACGGCGCTGCCGGTCGACGAGGCGATATTCGAACGCGCGCCGCGCATCGATTTTGCGGAAGTCGGCCGGCGCTACCTCGCGCAGACGCAATGGCGCGCGAAGGGGAAGCCGTATTTCATCGACAAGCTGCCGATCAACTATCTGCAGGTCGGCTTCATCCGGCGGGCATTGCCGCAGGCGCGCATCCTGCACATGACGCGCGCGGCGACCGACGTGTGCTTTTCCAATTACCGTGCATTTTTTGGCGAAGGCTACGCCTACAGCTACGAGCTCGACGCGCTGGTCGCACAATATCTCGATTACCGGCGCCTGATGCGGCATTGGCACAACGTCATGCCGGGTGCGATGCTCGATGTGTCCTACGATGCGCTCACCGGCGACCCCGAACGCACCGCACGCACGGTGCTCGACTTTTGCGGCCTCGCGTTCGAGCCAGACGCGCTCGATATCCGCAGCAACGCCACGGCGACCGCGACGCTCAGCACGATGCAGGTGCGCGAAGGCATCCGCCGCCGCGGAGGCGATTGGCAGCCTTATGCGACGCAGCTCGGCGAGCTGCGCCAGAAAATCGACAACGCCTGAAGTCTCGTGCTGCCGTAGCGAAACTCGGCATCCACGCAAGAAAAAGGGGCTGACCCGAAGGCCAGCCCCTTGCAAAACACTACGTTGGTCTGGAGATTACTTCTTGCCGCCACCGAAGTGGACGTTCATTTCCAGCATGACCAGGCGGCCGAACGAGTTGTAGTTGTAGAGGTTGTAGTACGGATAGGCCGAGAACGACTTGTCGATCGGCGGACGCGAGTTGAAGATGTTGTTGCTGAGCAGGCTCAGCGACACATCGTCGGACCGGTTGTACTGCACCGATGCGTTGTACACCTTCCACGGCGCCACATTTAACGCGCCGTTGTAACTCAGTGTCTTGCCGAAGCG
>CAZDWH010000132.1:0-8448 GCA_964509025.1 uncultured Rhodanobacteraceae bacterium
CGTAGCGAGCGCAGGCAGTTGGCGCGCCGCCGGAGCGCAGGAACCGGAGCATACAAATCAGTATGTGAGGATTCCGAGCACCGCCGGCGCACAAAATTATCGAGCGTAGTAGGTTTTTTGAGGTTTCGTTGAAAAACCCCGGCGCGGGCATCATGTCCCGCGTCCCAACGATTGAGGTTCCCCATGGAAATTACCGCAAGCCTGGTCAAGGAACTGCGCGAGCGCACCGGCGCCGGCATGATGGAGTGCAAGAAAGCGCTGACCGAAAACAACGGCGACATCGAAGCTTCGGGCGAGTGGCTGCGCAAGCAGGGCTTGGCCAAGGCCGACAAGAAGGCCAGCCGCGTCGCCGCGGAAGGCCGCATCGTGCTCGCGCAGGACGGCGGCAAGGCCGTGCTGGTCGAGATCAACTCCGAAACCGACTTCGTCGCCAACGACGACAACTTCAAGGCGTTCGCCGCTGAGGTCGCCAAGACCGCGCTGACCAGCGGTGCCAAGGACATCGACGCGCTCAAGGCGGCAAAGACCTCGAACGGCGCCACCATCGAGGAAGCGCGCGCCGCAGTAGTCGCCAAGGTCGGCGAGAACGTGCAGGTGCGCCGCATGGCGCGCATTGAATCGGCGAACAACGTCGCGGCTTACGTGCACGGCGGCCGCATCGGCGTGCTGGTCGAAGTGAAGGGCGGCGACGCCGACTTCGCGCGCGGCGTGGCGATGCATGTGGCGGCGATGAATCCGCCGTACAACAAGGCCGCCGACGTGCCGGTCGCGTTCGTCGAGAAGGAAAAGGAAATCGAGCTCGCCAAGATGACTGAGAAGGACCGCGCCAAGCCGGCGAATATTCTCGAGAAGATCATCGGCGGCAAGATCGCCAAGATCGTCAATGAGAACACGCTGTACGGCCAGCCCTACGTGCTCAACACCGACCAGAGCGTCGAAGCCGCGGCCAAGGCCGCCGGTGCCGACGTGCTCGGCTTCCAGCGTCTCGCCGTCGGCGAGGGCATCGAGAAGGTGGTCGAGGACTACGCTGCGGAAGTAGCGAAGGCGATGCAGGTCTGATCGGTTCCGCGCTTTGAAAAACAAAACCCCCGGCAGCGATGCCGGGGGTTTTTGTTTGCCACACTGAACGCGACGGATCAGATCAGAACGTCGCCTTGATGCGCGCGTACCAGAACGCACCGTTGAAACCGAACGGCGAGGTGACCGCGTACTGGCTGCCGAGAAACGCCAGCGTGCCGTTCTTTTCCTTGTCCGGATGCGTGTTGAACACGTTGTCGCCGCCGACGGCGAACGAGAACGTGTCGTTGAACTTGTAGCGCGCCTCCAGATCGAGCAGCGCCTTGCTGCCGTAGCTGACCGCATCGGATGCATCGCCGTTGCCGAACAGGCCTCCCGTGGTACTCCAGCCGCCGTAATAATTGACGCGAGCCACCGCGTCGATGCGGCCGAGCGAATAGTCGAAACTCAACGACGCACGACTGTGCGGCACCTGGTTCTTGAGGTCGTAGACGCGGTCGGCATTGAGCGTGCCCGGCTTGACGTCGACCACGTCCTGCTTGTTGTAGTTGTAGCGGAAATCGACATTCAGCGTGCCCTCGCCGACCTTGTAGCGTGAGTCGATGACGAAGTCGATACCGTCGACATCCGAACTGAAGGCATTGCCGAAGTAGCTCGCAGCGCTGCCGAGCAGCAGGTTCGCGTTCGGATAGCCCGCCGCAGTGAGCTTGTTCACGGTGGCCTGGGTGACCGTCTGGTTGATCAGGCCGATGCGGTTGTCGATCTTGATCTTGTAGTAGTCCAGCGTGGTAGTCACGTTCTCGAGCGGATCCCAGACCAGACCGAGACTCAGGTTCTTGGATTTTTCCGTCTGCAGCGGCACCGCACCCAGCGCCAGCGCTACCGGATTGCTGACCGGATAGGTTCCGGCCGGAATCAGGTTGCCGCTGGAATCGGCCGTCGTGGTGACATTGAGCGTGAACTGCTGGCCCGGCGTCGGCGTACGGAAGCCGGTGTTGTAGGTACCGCGAACGGCAAACGTGTCCGTGAACGCATAGCGGCTGGAGAGCTTGAAGACCGCCTTGGACCCGAAATTGTCGGCGTGCTCGTAACGCACGGCGGCGGCACCCGACCATTGCTCGTTGAACGAGGTTTCCGCGTCGACATAGGCCGAATAGCTGTCCTGCTTGAACGTGCCTGCCGATGCCGGGAAAAAGCCCTGGAAGCCGTCCGAGCCGACGCCGAACACCGAAGCGGTCGGACCGACCGCGGTGGAGCCACTATCGCCCGCCTTGATCTTGTAAGTCTCGTTGCGCCACTGCGCGCCGTAGGCCAGGGTGAGCGGCGAATTGCCGAACGACTGCACGAAGTCGGCGCCGAGTTCGCTCTCTTCCTGCGTCAGCTTGCCGGGGCGGAACGTCGTCGGCGACAACGCGCCGAGACTCGGATTGATCGAGTCTTCGAGTCGGTAGTCGATGTCGTTGCCCGCGGTGCGACCATGGAAGTCCCATTTCACGCTGCCGTACTGCCCGCGCACGCCAGCGACGACTTCATGATCCTTGATATCGGCGCCGAACAACGGGCTGTAGCCGCCGGGAAACTTCTTGTAGATCGGATTGAGCAGCACCCAGCCGCTCGGGCTCTTCGGATCGGCCGTGAGGTAGTCAGCCGGATTGCCGCCGCCCGCGATAATGCTGTTGACCAACGCTTGCGACGCGGGATCCGGAAGGAAATCGCCATTGGCGTCGCCGATCAACGTGCTGCGGCCGCTGATGCCGTATTGCGCGGGCAGCACCGGGCGGCGATAGAAGAAGCCGCCCAGGGTCTTGTTGTCCATGTAGCTGCCGAAACCATACAACTCGGTGTCGCCGCTCAACGGTACACCGGCGTTGACAAAAAGTTTGTTGGCTTTGATGTCGGGGTCGCCCCAGCGCTGACCGAAGCCGTTATACGGCACGTTCTTAGCACCGACGATGGCGGCGATCGCCGCTGCATCCGGACGCGGCGTGCCGCGCGAGGTGATATCCGAGGTATCGCGTTCGGCGCTGACGTGCACGAACCCGGCGGCGCCAAGCGGGAAACCCGCGTCGGCGTCGACGCGCAGACGATCGCCGTCGCCCTTGCTGTACTCGCCCCACTGCGCGCTCACGGCCGCGCCGTGATTGGCATCGTTGAGGATCACGTTGACCACGCCGGCAATCGCGTCGGAACCGTACAGCACCGATGCGCCATCGCGCAGCACTTCGACGCGCTTGACCGCATTCGCCGGGATCGCGGAGAAATCGACGGCTTGCGCGCCCTGGTTGACCGTGCCCAACGGGTCGTATTGCAGATTCACGAGCGCCGAGCGATGGCGGCGCACGCCATTGACCAGTACCAGGGTCTGGTCGGGAGAAAGATCGCGCAGCGAAACCGGACGCACGAACGCGGTGCCGTCGGCGATCGGGAAGCGCTGGGTGTTCAAAGCCGGCATGATCTTGGTAAGCGAATCGGTCATGTCGGCGGCGGCCTGATTCTCGATCTGCGCGCCGCCGTACACATCGATCGGCGAGATCGACTCGGTCGGCGACAGGCCCGGCTTGTGCGTACCGGTGACGACGATCGAGCCGAGCTCGGTCACTTGCTTCTTGCTGTCGCCGCTAGGCGTCGAGCCTTGATCCTGCGCCTGCGCACTCAGCGCACACATCAGCGCGACTGCGAGACTGGTCCGCGTAAAACGAACGGCTGTTGTTTTGGTGCTGTGATGTTTCAACACTCTCATGGAACCCTCCCTAGGTGATGAACCGAACGGACAGAGCAAGAGCAGATCGCAGCCTTGCGCCACGAAACGGGCGTTACCTTAACACTTTTTTACCATTGTGACAGGGTGGATCGCCGGCGAAGTCGACCGGTGAGATCGGGCGCCAGGGCGTCCCGCATGACGCGTGCGTCCACGGCGGCACGCGCGCGACTTCCGGCTACAATACCGCCGTTTTGCCCGCTGCCAGGAAGACCGCGCCATGCCCGAGACGACCAAGTACAAACGTATCCTGCTGAAACTCTCGGGCGAGGCATTGATGGGCGAAGCCGACTACGGCATCGATCCGAAAGTGCTCTATCGCCTCGCGCGCGAGGCGCTCGAAGCGCAGCGCGCCGGCGTGCAGGTCGGCATGGTGATCGGCGGCGGCAATATCTTTCGCGGCGAAGGTCTCGCCGCGGCCGGGATGGACCGTGTAACGGGCGACCACATGGGCATGCTCGCGACCGTGATCAATGCGCTCGCGATGCAGGATGCGCTCGAGAAAGTCGGCGCCGAGGCGCGCGTGATGAGCGCGATCAAGATCAACGAGGTTTGCGAGGATTTCATCCGCCGCCGCGCGATCCGGCATCTCGAAAAAGGCCGCATCGTGGTGTTCGCCGCAGGCACCGGCAATCCGTTTTTCACCACCGACTCGGCCGCGGCATTGCGCGCGATCGAGATCGGCGCCGAACTCGTGCTCAAGGGCACCAAGGTGGATGGCGTATACAGCGCCGATCCAAAGAAGGATGCCAGCGCGCAGCGCTACGAGCGTCTGTCCTATGATCAGGTGATCGAGCGCAAGCTCGCCGTGATGGATACCGCGGCGATCGCGTTGTGTCGCGACAACAAGTTGCCTTTGCGCATCTACGACATGGGACTCGACGGCAACTTGATGCGCATTATGCGCGGCGAGAATATCGGTACGCTGGTCGATACCGGCAAGTAATTCCAGATAAGACGCGGCTGCTGACGGCAGCGTCGCGCACAACCCAATACTTCCTTCCTACTCGCGCTGCACTTCGGCGCGCGTCGCGCACGCGTGGGCGAATCGCGTGCAACGCTGTAATCACTGCGACCGTCTGTTGAATCTAGTGGTCGAAGGCAGTCGTCTTCGGCACACATGGAAGCGAACGCCGCCCGAGTCAGGGAGGCGGATGCGATCAACGGACCGGTCGCATCCGCAGTTTTCAATAAGCCGTGTTCAACCCTTCGTTTTCAAGATTTTTCCTTACCCCACCCCGCAGGAGACAGTCATGAAAACCCGTATGCTCATCGCCGCTCTCGCGTTAGGCGCATTCGGCATCGCGCAAGCCGCCGACGAAACCAAGGTGTATCCGCAGGTCAACGTCGCGCATCCCGCCGCCGGCAAGGTCAGCCAGTCCGGCTATTCGATGGGTTGCAGCCACCCGAATACGGCCGGGGAAGGAGGGCCTTTCACCCGGAAAATCCGGAAGAACTTTTCGGGCCGGGAAATCGGCCGGCTGTTCGGCGCGGTGACCGGGTATGCGGAGTCGCGCAGTTCGTACACCTGGGTCGCGCAGCGTTTCGACAACTTCGCTCGCGCCTACGACGAGCAACATCTGACGGCGTTTGCGTCGAAATAAATCGCGCAACAAGTCCGCCCCTCCCCAAGGCAAAGCCCCGCGTGTGCGGGGCTTCGCTTTGTAAGTCTCGCGGCCGACTCCTGAATAGCCGTGTATGACGCGTCTGCGTGCACATGTCGATCAGGAACTGGGTCGCGCCCGCGGCTGGTGCGGTTCAACCGGTCCGCGCTATTTGTGGCAGACTGGCACGGTCCATGCCGCGGCAGGGAGTCGCAAAGACATGACCCGGTTCGACACGACCCACTGGAGTGTGGTCCTGCGCGCGCGCCAGGGCCCAGGCGAGGCGCGTGCCGCGCTCGAAACCCTGTGCCGCACCTATCGCCCGCCCGTACTCGCCTATATCCGCGGGCGCGGCTATCCGCCCGACCAGGCCGAGGATCTGGCGCAGTCCTTCTTCACGCGTTTTCTCGAGCATGCCTATCACGCCGACGCCGATCCGGCGCGCGGCCGCTTCCGCGCCTTCCTGCTGACCGCGCTCAAGCGTTTCCTGATCAATAGCGACATGGAGAACCATGCGCTCAAACGCGGCGGCGGCCTGCATTTCGATCCGCTGTCGTCGGATTCGAGCGATGCGCCGCTCGCCGGCACCCCGTCGCCCGAAGCGGAGTTCGAGCGCAGCTGGGCGGTCGCGGTGCTCGATGCCGCGATGAATCGCCTGCGCGACGAAGCGCAGCGCGCGGGCAAGATCGCGATGTTCGAACAGCTGCAGGAATTCCTGACCGAACGCCCCGACGAAGCAGACTACGCGCGCGCCGCTGCCGCGCTCAATCTGCGCCGCAACACCCTCGCCGTCGCCGTGCACCGCATGCGTCACCGCCTGCGCGAGCTCGTGCGCGAGGAACTGGCGCAAACCACGGTCGACCGCGAGGATCTCGAATCCGAATTGCGCGGCCTGCGCGCCGCGCTTGGCGCGGCGATGCAGTGAATCGCCTGCACCCGGGTATGGCATAGCCAGCACGCTGTAATTGTCGTCTGCAATTCCTGAATAGGCTTCCGTCTGCAGGAGAGGCATATGATGGGGTCGCCACGTTCCTCGTACGATCGCTTCGCGACGACGCGCTGGTCGGTCGTCATGCATACGGCCGCATCCGCGTCGGTCGATGCGCGCACGGCGCTGGCGGAACTGGCGCATCGTTACTGGTATCCGGTATATGCCTATGCACGGTGCAGCGGCCACACGCCGGCCATCGCGCAGGATCTCGCGCGCAGTTTCCTCGGCATCCTGATGCACGACTTCCGCAGCGCCGAGGCTCTCCAGGCCAAGGGCCAGTTCCGCCGCTTCCTGCTCGAACGCCTGCACGCGTTTCTCGGCAGCGACTGGCGCGACACGGTGGAGATGCATGGCGACATCGAATTGGCCGCGCCGGCCGATCTCGAAATCCGCTACCAGCGCGACCATGCCGACACCAGCTCGCCGGAGCAGGCCTATCAGCGCAGCTTCGCGCTCGAAGTGATCGCGCGCGCGCTCAAGCGACTGCGCTCCGAGGCGGACCGCGGCGGACATCTGGAAATGTATACCACCCTCGAGCCGTATATCGCGCACGACCCCGCGCCGAGCGAATACGCGACGTTGGCGGCGCGCCTCGCAACGCGCCCGCTCGCCCTGATCGTCGCGCTCAAACGCCTGCGTCAACGCCTGCGCGAACTGGTCGGCGAAGAACTCGCCGACACCGTGACGTCGGAGGACGAACTCGCACACGAGCAGGCGGCGTTGCACGACATCCTGAGCTCGCCGGACGTCGCGCACTGAAGCGCCGGCATTATCTCCAGACGCGCGCGCATCGGCTTGGCGACGATGGCGTCGCACCACTGCTATACTTTGCGGCCTTCGGGAAAAACACGGAGCCGCCATGCTCAATCCGATCAAACAGGACGCGCAGACGCGCATGACCAAGAGCGTCGACGCGCTCCGGCACGAACTGCAGCGCCTGCGCACCGGGCGCGCGAGCACCGCGCTGGTCGAGCACCTCAAGGTCAGCTATTACGGCTCCGACGTACCGCTATCGCAGGTGGCGAACGTCGTGGTGGCCGATGCGCGCTCGCTGACTATCACGCCGTGGGAAAAGACCATGGTTGCGCCGGTCGAGAAGGCGATCATCGCCGCCAATCTCGGCCTCACGCCGAACACCGCGGGCACGACGATCCGTCTCAACTTGCCGCCGCTGACCGCCGAGCGACGCAAGGAGCTGTCCAAGCACGTCGCGCACGAGGGCGAAAACTCGAAGATCGCGGTGCGCAACGTGCGTCGCGATGCGCTGCATCAGATCAAGGAATTGCTCAAGGACAAGAAGATCACGGAAGACGAGGAGCGCAAGGCCGAAGACGAGATGCAGAAGCTCACCGACAAGTTCGTCAAGGACATCGACGCGGTGGTGAAGACGAAGGAAGACGAATTGATGGCGATGTGAGTCATCGCACGCATGCAGGAAAGTCCGCACCAGCATGAAGCTTCGCCGTTCCTGCACCCCGTGGGAATCACCACCATGCGGCAGCCGCGTCATATTGCGATCGTCATGGACGGCAACGGCCGCTGGGCCAAGCTGCGCCATCGGCCGCGCAGCTTCGGCCATCACGCCGGACAGAAGGCGGTGCGCGCGACGATCGAGCACGCCCTGCGCCGCGGCATCGAAGCGCTGACGCTGTTCGCGTTCTCGTCGGAGAACTGGGCACGGCCGGCGGACGAAGTGAGCGCGCTGATGGAACTGTTCCTCAAGGCGCTCGAACGCGAAGTCGGTGAACTGCATGGCTACGGCGTGCGCATCCGCTTCATCGGCGAACTTTCCGCCTTCGCGCCGGCGCTGCGCGAACGCATGCACGCCGCGATGACCAAGACCCAAGGCAATACGAAGCTCGCGCTGAATATCGCGGTGAACTACGGCGGGCGCTGGGACATGGCGCAAGCCGCGCAACGCGTCGCGGAAGCGGTGCAGCGCGGCGAGCTCGCCGCGGCGCAGATCGACGAACGCGCACTCGCGCGCTACTTCGCACTCGCCGATCTGCCGCCGCTCGACCTGTTCATCCGCACCGGCGGCGAGAAGCGCGTATCGAATTTCCTGCTGTGGCAGCTCG
>CAZDWH010000133.1:0-8315 GCA_964509025.1 uncultured Rhodanobacteraceae bacterium
CACTTGAGGATCGAACCGGGGTCGTCGATCACCACCATGCCTTCCTTCTCCGCCTTGTTGGCGAAGCGGTAGGTGTGGTTATCGAGCGCGGTCGTTTCGCGGATGAACAGGCCGTCGTATTCGGCCAGGCGCGTGTAGTCGTTCTTGCCTATCGGCTCGACCTCGATGCCGATCTCCTTGCCGGCCTCGATGAAGGATTTGAGCGCCTTCTTGTTCGACGGCGGCATCGCCTCGTTCGGGTCGACCAGCATCGCGATGTCGTAGCGGTAAATCTTGCGCGCGCGCGGCTTGCGCCAGAGTTTCTTCGAGAACTTGTCCAGCGCGGCGGCGAACGAATCTTCCTGCTGATCGGTCAGCGTGTGCAGGCCGGCCGGTTTGATCGCCGCGATTTGCCAGACTTTCTCGCGCTCGAATTCGAGGCGCAGGATCGGGCACGGAAATGTTTCGAACACCTGGCGTGCGAGATCGGCCAGCGTCGCGTAACTCGTTTCGCCGAAGTAGACCAGCACGCCGAAGTCCGTCGCGTCGCGGCCGCCTTCTGGCAGGAACTTGATCAGCTTCTGATTCAAGTCCTCGATGTCGAGGCCGTACAACGCGCGCTTGCGCAGATCGTTGATCGTGCGCACCGACGGAATCACCTTGTGCCCGCGCGCCTCGGCCAGCAGCGAGACGTAGTAGCCGATGCCGAGATATTTGTAGCTGCGGCACAGGTTGATCACCTGCACGCGCTCCTCGTCGGCCGCGATCGGCTCCTTCAGGTAATCCTGCGCGGCGACGATATTGTCGGAGGGATAGTACGAGCCCCAGTCCGAGGCTTTTTCGACGACGATGACGAGCCTACTCATGCGTAGTCAGCACCGTTGAAGAGTGCGGCCAAAGATGGCCGCTCTTGTCTGGGATATTCGTGAATGGACTTGGGGGGTCTTGCATGGCGGAGCGCGCCGGAGTCGTCGAGGCGCGCAGTGTGCCACAGTTGCGCGGGTTTGCCTCTACGGACAAAAGTAACGATTGGCGCCGTGGCCGAACCGGATCAGCAGCCGTTCACGAACCGGAACTTCGCTACACTACCGGCGACCTCCTTCGGCTGAAACCTGTGTCCAGGATTGCGCCACCCGCCGACTACGCCATCCGTCGCGCCACCGCTGGCGATCTCGACGCGCTCGTCGCGCTCGAACAGGCTGCCTTCACGACCGACCATCTGTCGCGACGCCAGTACACCAAACACCTGCGCAGCGACAGCGCGCGCGTGTTCGTGGCGATGGACGAAGGCGGCTTGCTCGGCAAGGCGCTCGTGTTCTTCCACAAGGGCAGCGATATCGCGCGGCTGTATTCGATCGCCGTCGCCGATCGCGCGCGCGGGCGCGGCATTGCCAAGGCGCTGCTCGCCAAGGTCGAGCAGGCCGCGCGCTCTCACGGCTGCCGCCGCATGCGGCTCGAAGTCAGCCAGAGCAACCCGTCCGCGATCGCGCTGTACGAGCGCCTCGGCTACCACCGCTTCGCCGAACACCGCGAGTACTACGAAAACGGCGAGCATGCGTGGCGTTACGAAAAGCGCTTGATCGATTGAGTGCTGGCGCGCCCATAACCCCATTCGCCGCGGGCCATCGATAAATAGTTCATACGCTACGCAGGGAACGAATCGATGACGGCTTGGGCGGCAACCGTACCGAATCTGGCATTGGGGGGCTTCACCCCTTCGGTGCATGCCGGCGACAGGCTCGATGTTGCTAGCGGCCTTTCCGACGCGCAACTGATGCAGCGCTATCGCAATGGCGATGCGGCAGCGTTTCAACGCTTGTACCTGCGCTATCGCGACCGGCTATATCGCCACGTGCTGCGCCTTACGCACAATTCCGCGGAGGCCGATGAGGTTTTCCAGGACGTATGGCTCGCGGTGGTGCGCAATAGCGCGGCGTATCGCCCCACGGCGAAGTTCGTGACGTATCTGTTCGCCATTGCGCATCGGCGCATGATCGATCTGCTGCGTCGGCAGGCGCGCGTCAGCAACGAGATGCTCGCGGATGTCGAGGAAGCGGAGCAACTAGCCGACGAAACATCGCGGCAGCCGCAGGAAATAGCATCGCTCGCGGAGAACCACGAGGTGGTGAATGCCGCAATCGCGAAACTGCCGATCATGCAGCGCGAAGCGCTCCTGATGCAGACCATGGGCGATATGTCACTCGAGGAGATCGCCGAGGCGACATCGATAGGACGCGAAACAGTGAAGAGCCGCTTGCGCTATGCCTACGCGCGCCTGCGCCGCGAACTGGAGGCACCTCAATGAGCGAACGAGATCTCAACGACGCGCGTCTCCTGCGCGTCTGCCGCGATGCGGCGACCGAACAACCGCCGCCGGCGCTCGACGACCGGGTGCTGCGCGCGGCGCGCACGCACGCGATGCGCCAGCGCCGCCGGCGCCAACTGCTTCCGTTCGCCGCTGCGGCGGCGCTGGCGCTGGTGTTTGCCGGCGTGTCGAATATGCGCCGGTACGAGACGCCTGCGCCTGTTGCACAGCCTGCCGCGCTCGATCCGATCACGGCCGAGCTGCTGCGCATTCAGCCGCGCGTCGCCACGGCATCGGCCGTCGAAGATTTTCTGCTCAACCCCTTCATTGCGCAGCCCGTTTCCGGCGTCGCCGCCAGTGACGACGCGCTCCCGCTCGAGGATATCGATCATGTTCAATAAACGCGTCGTTGCATCCGCCTTGCTTGCGGTAGCCGCGCTGTCGCCGCCGAATGCGTTGGCCGCGGTCCACGGAAACACGATGTCATCGGGCCCCGCCTCGCCATCTTTTCGACCAATCTCCGAGCCCGGGAGTTGGGCCCGTACCGTCACCGGAAGAAGCGGCCCGCCCAAAGGCTGGAACTTCGTCAGCAATGTGCAGCGATACTACGAGACGTGGACCGACATTGCGCAAGGGTTGCCGGTCGGTACACGCTTTCTGGGCATACGTCGCGCACCATATGTCGCAACGGGGACCAATCTGTCGCGCATGGCCGCTGTTCCGGCTGCCGAATTCGCCACCGTGATGCAGGGCATCTCAGCCGACAAGTATCGCGGCCGGCGCATTCGCCTTTCCGCTCAGCTCAGCACGCGGGAGGTCGCAGGGCAAGCGGCGCTGTGGATGCGCATTGACGGCCAGAACGGCAAGGTGTTGGGCATCGACCGCATGGCGACACGCGCGATTACCGGAACGACGAACTGGAATCGTCAGGAAATCGTGCTCGATGTTCCGTCCGAGACGGCGACGATTGAAGTCGGAGTGCTGCTTGCGGGCTCCGGCGAGGTCATGGCGGCGCAATTCAAGCTGGATGCGGTCGACGCGAGTACACCGGTAACCGCGAGCGGCGTTCCCCCCGCCAGTGACGCACTGCCAACAACCCTGGTCGATCTCGATCAGCACCCCTAGACGGGCGGTTCGGAGTTGTCGGTTCGCCTTCTCGTCCCTACCATGACGACCTCGATCGGCGACGAGAGGTAGGACATGTCTGCGGCATTGGGATTGAGTACGCGAATCCATTCGCGCTTATGGCATCTTCTTCCGGCGGCGCTGGCCACGTTGCTCGCCGCCTGCGCGACCCAGCCCGCGCAGCCGCTGCAGCCACAGGCGCCGGTTGCTGCGATCCGGTCGCATCCGATTTCCGCGCCTGGCGGCACGCGCATCGACAATTACTACTGGCTGCGCGACGACACGCGCAGCCAGCCCGCGGTGCTTGACTATCTCAAGGCGGAAAACACGTATTACGCGCAGATGACCGCGCACACGCAGGCGCTGCAGGAAACCTTGTTCAAGGAAATCACCGGCCGGCTCGCGCCCGATGATGCGACGGTGCCGGCGAAATATCGGCACTGCTGGTATCAGTCGCGTTTCAGTCCCGGCAGCGAATACGCGGTGCGGTCGCGCCGCTGCGGCATGCCTGGCGCGCCGGAGCAGGTGCTGCTCGATATTCCGGCGATGGCGCAGGGCCACGACTTCTTTCAGGTTGGTGCGCAAGAAGTGAGCCCGAACGAACAGATGCTTGCCTGGGCCGACGACACGGCTGGCCGCCTGCAATTTACGATCCGCTTCAAGGATCTGGCCAGCGGCAAGGTGCTGCCCGATGCGCTCAAGGGCACGGCCGGATCGATGGCCTGGGCCGACGACAATCGCACCTTGTTCTATGTCGAAAACGATCCGGTCACCCTGCTCACCGTGCGCGTGAAGAAGCACACGCTCGGCAGCGATCCGAAGTCCGATCCGACCGTGTACGAGGAGCGCGACCATAGCTACTACATGGGCGTCGGCCGCAGCGGCGACGACAAGTTCATCGAGATCGCCGAGCACTCGACGCTGTCGAGCGAGATACGCTTCATCCCGGCGAGCCAACCGAAGGCGCGCTTCAAGGTGCTGGCGCCGCGCGAGCACGATCTCGAATACCACGCCGAGCATATCGATCGGCGCTGGGTGATCCGCACCAACTGGAAGGCGAAGAATTTCCGCGTGATGCAGGTCGATGATGCGCAGGTCGGCGACAAGGCGCGCTGGCGCGAGATTGTGCCGACGAAAAACGACGTGTTGCTGCAGCGCATCGCCCTGTTCAAGAACTATCTCGTGATCAGCGAACGCAGCGACGGCCTCGCGCGTGTGCGCATCAAGCCGTGGCATGGCGGTGCGGATACGTTCGTGCAGGCCGACGATGCGGATTACGTCGCCGAGATCGGCGACAATCGCGAGCAGGACACCGATACGCTGCGCTACGACTACACCTCGCTCGTCACGCCGAACACGGTTTATGACGTCGACATGAAATCCGGCAAGCGCGAGCTGAAGAAGCGCGACGCGATCGGTGGCGGTTTCGATGCGGCGAACTATGCGGCGACGCGCGTGTGGGCGCTCGCGCGCGACGGCGCGAAGGTGCCGGTGTCGCTGGCCTGGCACAAGGGCTACGAACAGAACGGCACTGCGCCGCTGCTGCAGATCGGCTACGGTTCGTACGGCGCGTCGAGCGATCCGCGTTTCAATCCGGCTTATGTCTCGTTGCTCGATCGTGGCTTCGTCGTTGCGATCGCGCATATCCGCGGCGGCGAGGAAATGGGGCGCGACTGGTACGAGCATGGCAAGCTGCTGGAAAAGAAAAACACCTTCACCGACTTCATCGACGCGACCGAATTCCTCGTCGCGCAGAAATACGCGGCCAAGGACAAGGTGTTCGCGTTTGGCCGCAGCGCCGGCGGCCTGCTCATGGGTGCGATTGCGAACATGGCGCCGCAGGACTATCGCGGCATCTTCACCCAGGTGCCGTTCGTCGATGTGGTGACGACGATGCTCGATGATTCGATTCCGCTGACGACCAACGAATTCGACGAGTGGGGCAATCCGCAGGATACGAAGTTCTACGAATACATGCTGTCGTATTCGCCTTACGACAATGTCGCGGCGCAGGCCTACCCCGCGATGTTCGTCAGCACCGGACTCAACGACTCGCAGGTGCAGTACTACGAACCGGCGAAGTGGGTGGCGAAGCTGCGCGCGACGAAAACTGACAGGAATCCGCTGCTGTTCAAGATCAATATGGAGGCCGGGCACGGTGGCAAGAGCGGACGTTTCGCACGCTATCGCGAGATTGCCGAGGCTTATGCGTTCATCCTCGATCAGCTGCCAGTAGCAAAAAAAACACAAAAATAGTTCCGACGCTGAACTTTTCGCACGACGCGCAGGTCTTGCAAACGCGTCGCGCGACCTTATGCCTCGCAGCAGCATCATGTCTTTCGACACTGGTGCGTCGCCATCGCGTCCGCGCATCATTTCGCAGCATTGAAACAAGGAGTAGGCAATGCGTCACCCCCTGCGTTATGGAAAGTTGTTCCTCGCTCTGATCGCGCTTGCAAGCGCGAGTTTCGTTCACGCCGACGACGATCCGATGAAGGATCCCGGCGTGCAGAAGGCGCTGCGCGCCATGGCCAATGCCTCCACGTGGTACCACCCCGATCTGTTCGGCGAGTTCGCCGGTATGCGTCATTATGCGCATCACGAATACAAGGATGCGCTCAAGTATTTTGAAATCGGCGCCTACTATGCCGACAAGCTCTCGCAGCTCAGCATCGGCCTGATGCACATGAATGGCGAGGGCACGCGCAAGGATCCGGTCAAGGCCTATGCCTGGTTCGACCTCGCGGCCGAGCGCGACTACCCCGATTTTGTCGCGACGCGCGACAGCCTGAAGAAAGAGCTGACCCCGCAGCAGCTGGCCGAAGCGCAGAAACTGCGCGAGAAGCTCGGCGAGCGCTATGCCGATGCGGTGGCCAAGCCGCGCCTCGCGGTGCAGCTCAAGCAGGGCCAGATGCAGCTCACCGGTTCGCACACTGGATTCGATTTCGGTGCCAATCAGTTGGCGACCAAGGACAATTGCGGTCCGACCGTCTACACCGGCGGCGTGGAAGCGCCGCAGGCGGGCTGCGGCGGAGGGTCGTTCAGCGCGAAAGAGCGCTGGGACCCGGCTCTGTACTTCGCCTCGCGCGACCGCGAGTACAAGGCGACCGTCAGCGTCGGTTCGATCCAGGAATCCGGCAAGGCGATCAGCGCGCCGCCGACTGCGGTCGCACCCGCCGAAGCGCCCGCGGACAAGCCGGCGACACAGCACTGACCTGGAGCTTGTGACGGGGCGGGCTCCGCGTGCATCGGACCCGCCAGTTCAGCCACACGTTGCTCTACCAGCCTGCGGCCTTGAGCTTTTGCGCCGTCGCAGCGTCGGCCGGGCGCGCGATCAGGCCGCCGAGCGGGCTCAGCGTCACCGTATAGCGCGCACCGTCGAGCAAGGGCAGGTACGCCGCGCTGCCATAGTCGGCATCGATCCACGGCAGCCAGCGCGGGAATTCGCGCTTGAGTCGCCATAGATCGAACCGCGAATCGTCGCCAAGCGCGATCAGCGTCGGCGGCGTAACTTGCGCCTGCGCGGCATCGCGATAGCGGCCGGACAGGCGTTCGACGCGATACAGGGGCTCGGCGCCGAGCGTGACCGCGTCAGGCGTCCACTTGATCACGCGCGCGTCGAGCTGCCATTCGTCGCCGCGCAAGGTGCCGGTCGCCTGCTTGCCGTCGGGAAAATCCGCCGTCACGGCAAACTGCTGTGGCGCGAGTTCGCGCGCGCCGATCGTGGCAACGACGGTTTCCTGCGTGAGCAGGCGATATCCGCGCAGCATAAGCGCACCGCTACCCGCGAGCAGCGCGAGCAGGGCGAACAACAGCGTCCACACGCTGCGATGCGCGGCGCGGAAATGCCGGCGCGCACGCGCGTGACGCACGCAGGACACCGCAAAGGCCAGCGCAAGTAGCGCCGCCACGACGCCTGTCGCGGCCAACGCCGGTATAAGCCACTCGTCACCGAGAAACAGCATAGCTCTTCCTCCCGCTGCGACGAGGCGACTGTAGCAAGGCGGCATGACTGCCTGCAAAACGGCCGCGTCGCCCCTATACTGCATGCGTCGGAAATCGGAACGAATGCTATGTCTTACAAGCTGTTGTTCATCGCGCTGATCGGTGCCGCGCTCGCCGCCTGCGGCAACAAGGGGCCGCTCGTGCTGCCTGACAAGGCGAAGCAGGAGCAGCAGGACAAGGACGCCGCGAAGAAGGCGGCCGAGCCAGCGCCGAAGCAGCAATAATCGCGCGTCGATGGGCCTCGCCTTCACCAAGATGCACGGCATCGGCAACGATTTTGTCGTGCTCGATTGCCGCTCTAGCGGGTTCGCGCTGGGTACGCGTGCTATCGCGCGGATCGGCGATCGTCACACCGGCGTCGGCTTCGATCAGCTGCTGACGATCGAGCCCGCGCGCGATCCGTCCTGCGCGTTCTACTACGGCATCTACAACAGCGATGGCTCGCCGAGCGGGCAGTGCGGCAATGGCGTGCGCTGCGTCGCCGCCTGGCTCAAACGCGCGGGCGCGCTCGGTATGGGCGCGACGCGTCTCGAAAGTCCGTCGGGGCCGGTTGCGGTCGAACTGCTCGGCGATGGCCGCGTACGCGTCGATATGGGCGCGCCGCATTTCGCGCCGGCGGATGTGCCGCTCGATCTGCCCGCTGCCGACGTCTACGCCCTGCAAGTCGCGGGTAGCGATCTGCGTTTCGGTGCGGTGTCGATGGGCAATCCGCACGCGGTGGTCGAAGTCGTCGATGTCGCGACTGTGCCACTCGCGACACTCGGCGCGGCTTTGTCCACAAATCCACATTTTCCACAGGGCTGCAACGCCGGGTTCGCACAGGTCGTCGATCGCGCGCGCGTGCGCCTGCGCGTGTACGAGCGTGGCGCGGGCGCGACGCTGGCCTGCGGTACCGGCGCCT
>CAZDWH010000134.1:0-4270 GCA_964509025.1 uncultured Rhodanobacteraceae bacterium
GCGGTCTGGATCGTCATGTGCAGCGAGCCGGTCACGCGCACGCCCTTGAGCGGCTTGGTTGCGGCGTACTGCTTGCGGATCGACATCAGGCCCGGCATCTCGTGCTCGGCGATATCGATTTCCTTGCGGCCCCAGTCGGCGAGCGACATGTCGGCGACTTTGTAGTCTTGATTGTCGGCGGTTTTGACGACAGCGTTCATCAGTAGATTCTCCGGTTTGGCCGGGCGCGGTTCGGTAATGTGACCCGAAAGCCCGCCGAGCCTGATTTCGCAGCCGTATCGCGGCCCGAAAATGCAGCGCCCCTCGGCAGGAGAGGTTAATGATCGTGTTAGGCCGCCGCGCAGCGGTCGGCTAGAACGCGATCCAGGGTGGATTATATCGCTTATTCGCGATGAAAAGATAAATACACGTTAGGCCGGCGAATTTCGCGGTAAGTGGCCCCGTCGGGAGCACGCGGATTGGCGGTTCCCGGGTCCAGTCCCGGCGGGAAAGAATCGGTCGTCGTTCACACGAGGGCGTGTCATGAAACTAGGCTACTGGCTGTTGTGCGCCACTTGCGCACTCTTCACCTTGCAGACGCATGCTGCGGAAGTATCCAAGTCCTGCAGCGACGCGGAATTCCGCAAGTTCGATTTCTGGATCGGCGATTGGGATACCTTCGATCTGCCGCTCACGCCCGCTTCGAAATCCGTCGCGCGCAACCATGTCGACGCGATCCTCGAAAGCTGCGTCCTGCGCGAGGACTACGACCAGTTCGACGGCCATCACGGCCAGAGCTTCACGATCTACGACGCGCCACGCAAAGTCTGGCACCAAAGCTGGGTGACCAATCGCGGCGAACTGCTCGTGCTCGAAGGCACACGCAAGGGCGACCGCATCACGCTCGAAGGCGACATGATCACGGCCAAGGCCAAGCAGCGTGTCAACGTCGTCTGGTATCCGCAAGGCGACGACGTGCGCGAAACCGCCACCGCATCGAGCGACGGCGGCAAAACCTGGAAACCGCTGTTCGACATTCTTTTCCGCAAGCACAAGGATTGAGTTCGCTGCTGCGCGAGGGGCGGTCCTCGCGCAGCGGTCGAGTGCCTCTTGCTTATTGCTGCTCGAAGCGTGCGATTTCTTCGAGCGCAACCTCCGCATCGCGCAAACTGCGCGGAGCAGAGTTCAACACCTTGGCCAGACGCGGGTGCTGTGGATCGCGCGCGCGACGATAGAGCCACACGCTCGCGCCGAGTCCGGCCACGCCGAGGGCAATGTTGATCCAGACAAAGGCGGGTGCCGTGACCAAGAGGTCGACGCCGAGCATGCCCTTGACCTCGAGCATGAAAATGGCGAGCCAGAGCAACCACCACGGCAGGCCGGCGCACAGGCTGCCGATGGCCTGGATCCGCTGCAGGGCGCCGACGCGCTTCTGGATTTCCAGCACCGAGGCGGTGTAGTCGATGCTGCTGACCTTGCCCAGGGTCACGCCGCCGAAAATCACGATCAACAGCCCGTAGGCAAACATGAACAGGCTGCAGATCAGTAGATGCGGCGTGGTGTTGTAGCGCATCGCGGAAATGATGCCGAAATAGATCAGCGCATCGCCGAACAGGATCTGCACGATCTTGCCCCAGTACATGCGCCACAAACCTTTGCGCACTTTGTCGAGTTTGCGTTCGAGGAAAATCTGTAGATTCAGCGCGGATTGCCGCTGCATCTGCCGATCGAGCGCCTGCCAGGCGGATTTCAGTTCGTCGAGTTCCATCGTCGTCTCCATCGTTTTCATGCCTCGCTCAGGTCTTCGCGCAGGCGCTGTTTGAGCCTGCCGATTTTGGTCGCCACATTGGTTTCGCTGATGCCGAGAATCTCGGCGATTTCGCGCTGGCTGCGCTCGTCGAGGTAGAGCAGCAGCAGTGCGCGGTTGAGCAGATCGAGGCGATCGATTACGCGGTATAGCGCTCGCACGCGCTCGCTGTCCGCTTCGTCGGCGCCGAAGTCGACGCCGATATCGTGCAGTTCCGCGTCGAATGCGACCGCGTGTTCGTCACGCAGGCGTGTGCTACGCCCGAACGAAATCGCCACGTTGAGCGCGATGCGGTACAGCCAAGTCGGAAACGGCCGCTGCGCGTCGTAGCTCGGAAACGCACGCCAGCATTGCGCGACGATGTCCTGCGCAAGGTCGGCGCGATCGTCCGCCTGCCGCGCATAGGTGTTCGCCACTTTGAACACGATGCCGCGGTGGCGCTCGATCAGTTCCTGGAAGATTGCCCCTGATTTCTCGTCCCGCATGGTTGTCGCCTGTGCGCTCATTTCCCCGTCCGATTTTCCCTGTCGCGGAGATGATTCGCATCAGCTGCGAGAAAATCACACTGCCTGGCCGGTCCAGCCCTGCTGACGGCTTGTGCAGCCTATCGGGAACGCGCCACTTGTTGCGGCGCACAAAAACGGGCAAAGTAGCGTTTCCCGCCATTTGGACGTCCAAACGTCATGGGTTCGGACACGCGCCGCGAAATCGAATTCCTGCCGCACGATGCGCCGTTGCGCGAGGACGTGCGGCGGCTCGGCGCGCTGGTAGGCGAGATGCTGGCGGAGCAGCTCGGCGAGGACTTTCTTGCGCGCGTCGAAGCGATCCGCAAGGCGGCGATCCGCCTGCGCGACAGCGATGTGGCGCCGGATGCGCTTGTGGCGCAGGTCACCGGACTCGACCCGCGGATCGCAACGCAACTGACGCGAGCGTTCGCGACCTACTTCCAGGTCGTCAATATCGCCGAGCGCGTGCATCGCATCCGCCGCCGCCGTGCGTACGAGCGGGCGGGCGCGGCGCCGCAGCCGGATAGTCTGCGCGACGTGCTCACCTATCTCAAGGCGGCCGGCGTGGGACTGGAGGAACTTGCTACTTGGCTGCCGCGTCTCGATGTGGAACCGGTATTTACTGCGCATCCGACCGAGGCGGTGCGCCGCACCCTGCTCGAAAAAGAGCAGGCGATGTTTCGCTGCCTGGTCGCCGATCTCGACGGCGCGCGCACACCCGGCGAGCGCGCGGCGGATACAGCGGTGTTGCGCATGGCGCTGACCTCGGGATGGCAGACCGCGGAGAGCTCGCGCACGCGGCCGCGCGTGCAGGACGAATTCGAGCACGTAAGCTTCTATCTCGCCGATCCGATCTACCGCGTGTTGCCGGTCTTCTACGAAGTATTCGAAGAGGCCGTGCGCAGCGTCTACGGCCGTGCGCTGCCGCTGCCGGCGCTGTTGCGTTTTGGCTCATGGGTCGGCGGCGATATGGACGGCAATCCGAACGTCAATGCCGACACGATCGCGGCGACACTGCGTGCACAGCGCACCTTGGTGCTGGACCGCTACGACGCGGAATGTCGCGAGCTCGCGCGCGAGTTGAGCCAGTCGCTCGACCAGGCGCAATTCGATGCGGCGGTGCTCGCGCGCATCGAGCAATATCGCGGCGAACTGCCCGCGGTTGCGGCAACGCCCAATCCGCGCTACGCCGACATGCCGTACCGCAGCCTGCTCGCGTTCGTACGCGCGCGCCTGCGCGCGACGGCGGAAGAAAAAGAAATCGCCTACGCCTCATCTGAAGAGTTGCTCGCCGATCTGCGGTTGCTCGCCGCCAGCCTCGATGCGAACAAGGGACGCAACGCCGGCTGGTTCGCGGTGCAGCGCCTGATGCGGCGTGTGCGCACTTTCGGCTTCCATCTGGCGCGGCTTGACGTGCGTCAGGATTCGCGCGTGCATGCCCAGGCGCTCGCCGCCGCACTCGGCGACGCCGACTGGCCGCAACGCGATGCGACCGAGCAGCGCGTGCGGCTCGATCCGTTTGCGCGCGGTGATGCCGAGCTGGCGGAGCCGACCGACGCGGTCGGCACGATGCTCGATGCAGTATTCGATCAGCTCGCCTACGCGCGCGACGCTTACGGCGCCGCTGCAATTGGCCTCTACGTCATCAGCATGGCGAAGAGCGCGGCCGACGTACTCGCCGTGCTCGCGCTCGCGCGGCGCGCCGGCTGCGTCGACGACGCCGGCAAGGTGCCGCTCGACATCGCGCCGCTGTTCGAAACCATCGATGATCTGCAGCACGCACCGGAAACATTGGGCGCGCTGCTTGCCGATCCGGCGTATCGCGCGCATCTCGCGGCGCGTGGCAATCGGCAGACGGTGATGCTCGGCTATTCCGACTCGACGAAGGATGGGGGCATCGCGGTGTCGCGCTGGGCCCCTCAAACTTCGCACGTGGGATTGTCTGAAATGTGCCCCAGACCGCGGCGCAAAAAGTACC
>CAZDWH010000134.1:4280-8194 GCA_964509025.1 uncultured Rhodanobacteraceae bacterium
AAAAAGTGGATTTGTTGAAGATTGCGCGGACGGCGGTCGTCGATATTGGGTTCTTCCACGGCCGCGGCGGCTCGGCCAGCCGCGGCGGCGGCAAGACCACGCGCGCGCTGGTTGCCGCGCCGCGTGGCTCGATCGGCGGCCGCCTGCGCGTGACCGAACAGGGCGAGGTGATTCATCGCAAATTCGGCATTCGCGCGCTGGCGCTGCGCACGCTCGAGCAGACGGTCGGCGCGGTGTTGCGCGCAAGCTTGCGCCCGCGTCCGCCCGAACCGCGCGAGGCACATTGGCGCGTCGTCGCCGCGATCGCCGCGCGACATGGCGCCGATGCGTATCGCGCGCTCGTACGCGCCGAGGGTTTCGTCGATTACTTCCGCGCGGCGACGCCGATTGACGTGATCGAACGCATGACGCTCGGCTCACGTCCGTCGCGCCGCGGCGCCGGCAGCATCGACCATCTGCGCGCGATTCCTTGGGTGTTCGCCTGGACGCAGAACCGCTGCGGGCTCACTGGCTGGTACGGTGTCGGCACGGCGCTGGAACGCACGGCGGCGGAGGCAGGTGAGGACAGTTTGCGCGAGATGGCCCAGCGCTGGCCGTTCTTCCGCACTATGCTCGATGATGTCGAAATGGTGATGGCGAAATCCGATCTCGCAATCGCCGCGCGCTTCTCGCGCCTCGCCGGCGATCTGCACGAGAAATTCTTTCCGCTCATCGAGGCCGAGTTCGCGCGCACCGAGCGCTGGATCCTCGCGCTCAAGGGCACCGATCGCCTGCTCGCCGAAGATCCGCGCCTGGCGCAGTCGATCCGCCTGCGCAATCCCTATATCGATCCGATGAGCCTGATCCAGTGCGACTTGCTTGCGCGCTGGCGCGAGGGCGGTAGCAGCGATGAAGAGTTGTTCGGCGCGCTGGTCGCCACGGTCAACGGCATTGCGCAGGGCCTGCAGAATACGGGCTAGTAGTCGTTCGTGCGCAACAGCGAACCGAACGTGAGATACGCGGCGTTGTGTCCGCCCTGTGCATAGCCGTAGCCGATAAAAATCGGGCCGAGAAAAGTGTCGATGCCGAGAAACAGACTGCCGGCGCCGATCATATTGCGGCCGATGTCATCGCGCCGCGCCCACAAGCCGCCCGCTTCGAGGCTGCCACCGAGGTACACCGGCACGCTGAACAGGCTCGTCGCATCGGTGAGGCGGCGGTAGTACACCGCGCGCAGCAGCGCAGTCTGCGAGTCGAAGCGCTGGTTCTCGGTGTAGCCGGAAAGATTGGTCAATCCACCGAGCGGGCTGAATGCCGCAATCTGCGCACCGCTGCCATTGCCGCTCGCGGAATTGAGGCTCGCGCCGAACAGCCAGTTATTCGCGCCGTACGAAAGCGCATGGGCCCAGCGGCCGCGAAAGATGCGCGTTGCATCGGTGGAGCCGAGCTGCGTCAGCAGCACTTCGTAAGTGAGATCGAGCCGTGTGCCGCGTGTTGGAAACGCCGAGCTGTCGAGGTCGTCGTAGATCGCACGCGTCAGTACGCCACCGAAGCTCGCCGAGACGCTCTGCGGCAGCGCGCCGGTGGCGGCGCCGATGCGTAAATGCGCGCCATCGTTTCCGTATTCGAGCGCGGTCGACAATTGCCATGCCGTGCTCGGCGTGTAGCCGACCTCGAACGCGCCGAGCGCGCGCCGGCGGCGATACTCGGCTAGATCGGCTACGTTGCTACCGTCGTTGATTGGGAAGTTGTAGGCCTTGTACTGCAGATATGGCGCGACGTAGTACTCGCCGGTCTCGCCCCAGGGCTGCAGGAATTCGGAATACAACTCAGTCGTCTGCCCGAGCTGCACGCGGTTGCGGACCTCGCCGCCGAGAGAATTGAGTCCGGTGAAGTTCGCTTCAGTGAACAGCTGATAGCTGTTACGCCCGGCAAAATTGTCCGAGAGGCGCAGGCCCATGCGCAGGAAATTCGGCCCCCAACCTTTGTCCACTGGCAACACCGACAGGCCGGTCTTGCCATCGCGTTCGACCAGGTCGTAGGTGATGCGTTCGTAGCTGCCTTCGCCATAGGCATCGCCGATCTCGCGCTCGAGCTGCGGCGCATCGAACGGCTTGCCGACGACGTTGGCCAGGCGCTGCTGCACGTATCCGGCGGTGCGGCTGCGCCGCGTTTGTACATCGAGAAACGCGATTAACGGCGGATCGAACGGCAGGCGCCGATGCCGCGTTGCGAATTCCGCGTAGGCTTCTTCGCTCACAGCGAACGCGCGCAGCTTGCCGATCTGCTCCTGTGCCGCCTTTTCGCCGAACTCCACCGCTTCGGGCGCGCGCGTGAACGCCGCGCTGTCGAGATCGCCAAGCGGCGGCACGAGCAGCACATCGTTCGCGCCGAGCGTGTGCAGCTGCTCGTCGGTCGCGCGCTTCATCATCGCCGTGAGCATCTGGTTCGCGATCGCGAACGGCGAGTTGAGCGTGTCCTCGCCCGCGAGCGGCGCGCCGACATTGACGACGATCAGGCGCTGGCCGCCCATCGCGCGCGCCTCCTCGATCGGCACGTTGTCGGTGATGCCGCCATCGACGAGCAGGCGGCCGCGATAACGGATCGGCGCGAACGCCGCAGGCACCGACATGCTCGCGCGAATCGCCATCGGCAGGTCGCCGTCGGCGAACACGACCTTTTCGCCCGCGCCGATGTCGGTGGCGATCGAGCGGAACGGGATCGGCAGGTCGTCGAACGATTTCGTCTGCAGCGTGGACAGCAGCAGGCGACGCAGCAGCAGTTGCAATTTCTGTCCCTGGATCACGCCGCGCGGCAACGCGATCTTGCCGTCGCGCAGGCCGAGTTCGATGCCGCCAAGAAAGCGCAGCTCGTCCTCCTTGCGCCGCATCGGCAGCTCCGCGCGCGGCGGGTCGTCGTTGAACATGTCCTTCCAGTCGATGCCGCGCAATACCGCCTCGACCTCGTCGGCCTTGTAGCCCGCCGCGTAGAGCCCGCCAACGATCGCGCCCATCGAGGTGCCGGTGATGCAGTCGATCGGCACATGCTCGCGTTCGAGGATCTTCAACACGCCGATATGCGCCGCGCCGCGTGCGCCGCCGCCGCCGAGAACGAGGCAGGTTTTGGGGCGCGCAGTCTGCGCGTTCGCCACGTCGGAAAATGCGCCGAGACTGAGGATGGCAAAACAGGCGAGAGTACGAAGCAGCATGGCGCTTATCCGCTGGAGTCCGTGCGAGCTTAGCGGAAACGTGCTGCGGCTTGTAACGCACCGCGCTCTTGCGGACGCAGCGTGGATGTCAGCCTTCGAGCGTCTGCCAGCGTTGATACGCCGCATCGAGCTCGGCCTGCAATGCGGCGAGTTCGTTGTTGGCCTTGAGAATGGTCGCGCTGTCCTGTTTGAAGAACGCCGGCTCGTGCATCGCCTGCGTGCGTGCGGCGATTTCTGTTTCGAGCTGCTCGATGCGCGCGGGCAGTAGTTCGAGTTCGCGCGCGTCCTTGTAGCTGAGCTTGCGCTTGGCCGGCGCGATGGGCGCTGCGTTCGTCAAGCCGGCTTCGGCTGTAGCGGGGATAGTTGCTTTTTTTTGTGTCGTCGCATCCGGCGTCGCGCGTTTTGCTTCATCTGGCCGCTGCCTCAGCCAATCCGCGTAGCCGCCCACATATTCGCCAACCCGTCCATTGCCCTCCAGCACGAGCGTCGACGTCACCACGTTGTCGATGAACTCGCGATCGTGCGACACGAGCAGCAAGGTGCCCTGGTAGGAAGCGAGCAGTTCCTCGAGCAGCTCCAGCGTCTCGACATCGAGGTCGTTGGTCGGCTCGTCCATCACGAGCAAGTTCGAAGGCTGCGCGAACAGGCGCGCGAGCAGCAGGCGATTGCGCTCGCCGCCGGACAGGCGCGTGATCGGTGCGCGCGCGCGTTCGGGCGAGAACAGGAA
>CAZDWH010000135.1:0-8042 GCA_964509025.1 uncultured Rhodanobacteraceae bacterium
CCCGCTCCGCTCGTGTTCTCGTTCAGAAGGTCGGGCGCCTGGTAGACCGCGACGATGCCATCGTCGTACCCGCCAGACGTCGCGTACCACATCGCGATCTGCTCACTGAGCGACAGCGAGAGAAATCGGCGTCGCATGTCGAGCACGTGCTCCGTCGACAGGCGCTGCCTCTGGACGAAGTGCGCGCCGAGCGAGTGCTCGTAGTAGGTTGGCACGCGAGGGCGCAGCACCACGGTGCCGGCGCGTTCGTACTGCTCGATCTCGAAATCGCTCAGTCCGCGGAAGAGCACCTTACGCGAGCCCATCGGGAGCTCACGCACGTGCGGGGTGATCACTGTCGTCACGACGCCACCCGCTGTCGCGAGGCGGCAGGCGCGCCGCATCCGCGCCACGTGTCCGAGAGGAACGCCGCCGTGTCGATCAGGTCCTCCCTGGCCGCCACGAGCGGGAAGGTCCGCAGCAGCCCGAAGCGCGGTAGGTACACGGCCAGCGTGTCGATCCGCGGGAAGACGTTCTCCGGTGCGAGCGCCGCGAGGCACGCGTAGCCGACGAGCTGGCGGAGGTGATCGCGCTCGACGATCGGGTCCTTCGACGTCTTCAGCTCGATGATGGTGTTCCCCACGATGATGTCCGCGTCGGCGCCGCCGACCAGGTTGCCGCAGACAGCCGGGTTCAGGAGCAGCGTGCCCTCCGTCGCGAACGACCAGAGCGGGCTCGCCACCGCAAGCAGCGCGGCGACCTCGGCGGCGATGCTCTTGTCATCGACCTGCGACGTGCCGTCGAACGGCGAGAGGCCGGCGCGGTACATCAAGTCGAGCGGCGCGAGGCGCGCTGCGTGGTCGGCGATGATCGAGAAGCGCGCCAACACGTTCTTCGGCAGGTGTTCGAACGCCTGGCGCGCGGCGCCGATCGTCCGCTCGGCGTTCGCTCGGTCTCGGCGAGAGAGCAGCGGCAGCGCCGACTCGGCGATCCAGTGGTCGGATCGGGCGTGTGGCGCACGATGTTTGAGCTCCACTCGCACGGCGTAGTCGAACGCGGTTCCGACGAGCGATGAGTGCGGACTCACTCTCGGCACGAGGAGCGGTGCCGGCGTGGACCCGCGGAACGCCGGGATGAACCGGTCGAGGTAGGCGAGGTCGAAAAGCACCTGGTGGGTCATCATGCGTGCGCCGAAGCCGCGGTGGTCGGCTGCCCACACGACATCAAGGGCCAGGGCATCTACGCCTATGTCACGCTCAAGACCGGCGTCGAGGCGACCGATGCGCTGCGCAAGGAACTCGTCGCGCATGTGCGCAAGGAAATCGGCCCGATCGCGACACCGGACTATCTGCAGTGGGCGCCGGGCCTGCCGAAGACGCGCTCGGGCAAGATCATGCGCCGCATCCTGCGCAAGATCGCCGAGAACGCACCTGATCAGCTCGGCGACATCTCGACGCTGGCTGACCCTTCCGTGGTACAGAACCTGGTCGAGACGCGGCTGGTGCGGTGAGCCGCGTCGCGCACCTCCGCACACAGCCGAAATGCGAGTGATTGCCGCCACCGAATTCAGGCCGGTGTCTGCGCCGCAGTCGCTCGCAGACGACGAGATCCATCTGTGGTTTTTTCCCACGTCGAAGGCGGACGCAGGCAAGGTCGATCACGCGCATCAGTTGCGCGTGCTGCTCGGCGCCTATCTGCACATCGACGCGGCCGACCTGCGAATCGAGCGCAACGAGCATGGCAAGCCGTTTCTCGGCGCAGCGCATACCGCTGCACTGCAATTCAACCTCGCACATAGCGCCGATGCGCTGATCGTCGCGCTGGCGCGCGCGCAGGTGCTCGGTGTAGACATCGAAAACATGCGCCGCGCGCGCCCGTGGATGGAACTTGCGCGGCGTTACTTCACTGCGCGCGAGTACGCCGCCCTCGACGCCCTGGCACCCGAACGCCTCGGCGTGGCTTTTGTACGCCTGTGGAGCTGCAAGGAAGCCGTGCTCAAGGCGCTCGGCCGCGGCATCGCGTTCGGGCTGGAACGGCTCGATTTCGAGCTCGACGCCGCAGGCGACGTCATCGGCTTGCAGGCGATTGCGGCCGAGGCCGGGGACGCAGCGGAATGGCGCTTGTTGCGCCTCGCTCCGCTGCCCGACCTCTGCGGCGCACTGGCTTGGCGCGGGCCCGCGATGCGCGTATGTTCGTTTCGCCACGAGACCGGGAATTCTCGATGAATCATGAACCTGCGGATACGGCTGCGACGCTCGACGGCGCTGCCGCGTCCTTGTTGTCGATGAGCCGCAGCGCCGACAACGAAGCGCACCGCGCCGCATCGCCGTCGGGCTTCGCACAGGCGCTCGATGCGATGACGCTCGCGCGTGCCCAACGCGGCGAGATGCAGGCTTTCGAAGCGGTGTACGCCTGTTACGGGCAGGCCTGTTACGGCCTTGCCCTGCGTCTTACGACCAATCCGGCGCAGGCGGAAGATTTGGTGCAGGAGGTTTTTTTGAAGTTGATGGAAACCATACGCAGTTATCGTGGCGAGGCACCGTTCGGTGCCTGGCTCAAGCGCATGACGGTCAATGCCTCGATCGATCAGCTGCGCGCGCGCAAGCGTTTTACCGAACAGGATCCGGAAAGCGCATTCGACGAGGCGGCGGACAATGCGGCCTCGCCCGCGCAAACGGTGGACGCATGGGCGCTGCTGCAACGCCTGCCGGCGCGCGCGCGCGCGATCGTCGTGCTGCACGAGCTCGAAGGCTATACGCACGCGGAGATCGCGACGCTGTTCGGACAGAGCGAAAGCTATTCCAAATCGATCGTCTCGCGTGCCCTGCAGCGCCTGCACGCCGTGGTCGCGACAACGCCGTCGCTGCCGCTCGGGAGCCTCGCATGAACACGCATTCGCCTTTCAATGACATGTCCGCGCCGACGCTCGACGCGCAAGCCTCGACCGCGCTGTGGACGCGCATCAGCGTCGCACGTGCGCGGCGCGTGTCGCGCAAGCGCTGGCAGCGTCTCGGCATCGGTACGACGCTTGCGGTAGCGGTGGTCAGCTTGGTCTTGGTCTATCCGCGCCATGCGCAGCACGAGCCGGAGCGCATCGACTGGCAGGCGCGCGCGCAGGCGCTCGAATTGCAGCTGGCCGTGCTGCAGAGTGAGCACAGCGCGGTCGCGTCCGTCGGTGCTGACGACCTCACCTCCGAGCTCGACACCGTCGATCAGCGTCTACGCAGCGTCTATGAGAACGGGCCACCGACCGAAGACGTGTCGCCGTTGTGGCAACGCCGCAGCGAATTGCTCGATACCTTGCTCGCTGCGCGCAAGCAGGGGCTTGCGCTCACTCATATCTGAACCCACTGGTGAATCACATGTTGCGTTCCCTGATTGTTTCCCTGCTGTTCGGCACGACTCTCGCCGCCAGCGCCGCCGATGCGGTCGCCGATCCGGCGGTAGCGCAGCGCGTGCGTGAGGAAGTGCAGCAGTTGCTCACGCGGCTCGCCGTCTCGGGCGCGCTCGGTGCGCACCCGGAGCAGCTCAATCTCAATATCGACGAGCCGGCGCACCGCGCGGCCGACCTCGGATTGCTCGTCGACGCGACCAATGCGGCGCATGCGCGCGACGGCCTGCGCGTGCTCGGCACCAGTCCGGGCGGCGCGGCAGCGCTGCTTGGTGTGCGCGCGGGCGATGTGCTCGTCGCGGTCAACGGCCACTCGTTGCGCGATCTTGGTGCGGATGAGAACGGCCGCGCGCTGGCCGCTTCTACCTTGAAGGCCAGCGTCGAGTCGTTGCCCGATGGCGCGGCGATCAAGCTCGACGTGGAACGCAGCGGCACGCCGCTTGCGCTGGCCGGCGCGATGCAAAGCGTCACCTTGCCGGCACTGCGTCTCGGCCTTGGCGGTCCGGCAATCGCTTCGGCGGACATGCCTGCTGGCAGCGGCAATGTGGCCTCCGGCTGCGGCCGCGTCAGCATGATCGATCTTGCGCCGAGGCAACAGGCCCTGTACGGCGCGCTGATCCTGACCATCGACGGCGTAGCGCCCGGCCCCTCGACTGCGCAGAAGTTCCGTGTGAGCGCGGGCTCGCACGTGCTCGAGGTAGCGGAGCGCATCCCGACCAGTGAGATGGGCGTGGGTTCGATCGCGACCCTGCGCAACAACAAGCTCAAGAAGCTCAATATCGATGTCGCGCCGAACAGCACGGTGATGATCGCCGCGCGCTTCAACCGCGACCGCGGTTTCAAGCTCGGCGAAGACACCTATTGGGACCCGATCGCCTGGAAGACGATTCCCGAGAATTGCCCGTAAAGCCACCCAGCGGGAAGCTCGGCCGGCGAGCAAGCTGCTGAGCACCGTAGCTTCTTCCGGACTTCCGGAACTTTTGCCCCGGTGTGCGGTCTCAAGCTGCACACTCCCACAGGAAGTCTCCTGCCACAAGGACGTGGTCCCCTTCTCTGATCGTCGTGCACCGCTGTTATTCTTGGCGCATGTTGCACGCCTTGCGTAGTGCGCCCGTGCGCGTTTTTCTTTCTCTGCTTCTGCTGCCCTCGCTCAGCTCGGCGGCGCGCGCACCGGCGCCCGCTGCACCGGCTTCGCTGTTGGGTGCGCCTTACCGCGCGGTGCTCGAGCGCGGCGTGGCTGAGCACGCCTACGCCGGAGTCGCCGTCGGTCTGATTGCCGGCGAGCGGCAGGAAACCGTGTACTTCGGACATGGCGACAATGCGCAGGGCGCCAAACCCGACGCGAGCAGCCAGTTCGAGATCGGCGCCGTCAGCGAAGTGTTCGCCGGTTTGCTGCTGGCGCAGGCGGCGCTCGAGGGCAAGCTGCACCTATCGGATCCGATCAGCAAGCTGCTACCGCAGGATTTTCCGCTGCGCGAGCCTGCGACCGGAAGCATCACGCTCGAATCGCTGATCACGCAACGCTCGGCGCTGCCGCCGCAACCGCTCAACCTGTTTCCGCGCGAGCTCGACGATCCCTTCGCCGACTATGCCGCAGAAGACCTGCTCGGTTTTCTCGCCTATCGCACCGCGCCGCCGGCGCCGAATGCCGCGCCGGTTTATTCGGTGCTCAATGTCGGGCTGCTCGGACATTTGCTCGGCCGCGTTCATGGCGCGCCTTATGCGGCGGTGCTACGTGACAAAATTTTGGGCCCGCTCGGACTCGCGCATACGACCCTGGACGACACGTCGAACCTGCTTGCCGGGTACAGCGGCAGCGATGCTGCGCCGCACTGGCACTACGGCGTGCTTGGTGCCGCCGCCGGTTTGCGTTCGACGCTGCCCGATCTCGTCGCCTTCCTGCAGCATTGTCTCAAGCCGGGCGATTCGCCGCTGCGCTCGGCGCTATTGTTCGCGCGTCAGGCGCGTGCGCCGGCGCTCGCGCGGCCGGGCGAGATCGTGACGCTGCCCGACCAGTCCGCGCTCGGATGGAACGTACGCGAGGTCGAGGGTCCGGAAGGCAGTTGGCCGCTCGTGTGGCGCGCGAGCGAGACGGCGGGTTTCGCCACGTTCCTCGGATTTCGCACCGACAAGCAGAAGGCAATCGTGCTGCTCGGCAATTCGGCGAGCGATCTGGCCGAGCTAGGCATGGCCTGGCTCAACGAGGCGAGCTTGTTGCCGGAACCGCCGCACGGTGCGGCGCATGTCGTTGCAGCGAAACTCGATGAATATCCGGGCCTGTACCAGCTTGCTTCGCGCGAGGAGTTGATCGTGCGCGTGCACGACGATCGCCTGAGCCTGCAGCTGCCCGGCGCGTGGCCACAGCGACTGCATCCGCTCGAGCGCGATGCATTCGCGAACGACGAAACCAACTCCGGCGTAACTTTCATGCGCGATCCCGACACGATCGACGGGCTGGTGCTGCACCGTGACGGTGCGCATGTCTCCGCGCGCAGGCTGAGCCGGCGCGCACCGCACCTGGCGCGCCCGGCGATCAAACTGCGGCCGGAGCAGCTCGACGAGCTGCGCGGCGACTGGCGTATCGATCCTGACCTGTGGTTGCGCATCGGCGTCGAGGGCGAGAGGCTCAGCCTGCAGGCGGCGCGCGCGCCGCGCTTGATGCTGCAGGCCTATGCGCCGGATCATCTGGCCGATGCCGACGGCGCGGTCGAGGTTACCGTGCAGCGCAACGCGCAAGGCCGCGTCATGCAACTCGCGCTCGATCTCGGCGGCGTGCAACGTATCGCCAAACCCCTGCATCCCCATGCGAACCTGGCCAAGCCATGACCCAGCTCAGTGTCAACGTCAACAAGATCGCCGTGCTGCGCAACTCGCGCGGCGGCGACGAACCGGATGTTTGCGCGGCCGCCGCCGCATGTATCGCCGCGGGCGCCGCTGGAATCACCGTGCATCCGCGTCCCGATCAGCGCCATATCCGCGCCGACGACGTGCGCGCGTTGCAGGCTCTGATAGCGGGGCGAGTCGAATTCAATATCGAAGGCAACGCCTTTGCGCCGGCGCGCGCGGGTTATCCGGGATTTCTCAAGCTGGTCGAGGAAGTGCAGCCGACGCAGTGCACGCTAGTGCCCGATGGCGATGCGCAGCTAACCTCCGACCACGGTTTCGATCTGCGTGCAGACGGCGCGCGGCTCAAGCCGCTGATTGCCGAACTCAAGACACTCGGTGCACGCGTCAGCCTGTTCGTCGACGCGGACGATGACGACGTGGCGCTCGCCGCTGAACTCGGCGCGGATCGCGTGGAAATTTATACCGGACCGTACGCCGAAGCGTTTGCGCGCGGTGACCACGCGCGCGCGCTGGCAGATTGCGCACGCTGCGCGGAACGCGCGCGCGCCGCGGGGCTCGGCGTGAATGCCGGACACGATCTCAGCCAAGCCAATCTCGGCGCGCTCAAGGCGGCGATTCCGTTTCTCGCCGAAGTCTCGATCGGCCATGCCCTGATCGGCGAAGCGCTCTACGCCGGACTCGATGCAACCGTGAAGGCTTATTTGCGCACCTTGGCCTAGCCGGCAACCTTCGCGTCGTGGCGAAGGCTGCTGCTTTGGCTCAGCGTGGCGACTCGATACTGATGCGCTGCAGGTTGGCGTTCTTGGCTGAGGCGAGCACGCTGGCGACGAGCTCGTAGCGCGTGCGCGCTTCCGGCCGCAGAGTGAGCGACGGCGGATCAGTCTGTTGAGCAAGTATGGCAAGGTTTTGAGCGAGTTCGCCGCGATTGAGTGCGACGCCGTTCCAATAGAGCTCGCCGGTCTGTTTGATCGACAGATTGACCGGATCGCTCGGCTTGGGGCAACTCTGGAAGCACTCTGAGACGGCAAAATTGAGCGTCAGTTTGTGCGTCAGCATCGGCGCCGCGAGCATGAAGATGATCAGCAGCACGAGCATGACGTCGACGAGCGGCGTGACATTGATCTGCGCGAAGGAGCCAGCTTCGCGATCGAGTGCAAATGCGGCCATAACCGGATCTCCACCTGGCACGGGAGCGTGCGTCGCCAGCCTAGCGCAGTTCGTGTACGCAAATCAAAACCTTGGGTTCGCCCGCCGCACAAACAAAAACGCCGCATTGCTGCGGCGTTTGGTCTTGGCTCAAGACAGTGCGGCTATTGACCAGCGCCGCGCGCAGGCTGGAATCCGATCTTCTCCAGGCCGGCGTTCTTCGCGTCGGTCAGCACGGTCGCAACCAGCTGATACTTGGCGGTCTTGTCGGCCTGGATCTGCAGCTCGGGCTGCGGATTCTTCTTCGACGCAATCGTCATCAGTTGCTGCATCTGTTCTTCGCCGACCACCTGATCGTTCCAGTAGAACTGACCACCCGTGCGCACCGACAGCAGAATCGGCTCCGGCGGATTCTCGGGCTGCGGTGGTGGATTGGGATTCGGCTGCGGCAAATCGATCTTGACGCGATGCGTGAGCATCGGCGCGGTGATCATGAAGATGATCAACAGCACGAGCATAACGTCGACGAGCGGCGTCACGTTGATGTCCGCCATTGCCCCGCCGCCGCTGCCGCCAGCAGTAACGGCCATCGTCCTGCCTTCCCCTGTACCCGTTGTTTGCCGTGCCTGGACCGCGTAATTACACCACACTTAACCAGACCAAGGGTTTGCCCCGCCGC
>CAZDWH010000136.1:0-2345 GCA_964509025.1 uncultured Rhodanobacteraceae bacterium
AAAAACGGCGGACTATGGAATGGGCCTCTGGCCCATTTTTGTTTTGTGGATTTTGTTTTCAATGCGCAACGAGCAGCTAACCGAATTGATATCGCCCGCGATCACGGACATGGGACTCGAATGCCTCGGCGTCGAGTACAGTCCGTCGCACGGTAATTCGCTTGTGCGCGTGTATATCGATTGCGCCGAACGCGCGGTAACCGTGGATGATTGTGAGGCGGTGAGCCGCCAGGTGTCGGCGCTGTTCGACGTCAATGATCCGATCGAAGGCCGCTACACGCTCGAGGTATCGTCGCCGGGGCTGGACCGCCCGTTGTATACGCCGGCGCAGTTCGCACGCTTCATCGGCCAGCAAGCCAAGCTCGAGTTGAATCTGCCGCTTGATGGACGCCGCCGCTTCCAGGGCCCGATCCTCGGTGTCGAAGGCGACTCGATCGAGATCGAGCAGGATGGCGTCGCGGTGAAGATCGCGAGCGGCAACGTGCACAAGGCCAAGCTCGTGCCCGAATTCGCGGAAACGCCGAAGCCCGGCAAGGGCAAGAAGCCGGAAAAAGGCAAAAAGTAGCAAGGTATACAGATTTGCAACGAACTTGAGCCCCCTTAAGTTAAGGGGGCGGCCACAGCCTGGGGTTGTGGCGATACGTGCGTTAGTCGAAGTCCCGACGATGGGGCTCTATTGAATGAAGGTGTAGCATGAGCAAAGAAATGTTGATGGTGGCCGAAGCGGTCGCGAACGAGAAAGGCGTAGACCGCGAAGTGATTTTTCACGCGCTCGAAGCGGCGCTCGCTTCCGCGGCGAAGAAGCGCTACCACGACGAGGATGTGTCGGCGCGTGTGTCGATCGATCGCCATAGCGGTGAGTACGAGACCTTCCGCCGTTGGGAAGTCGTCGCCGACGACGTCGTGATGGAGTCGCCCGATCGTCAGCTGCGCCTGATGGACGCGGTCGACGTGAAGCCCGAGATCCAGATCGGCGAATACATCGAGGAGAGGATCGACAATCCCGATTTCGGCCGCATCTCCGCGCAGGCCGCCAAGCAGGTCATCGTGCAGCACGTGCGCGAAGCCGAGCGCGCGCTTGTCGTTTCGGCATTCAAGGATCGCGTCGGCGAACTCGTCACCGGCGTGGTCAAGCGCGTCGAGCGCGGCAGCATCTATCTCGATCTCGGCGGCAATGCCGAGGCCTATATCGCGCGCGACAAGGCGATTCCGCGCGAAGCGGTGCGTGCGGGCGACCGCGTGCGCGGCTATCTGTACGAAGTGAAAGCCGAGCAGCGCGGTCCGCAACTGTTCGTTTCGCGCACCGCGCCGGAATTCATGATCGAGCTGTTCAAGCTCGAAGTGCCGGAAGTCGGTCAGGGCCTGGTCGAGATCAAGGCCGCCGCGCGCGATGCGGGCGACCGCGCCAAGATCGCCGTGCTCGCGCACGATCACCGCACCGATCCGATCGGCGCCTGCATCGGCATGCGCGGTTCGCGCGTGCAGGCGGTGTCGAACGAGCTCAACGGCGAGCGCATCGATATCGTGCTGTGGAACGAGAATGCGGCGCAGTTCGTGATCAACGCGATGGCGCCGGCCGAAGTGCAGTCGATCATCGTCGACGAAGACAAGCATTCGATGGACATCGCGGTCGCCGAGGACAAGCTGTCGCAGGCGATCGGCCGCGGCGGCCAGAACGTGCGCCTCGCATCCAAGCTTTCTGGCTGGCAGCTCAACGTGATGACTCAGGACCAGGTCGCGGCGAAGTCCGAGGCCGAGCAGACTGCGGCGCGCGAGCTGTTCCAGGCCAAGCTCGAGGTCGACGCGGAAATCGCCGGCATCCTCGTGCAGGAAGGCTTCAGCACAATCGAGGAAATCGCCTACGTGCCGACTGCGGAACTGGTCGCGATCGAAGGCTTCGACGAGGACATCGTCGAGGAACTGCGCGCGCGTGCGCGCGATGCGCTGCTCACCGACGCGCTCGCGGTCGAGGAAGACATGGAAGAACACAAGCCTGCGACCGATCTGCTTGGCGTGCCCGGCATGGACGAGGCGACGGCGTATACGCTGGCGCAGCACAAGATCGTCACGCGCGAGAATCTCGCCGATCTCGCGACCGACGAGCTGATGGAGTTCGCGATCGACGGCCTCGACGAGGACAAGGCTTCGGCGTTGATCATGGCTGCGCGCCAGGCGGACGCTGCGTAGTCGCTCGGCGCGACACCGGATATGGGTGTGCTTATGAGCACTTGAACCAATGAGTCTGTCGCTGCCGCGCACGCGGAAGCGGCGGCGAAATGAAAAGAGCACCGGACGGTTGTTGCATCGTCCGATGCGCCAGGAGAAACGACGCATGTCGGACGTAA
>CAZDWH010000136.1:2355-8032 GCA_964509025.1 uncultured Rhodanobacteraceae bacterium
AATAAGGCGTCGGCATTGATCATGGCTGCGCGCCAGGCGGACGCTGCGTAGTTCCTCGCGCGAAACACTATGCGGATGTGCTTATGAGCACTTGAACCTATCGACGTCGCCGTGACAAAGACGGTGGCGACAAAGAAAGAAGCGCTGTGCGGCCCCCAACGACGCGCAGTGCAAACGGAGAAACGACGCATGTCGGACGTAACGATCAAACAACTCGCCGGTGTACTCGGCATGAGCGTGGAAAAGCTGCTGACCCAGCTTGACGGCGCCGGCATGAAATTTTCGAGCCCCGACCAGGTCGTCTCGAACACCGAGAAGGTCAAGCTGCTCGGCTTCCTGCGCCGTACTCACGGCAAGGGCGAAGCCGCGGCGCAGACCGAGGACAACGCGCCGCGCCAGGTAACTTTGAAGCGCCGCACGATGAGCGAGCTCACCGTGAATCAAGGCGCGACGCGCGGCAAGACCGTCAACGTCGAAGTGCGTCAGAAACGCACCTACGTCAAGCGCAGCGAAATCGACGCCGAGCAGGGCGGCGCGAATGCCGAGCGCGAAGATGCGCTGAAAAAACTGCAGGAGTCCGCGCTCAAGCGCGAAACCGAGGAAATCACGCGCCAAGATCAGGAGCGCCGCCGCCTCGAAGAAGAGGCCAAGCTGCGCGCCGCCGAAGAGGCGCGTGCACGCGCCGAAGCGGAAGCGCGCGAACAGGCGCGCGTTGCTGCGGAAAATGAAGCCGCGAAGCCAGCGGAAAAACCTGCGACGAAAACCGAAGCGGCCGCGCCGGCGCCGCGCAAGCCTGCGGACGCGCCGCGTGGTCCGCGTCCTCCGCGCAGCGGCGAGGAAGACAATAACAGCGCGCATCGTCATGCCAAGCCCAAGCACGGTTCGCATCGCATGCGCGAGGAAGGCAGCACCGATGCCAACGGCGCTCCGCGTTATTTCGGCGCCGAGCTGCACCTTTCCGACGAAGGTCACGCGCGCCGCGGTGCGATCAAACGCAAGCCCCGCCGCCAGATGGAGCCGACGCGTGCGCCGTCGAGCGGTCCACACGGATTTTCCAAGCCCACCGCGCCGGTCACGCGCGATGTCGCGATCGGCGAATCGATTCTCGTGTCCGATCTCGCGCAGAAGATGGCGGTCAAGGGCGCCGATGTGGTCAAAGCGCTGTTCAAGATGGGCGTGATGGCGACGATCAATCAGCCAGTCGACCATGACACCGCCGTGCTTGTGGTCGAGGAACTCGGCCATCGCGCCGTCAAGCTCGAGGAAGCGACCGCCGAAACGACGCTGGCCAAGGTCGAAGTCGCGGGCGATAAAGAGCCGCGTCCGCCCGTGGTCACGATCATGGGTCACGTCGATCACGGCAAGACCTCGCTGCTCGACTATATCCGCCGCACCAAGGTGGCCGCGGGCGAGGCGGGCGGCATCACGCAGCACATCGGTGCCTACCACGTGAAGACCGACAAGGGCGTGATCAGCTTCCTCGACACCCCGGGCCACGCTGCGTTCAGCGCGATGCGCGCGCGCGGCGCCAAGCTCACCGACATTGTCGTGCTGGTTGTCGCCGCGGATGACGGCGTGATGCCGCAGACGATCGAGGCGATCAATCACGCGCGCGCCGCCAAGGTGCCGCTGATTGTCGCGATGAACAAGATGGACAAGCCCGAGGCCAATCCGGATCAGGTCAAGCAGGGTCTGGTGCAGCACGAAGTCGTCCCCGAAGAATGGGGCGGCGATGTGCAGATCGTGCCGGTGTCGGCCAAGACCGGCGACGGCGTCGACAATCTGCTCGATTCGATCCTGCTGCAGGCCGAAGTGATGGAACTGACCGCGGTTGTCGATGGCCTCGCCACCGGCGTCGTGGTCGAATCGAGTCTCGACAAGGGCCGCGGTCCGGTCGCGACCGTGCTCGTGCAACAGGGCACGCTGAAGAAGGGCGACTTCATCGTCTGCGGCGTCGAATACGGCCGCGTGCGTGCGATGTTCAACGAAGGCGGCACGCAAGTCGATTCGGCCGGCCCGTCGATTCCGGTGCAGCTGCTCGGCCTGTCGGGCGTGCCCGACGCGGGCGACGATTTCATCGTGGTGCAGGACGAGCGGCTGGCCAAGGACGTGGCGCTCGAACGTCAGCACAAGCGTCGCGACGCGCGCCTGACCAAGCTCGCCGGCAACCGCATGGAAGACATCATGGCGCAGATGGGCCAGGGCGAGGGCGTGCCGGTGCTCAACATCCTGGTCAAGGCCGACGTGCAGGGTTCGGCCGAAGCGTTGCGCGACGCGCTGACCAATATCAGCAACGACAAGATCAAGATCAATGTGATCGCGGCCGGCGTCGGCGGTCTGACCGAATCCGATGCGACGCTTGCCGCCGCGTCGAAAGCGGTCGTGATCGGCTTTAACGTGCGTGCCGACGCTTCCGCGCGCAAGATCATCGAGACCAATGGCCTCGATCTGCGCTACTTCTCGATCATCTATGACGTGATCGACCAGGTGAAGCAGGTCGCATCGGGTCTGCTCGGCGTCGAGATCCGCGAAGAGATCATCGGCGTGGCGCAGGTGCGCGACGTGTTCCGCTCGTCCAAGTTCGGCGCGATCGCGGGCTGCATGGTCATCGAAGGCACGGTCAAGCGACACAAGCCGATCCGCGTGCTGCGCGACAACACCGTGATCTTCCAGGGCGAACTCGAGTCGCTGCGCCGTTTCAAGGAGAACGTCGACGAAGTGCGCAACGGTGTGGAGTGCGGCATCGGCGTCAAGCAGTACAACGACGTCAAGGCCGGCGACCAGATCGAGTGCTTCGAACGCATTGAAGTGGCGCGTACACTGTAAACGCCATGCCGTCGCGTTCCTTCAATCGTTCTGACCGCCTTGCTGCCGAGCTGCGCCGCCTGCTCGGCACCATGGTGCACGAAGTCGTGCGCGACAACGCGCTGCCGTCGATGAGCGTGTCGGACGTCGAATGCACCAAGGATTTCGACGTCGCGACGGTGTACGTCACTGCGCTGCTGCCGGACCAGGCGAAAGAAGGCGTCAAGGCGCTCAACGAACTGGCCAAGGAATTCCGCATGGAGTTGTCCAAGACCATGCGCGTGCGGCGCGTGCCGGAACTGCGCTTCAAGTACGACGATTCGGTCGATCGTGGCGAGCGCATCGAGCAGCTGCTGCGCGGCAAGCCGTGAATGCACCGCGTGAGCGGGTGCCGTTTCGCGACGTCCACGGCATCCTGCTGCTCGACAAACCGCAGGGGCTGAGTTCCAACCAGGCGATGCAGCGCGCGCGGCATCTGTTCCGCGCGAAGAAGGCCGGGCACACCGGCAGTCTCGATCCGCTCGCGACCGGCCTGTTGCCGATTTGCTTCGGCGAAGCGACCAAGATCGCCGGCTATCTGCTCGGTTCAAGCAAGGCTTACGCGGCCGAGTGCCGGCTCGGCATCACGACGACGACCGACGACAGCGAGGGCGAAGTTGTCGAAACGCGTGCGGTGCCTGCGCTCAATACCGAAGTGATCGAAGCTGCGCTCAAGAATCTGCGCGGCAAGGTCACACAGATTCCTCCCGTGTACTCCGCACTCAAGCAGGGGGGCGTCGCCTTGTACAAGCGCGCGCGTCGCGGCGAGGAAGTCACAGCGCCGCCGCGCGACGTCGAAGTATTTCGCTTCGATCTGATCGAACATGTTGGTGACACGTTGAAGCTGCAGGTCGAATGCGGCTCCGGCACTTACGTGCGCAGTCTTGTGCGTGACCTCGGCGCTGCACTTGGTTGCGGCGCCCACCTCACCGCGTTGCGGCGGGAATGGGTCGAGCCGTTCCGCGCGCCGGCAATGTTCACGCTGTCGCTATTGGAACAGGCTAGCCAGGAGTCCGGTGTCGCCGCACTGGATGCGCTGCTGTTGCCGCTGGAGGCTGGCCTGGCCGGGATGCCCGCGCTGACGGTGTCCGTCGAGCAAGCAGTGCAGCTGAAGCAGGGCAAGCGCCTGCTGCAAGACTCGATGGCCGATCAACCGCTGTGCCGAGCGCTGGGTCCGGATGGACGTCTCGTGGCGCTGGTGGAAGTAAACGCCGTGGGCGAAGTCAGTGTGCGCCGCGGATTCAACTAGCCGTCCGGGGTGAGAGTGGCGACTCCATGCGGCTGAAAGCCCGTTCAGCGTGTGTCGGCGAAGTACGGAGCGGGAGTTCTGTGCTCGCCTTTTCTCAAGAAAAACAGTTATAATGAGCGGCTTTTTCCAAGCACCCCGGCAATTTTGGGGGATAACGCGGATTGCGCTTGCGCGGGCCCTCGTGCCTGCTTCGATGCCGAACCGCGCCGTACGCAACATCAAAAGGTAAACATCATGTCTCTCTCAGTCGAACAAACCAGCAAAGTCATCGCGGATTACAAGCGCGCGCCGAACGATACCGGTTCGCCCGAAGTGCAGGTCGCCCTGCTCTCCGCCCGCATCGAACACCTGTCCAAGCATTTCGCCGACCACGACAAGGATCATCATTCGCGTCGCGGCCTGCTCAAGATGGTCAACCAGCGCCGTCGTCTGCTGCAGTATCTCAAGACCAGCGATGGCGAGCGCTACAAGACGCTGATCGAGCGTCTGGGCCTGCGTCGCTAAGCACGGCAACACAACACTCATCCCGGTGCGAACCGGGATGATTTATTTGTACAGCTCGAAATCCAGAAACTGGCTCCGCCTTCGCGGGACACGGGCTTAAAGGGATACGCGTGATCCCGCAAACCGATTCAAGGAATTCAACGTGGCAAAAGTAACCAAGTCATTCCAGTACGGAAATCACACGGTCAAGCTGGAGACGGGCGAAATCGCCCGCCAGGCTTCCGGTGCCGTCATGGTCGAAGTCGACGGCACGGTCGTGCTCGTCACCGTCGTCGCCAACGCGAAGGCGAAGGAAGGCCAGGACTTCTTCCCGCTCACCGTCGACTACGTCGAGAAGTTCTACTCGGCTGGCCGCATCCCCGGTGGCTTCTTCAAGCGCGAAGGCCGTCCGACCGAAAAGGAAACGTTGACCTCGCGCCTGATCGATCGCCCGGTGCGCCCGCTGTTCCCGGAAGAGTACAAGAACGAAGTGCAGATCATCGCGCAGGTCGTCTCGCTCAATCCGGAAATCGACGGCGACATCCCGGCGATGATCGGTGCCTCGGCCGCGCTGTCGCTGGCCGGCATTCCATTCAAGGGTCCGATCGGTGCCGCGCGCGTCGGTTACGCCAACGGCAAATACCTGCTCAACCCGACCGCGACCGAGCTCAAGACCTCCGATCTCGATCTCGTCGTCGCCGGCACCGCCAACGCCGTGCTGATGGTAGAATCCGAAGCCAAGCTGCTGTCGGAAGACGTGATGCTCGGCGCCGTGACCTTCGGTCATCGCGAGATGCAGAAGGTCATCAACGCGATCAACGAACTCACGGTCGAAGTGGGCACCAAGCCGTCGAGCTGGACCGCGCCGGCGAAGAACACCGCGCTGATCGGTGCACTTACCGAGACCATCGGTGGCAAGCTCGCCGATGCGTTCAAGGTGCGCGACAAGCTGCAGCGCCGCGACGCGATTGCCGCGATCAAGGCCGACACGCTGCAGTCGCTTGCCGGACGCGCCGAAGCCGAAAAGTGGGCCACGGCCGACCTGTCCAAGGAATTCGGCGAACTCGAATACCGCACCATGCGCGACAGCGTGCTCGACAC
>CAZDWH010000137.1:0-7487 GCA_964509025.1 uncultured Rhodanobacteraceae bacterium
GCGTGGTCGCGCCGATGCAATGCAGCTCGCCGCGCGCGAGCGCGGGCTTGAGCATGTTGCCCGCGTCCATCGCGCCGTCGGCCTTGCCCGCGCCGACGATCGTGTGCAGCTCGTCGATGAACAGGATGATGTTGCCTTCATCCTTCGCGAGATCCTTGAGCACGGCTTTCAGGCGCTCCTCAAAATCGCCACGGAACTTCGCGCCGGCGATCAGCGCACCCATGTCGAGCGACAGCACCCGCCGGCCACGCAGGCTCTCGGGTACTTCATCATTGATGATGCGTTGTGCGAGGCCTTCGACGATCGCGGTTTTGCCGACGCCAGGCTCGCCGATCAGCACCGGATTGTTCTTGGTGCGCCGCTGCAGCACCTGGATCACGCGGCGGATTTCTTCATCACGGCCGATGACGGGATCCAGCTTGGACTTTTCCGCGCGCGCGGTGAGATCGATCGTGTATTTCTCCAGCGCCTGGCGCTGGTCTTCGGCGTTTTCGTTGTCCACTTTTTCGCCCCCGCGCATCTTGTCGATCGCCGCCGTGAGATTGGCCTTGGTCGCGCCCGCAGCCTTGAGCGCCTGGCCAACCTCGCCCCGGTCGTCGAGCGCGGCGAGCACGAACAGCTCGCTCGCGACGAACTGATCGCCGCGCTCCTGCGCGAGCTTGTCGGTCAGATTGAGCAGCCGCGTCAGATCGTTCGAGACATTGATATTGCCCTCCTGCCCCTTTACCGCGGGCAGGCGCGAGAGCATCTCGCCGATGCGCTGGCGCAGCAGCGGCAGGTTGACGCCGGCTTGCGCGAGCAGCGGCACGGTCGACCCGCCCTGCTGATCGAGCAGCGCACTCATGAGGTGCACCGGTTCGAGCATGTTGTTGTCGCGCCCGACCGCGAGGCTTTGCGCGTCGGCCAGCGCCTGTTGAAAACGCGAGGTCAGTTTTTCCATTCGCATGGGATCGAATCCGTCAATTGGGATGGGTGACGAACAGTCACGTAGCACGAGGAAATGCGGGTATTTTGCGCCTAATCAAGCTGGTGTACTCAACACGCCATCGCGATCACTCCGACCGGCCACGATGAGCGTCGAGACGGTCGAGGGCTCGGATCAGTCGATCCAGATCAAGCTGGCGAAGCGTCCGGTGCGCCCGCTCTGCGACAGCACGCTGCGGCGGTGCGAATAGAAGCGCGCGTCGCTGAAGGTATCGAGTTCACCGCCGTGCACGCGCGCGACACCGGCGGCGGCGAGGCGCTGCCGCGCCAGCGTATACAAATCGCAATGCCAGTGCTGCGGGCGCGTCGGTGCGAATGCTGCGCAGGCGGCCACATCGCGCGCAAGAAACGCGTCACGTACTTCTGCGCCGACTTCGTAGGATCGCGGCCCGATCGCCGGGCCGAGCCAAGCGATCAGGCGCTCGCGCGGGATCTGCATCCGCGCGAGCGTGCTCTCGATGACGCCCGCGGCGAGCCCGCGCCAGCCTGCGTGGATCGCCGCGACTGCGCTGCCGTCGTCGGCGCAGACGAGCAATGGCAGACAATCCGCAGTGAGCACGGCGAGCACGATACCGGGCGTGCTTGCGATCGCGGCATCGGCTTCGACCGGCGCGTCGCTCTGCGCGGCGCCAGCATCGAAGCTCGCCACGGTCGTGCCATGCACCTGGCGCAGCCAGCGCGGCGGCGAAGATAAATCGAACCATTCACACAGCAATGCGCGGTTCGTGGCGACCGCGCCGGCATCGTCGCCGCAATGCGCGCCCAGATTGAACGCATCGAACGGCGCCTGCGATCTGCCATCGAGCGCGCGCGTGGTCGTGAGCGCGCGCACGCGCGCAGGTGCGGGCCAGTCGGGCAACAACCCAGCCGAAGGCCTTGAAATTTCTGTCGCCCGCATCTGCCTTCGGGCTCTACTTCGCCAGTTCGTATAGAAAATCGACGAAGGACATCGCGGCATCGTCGAAACCCGCGACCTTGGAATTCGCCGATTCGATCACGTAGTACTCATCCGGCGCATGCGCGCCGCCACCGTGGCCGAGGCCGTAGTGTCCCGCCGCGAGATTGAGCGGCGCACTCGTGAACACGTAGCCCGGATACGAACCCGCTCGGCGCGGCCACAGCACTGGATCGATGCCGGCGGCTTTGTACGTCGCGATCTGCGCGCGGATCAGCGCCGAGTTCGCGTTGGTCGAGGTCGGATCGTAGCCGCCGCCGACCTTGACCTCGATATCGCCGAAGCCGTGTTTGGCGAGATGCGCCTTGAGCGCGGCGAGCGCGGCGTCGAACTTCATGTCGGGCACGAGACGCATGTCGATTTTCGCGACGGCCTGATGCGGCAGCACGGTCTTGCCGCCGGGTCCGGTATAGCCGCCGACGAGGCCTTCGATGTTCACGGTCGGCTGCGACACCAGGCGCTCGTTCGCTTGCACCCAGGGCAGATCGTCGATCCAGTGCCGCGCGCCGAACGCCTGCTTGGCCTTGGCTTCGTCGCGGCGCTGCACCGCGGTGGCGATCATCGCTTTTTCCTCGGCGCTGAGCGGGCGCGGCTGCGGATAGTTGTCGATCGTGATCGTGTTGCCGTCGGCGGATACCAGCGTGTCGAGCGCCTTGACCAGATGCCAGGCCGGGCTGTCGAGCATCGCCTTGAGCGAGGAATGCACGTCCTTGCCCGGACCGCGCCCCCACTGCTCGCCGCTTGCGATCAGTTCGAGCTCGGCGACGCCCTTGGCACCGAGCGCCACTTCGACCACGCCGTCGCGATCCTGATCCGCGGTCGGCATGAATACGCCGATGGTTTTCTTGAACGCCGCCTCGACTTCCGGCCGGCGCACGAGCTGGCCGATATGCGGTGAGCCGATTTCCTCTTCGCCTTCGGCGATCATCACGAGATTGACCGGCAGCTTCTTGCCGGCGCCGCGGAACGCATGCAACGCGGCGAGGAATGTCGCTTCCGGTCCCTTCTGATTGACCGCGCCGCGTCCGATCAGGACCTTGCCGAGACCGGGCTTGTCGACCAGGCGCGCTTCGAGCGGTGGCGAAGTCCACTCCGACGTATCGAACTGCTTCACGTCGTACATGAAGTACAGGCCTACGGTCTTTTTCGCGCCCGCGTCGAGCATTGCGAACACGCCGGGCTTGCCTTCGGTCGTGAGCACCTCGACCTTCTGGAAGCCCGCGTCGCGCGCAAGCTTCGCCATGTATTCGGTGCCGGCCGGATAGTTGCGGTTCTCGGCCGCGATCGCGGGCAGCGCGATCCAGTCCTGCAGGCGCCGGACATTTTCGGCGTGGTGGCCCGCCACCTCTGCCTTGATCACGGCGCGATCAGCTGCGGCGGCGAAAGACGGCAGCGGTGCTGCCAACAACGCGCAAGCGGCAATGCAGCGAAAGTTCAAAGTACGCGAAAACCGCATGGACTTCTCCGACTGGGCATCCTGCGAGCCAAGCTTCGGCAATCCCTGCCGGAGCGACGATTGCCTCTAGTGCGCGCGCGCATCATTGCGCAGCGCTTTGACCAATGCATCGAGGTCGGCCGGCCGCTCGACCGCGACGCTGACCAGTTCGCCCGTGACCGGGTGATCGAATTCGAGCTTCTCGGCGTGCAGCGCCTGGCGCTTGAACCCGCGCAACGCATCGACTAATTCGCTCGTCGCGCCCTTGGGCAGCTTCATGCCACCGCCATACATTGCATCGCCAATAAGTGGATGCTTGACGTGCGCCATATGCACACGAATCTGGTGCGTGCGTCCGGTTTCGAGGCGGCACTCGACCAGGGTGTGCGCGCGGAAGCGCTCGCGCACGCGGTAGTGCGTCAGCGCGGGTTTGCCCGCGGGTTCCTCAACGACCGCCTGCTTGATGCGGTCGCGCGGATGCCGGCCGATCGGCGCATCGACACTGCCGCCGGCGATCAGCGCGCCGAGGATCACCGCCTCGTACTGCCGATGCACATCGCGCGCCTGCAGCGCGGCGACGAGCGCAGTGTGCGCGCGCAGCGTGCGCGCAACGACCATCACCCCCGAGGTGTCCTTGTCGAGGCGGTGCACGATGCCCGCGCGCGGAATTTCCACGAGACGCGCATCGTAATGCAGCAACGCATTCTGCAGCGTGCCCGCCGGCTGGCCCGCGCCGGGATGCACCACGAGTCCGACCGGCTTGTTGATCACGAGGAGATCGTCGTCCTCGTAGCGGATATCGAGGGCGATCTGTTCCGGCTTGAGCGGCACTTCTTGCGTGCGCCGCGCATTCAGCGCCACCACTTCGCCACCAGAGACGATCTGCCGCGGCACCGCGGGGGCGCCGTCGACGAGCACGTCGCCCGCCTTGATCCATGCGGTCAGGCGCGAGCGCGAGTAGTCCGGGAACATCTCGGCCACGGCCTGATCGAGGCGTTTTCCAGCCGCTTCGGCCGGAATTGGCATAACCAAGCGCTCTGTCTGTTCGGTTTCCATGCTGAATGCTGTCTGGCTGGTATGGGCGCTCCGGGTTTCCGGCGCGCGGGGGGTTTCGGCTATTATCGCCATTCTTGCGGCCGTCCGGCTGCCGTCATGCGAATGTCTCCGATGCGCTTCTCCCTCGCCCCCCGCCTGTTCCTCCTCGTCCTCGCCGCCATGCTTGCGGTCGGCTGCCATCGCGACAAGAAGGCCGAAGAGACCGAGGTGCTGCCGGTCGAGCAGATGTACGAGGTTGCCAAGCAGGCGCTGACCGACGGCAACAATACCAAGGCGATCAAGTACTACCAGCGCCTGGTCGCGCGCTTCCCGTTCGGTCCCTACACCGAACAGGCGACGATGGAACTCGCGTTCGCGCACTACAAGGACGGCAAGAACGAGGACGCGTATTCGACCATCAACCGCTTCATCAAGACCTACCCGACGCAGAAGCACGTCGACTACGCCTACTATCTGCGCGGCCTGATCAACTTCGACCGCGACCGCACCTTCCTCGACCGCTACGCCAACCAGGACATGACCAAGCGCGACCAGGGCAATACCCTGCAGTCGTTCGAGGACTACAACGAACTCCTCACCAAATTCCCGAACAGCCGCTACGCCGACGACGCGCGCCAGCGCATGATCTACCTGCGCGACAACCTGGCGCGCGCGCAGATCAACGTGGCCCTGTTCTACCTGAAGCGCGGTGCCTATGTCGCCGCGATCAACCGCGGCAAGGACATCCTAGAAAGATACGAGCGCACCCCGGAAGCCGGCGACGCACTTGCGGTGATGACGCTGTCGTATCGCGCGCTGGGCCAGGAAAAACTCGCGTCGGATACCGAGCGCGTGCTCAAGCTCAACTATCCCGAGCACGCCTTTTTCCGCGGGCATTGGCCGAATTACGGGCACTGGTGGAACCGGATGGTGCCGTTCCGCTCCTGACGCTCCGCTTGGTTTGCGCTGCGCGCAGCGCTGAAATGCAACCGCTTTCGCTCGCCCTTCGGGCGAACGAGTCACTTTCAAGCAAAGGCCTCCGTGCCGCTCCGCGGCCCGGGTCACTCCAAGAAGGGCTTTCGCTCGCCCTTCGGGCGAACGAGTCACTTTTCTTGCTCGTGCAAGAAAAGTAACCAAAAGAACACTCCCCCGCGCATGTCGCTTTTCGGGCTCCTGCCCGAAAAGTCCGCGACAGCGGCTGGGCTTCGCGGAAGGTACGTCCGTGTACCCCGCGAAGTCGGCGCGGTCCCGCGCCGACCCTACGGGCCTGATCATCCGCTGCCGCCGCCATGCGAAGGGGCCCAACAGCGACGCGCATCCTGCGCGCCCAAGCAACAGCAAAGCCTCCAATTTGAAGTGCTCTTCTGCTCTTGCTTCTGCGCGCAGGAGCGCGCTGCTCTGGATTCCGGGGCCCCCATCGCATCGCGGCGACCGCGGCCGCGATGCCCGCAGGGGCGGCGCGAGGATCGCGCCGATTGCGCGGCTGTACATGGACGTACATTCCGCGCAACACAGGCAGCGGACGCTTCCCGCAGCGCAGGATGCGCGCAGGGCGCCATGCGCTGGGGCGTGTCTCTTTGCTTACTTTCTTTGCACGAGCAAGAGAAAGTTACCCGGGCCGCGGAGCTGCACGGAAGCTTCGCTTTGGGAGTTGCGACCCTTTTGCGCCCAAGCGCATCCTACCCCCTTGTGAGCGCCTCTTCGTTCCAAATGGAATTGCCCAGCGGCTTGGTCGCACGCGCGTGCGCGGGCGAGGCGGCGGCGTTCGAGCACATCTATCGCAGCTTCGAGCGCCCGGTGTTCACGCTGGCGCTGCGCATGCTCGGCGATGCGGAGCGTGCGCGCGATGTGCTGCACGATGCGATGTTCAAGGTGTTCCAGCGCATCGGGCAATACCGCAGCGACGCGCCGTTCTGGGCTTGGCTGCGCCAGATCGCGCTGAACGAGGCACTGATGCGCCTGCGCCGCGACAAGCATTTCGACGAGCGCATCGACGATGCGACCGAGATCGCCGACGAAGCAGCACCGCCGTGGGTGCGCGCGGACAGCGCCGCGCTGGAACGCGCGCTGGCCAAACTGTCCGAGCTGACGCGCAGCGTGCTGTGGCTGTATCACGTCGAAGGCTATGCACATCACGAGATTGCCGCGCAGCTCGGCAAGAGCGTGAGTTTTTCCAAATCGCAGGTCGCGCGTGGCACGCAACGCCTGCGCGAGCTGCTTGAGCCCGTGGAAGTGGTGTCATGTCCAATCCCGAATCAACTGAATCCAATCTCCCCGGTACTGGCGAGCTGAACATGCGCACACCCGTCTCGCTCGGCGATGCACTGCGCGCGCTGCCGCAGGCCGTGCCACATATCTCGGCATGGCCTGAGCTGGCGGCGAAGCTCGAAGGCAGCTCGATCACGCGCGCCGCAGATGCGGCACATCGTGCGCATGCGCTGCCACGCCGCGCTGCGGGCGTGCGGCGCTTCGCCTTGCCCGCAGCGCTCGCCGCTGGCGCGATGCTCGCGTTCATCGCGACTTCGCCGCTGCGCACGCCCGCGCCGGATCCGCGCCCCACCACCACGCAGACACCTGCGACCAATCCGGCCATTGCGGCATCTTCAGTACACAATGTCGCAAACGATACAAATTCCAACGCAACCGGCAACGAGGGTCTTGCAGCACTGCAGTCGCGCTCGCATGCACTCGAGCGCTGGCTGCGCGACACCGGTGCCGCGTCGGCTCCCAAATCGGCGCAGGACCTCGCCGCCAGCGCGGAGCTCGAGGACATGATCGGCCTCGTCGACGTGCAGCTGTCCGGCGTGGACGAAAACGCCTCGCTGTCGCTGTGGCGGCGCCGCGTCAGCCTGCTCGAGGATCTCGCGATGCTGCGCTACGGCGCCAATCTCAACCAGTTCAAGTCGGGCACCGCCACGGCTGCCAACAACCCCGGGGGCGCGAACAGCGCCGTCTGGTAACAGAGGGAATCCAGCATGAAATTTGCAAAGTACACTATTCCACTTTTTTGCTTCGCTCTCGCGCTAGGCGCAGGCGGCGCGCGTGCGGCGGCCCAGCCGGCCGCGCCGAAGGCCCAGC
>CAZDWH010000137.1:7497-8006 GCA_964509025.1 uncultured Rhodanobacteraceae bacterium
GCCCGGCACCTGGTGGTGGCCCAGGGCGCGCGGCGGATGTGCGGGCAGTGCGGGGGCTGGGGGACAGGTACGGCGTCGTGGACGGGAAGCTTTCCGGTGCCGACGAAGGGGCCTAACGGCCGTTGTGGCGCCGCCGCGTTGGCCTGCTCGAGGACCTCGCAATACTGCGCTATGGCGCGAATCTCAATCAGTTCAAGGCAGGCATGGCCACCGCATCAAACCAAGCCGGCGACGCACGCAGTGTCGTCTGGTAACAGAGGGAATCCACGATGAAAACGATCGAGTACACTATTCCACTTTTCTGCATCGCGCTGGCATTCGGCGCAGGCGCTGCGCGCGCGGCGGACCCGCCCGCTGCAGCATCCAAAGCGCAGACGCAAGCCGATGCCGACGCCGCACGCAAGGAACTCGATCAAGTGCGCCAGCAGATGCGCGACCTGTCCAAGCGCATGGCCGAACTTTCGACGCAGCTCGGTAATGTCGGCCCGCGCCCCCACGCGTATCGCTAT
>CAZDWH010000138.1:0-8001 GCA_964509025.1 uncultured Rhodanobacteraceae bacterium
GCGAGGGCGCGCGACTCCGCGACTAGCTCGGAGCTGGGCTTTTCGTCGGCGTCAATCTCTCGCGTCTGGCCAAGGTCGACTATTCGCAAGCCCTGCGCGGCGCCAACGCGAAGTTCGAACGCCGTTTCCGCCGCATGGAAACGCTGGCGGCCGCAGAAGGCAGTCAGCTCGACGGCATGCCGCTCGAACAGCAGGACGCGTACTGGGAGCGCGCCAAGGCCGAGGATAAAGCGGGTCGCCTTTAAACCTTGCGCGAGCACGACGCATCTATGGTTGGCATCTATCCCCAAACGGAGATCCCCATGCGTCTTGTTCTCGGCTCCCTGCTGCTGCTGCTGTCGTCCTTGTCTGCGGTTGCGCACAACTGTGCCAACAGCGCCGAGCGCAAGCTCGACATCGATGCAGCGGGATTGAAGGCGCTGCGCTTCGAGCTCGGTTCGAGCGATATCAAGGTGCAGGGCGTCGCCGGTTTGACCCAGATTGAAGTGCGCGGGCACGCGTGCGCCTCAGATCCCGCCTGGCTCGCCGAACTCGACATGACGCAAAGCCGCCTCGGCGACAAAGCACTGGTCAAGCCGCTGCCGCGGCAGCAGCACAGCGGATTCTTCAACACTTACGCCTATATCGATTTCGAAGTGCGCATGCCGGCGGCGCTGCCGCTCGAAGTCGCGACCGGCTCGGGCGATGCGAACATCAGTGACGTCGCCGCGCTCGATTTCGATACGGGCTCGGGCGATCTCAAACTCACGCATGTGGCCGGCGTCGTGAACACGCACGTCGGTTCTGGCGATATCGTCGCGAGCGACGTTGGCAGTTTTTCCCTGCGTGCGGGTGGCTCGGGCGACGTGACCGCGCATGCCGTGCGCGGCGACGTGAAGGTCGGCCATGTGGGTTCGGGCGACCTGCATTTCGCCGACGTCAAAGGCGGCGTGCAGATCGACGCGATCGGCTCGGGCGATGTGGCGATCGACGGCGTCGGCCGCGACGTGTTTGTCGGCTCGATCGGCTCAGGCGATGTCGTTGCGAAGAACGTGACCGGCAACTTCACGGTAAAGGCCGCCGGCAGCGGTGAAATCCATCACAGCGGCATCGGCGGCAAGGTAGAGGTGCCGGCGCGCCATCAGAGCGACTAAAAGCGCGCAGTAGTTCTCACGTTGCGGCCGCCCTTGTTTCCCGCGACGAGGGCATCGCAGAATAGGGCCGTTCATCCGACGGCCCTCGATTATGTACTCGAGCTTTCGCGAGTTCTATCCGTATTACCTCTCCGAGCACAGCAACCGTACCTGCCGGCGCCTGCACTTCGTCGGCAGCACACTGGTGCTGATCACCCTCGTCGCGGCCGTCGCGACGCATCACTGGATGTGGCTGTGGCTGCTGCCGCTGCTCGGTTACGGCTTCGCCTGGATCGGGCATTTCTTTTTCGAAAAAAACAGGCCGGCGACGTTTACGCACCCGTTCTACAGTTTCGCAGGGGATTGGGTGATGTTCGCGCAGATGCTCGGCGGCAAAATAAAATTCTGAAATACACTTACTCTGGGAGCGAACAATGGTCTGGGTCGATTTGGTAACGCTGCTCGCAGCGCTGCAGTTTTTTTGGTTTGCGTTTCTCGTAGGCAAGGCCCGCATGCGCTTCGGTATCGCCGCACCGGCGACCACGGGACATGTCGAATTCGATCGCTATTTCCGCGTGCAGCAGAACACGCTCGAAACGCTGATCATGTTCCTGCCCGCGTTGTGGGTGGCTGCGCATTACTGGAATGCGGCCTGGATGGCTTTGATCGGCGTCGTCTATCTCGTCGGCCGCGTCTTCTACCTGTTCGGCTATGTGCGCGATCCGCGCAGCCGTTCGCTCGGCTATGGGCTCAGCATCGCGCCGGTCGGGGTGCTGATTTTGTTCGGACTGGTCGGTATTGCGCGCGCGATTTTCAATTCCTGATCGACGTGGCCGCTGCGCCAATCAATCGAGGAAGATAAAAAACGCCGCGGCGACAATTAGCGCGAAGCCGACCAGATGATTCCACTTGATCGGCGCGTCGAGATAGAGCACCGAGAACGCGACGAAGATCGCGAGCGTGATGATTTCCTGGATCGTCTTGAGCTGCGCGGGGTTGTAGACGCGGATGCCGATGCGGTTGCCGGGCACCTGCAGGCAGTACTCGAAGAAAGCGATGCCCCAGCTCACGAGCACGACGAGCCATAGCGGCCGGTCGGTGAATTTCAGATGCCCGTACCAGGCGAAGGTCATGAACAGGTTCGAGGCGAGCAGCAGGGCGATCGGGGCGAGGTAGGCGGTCACAGCGGGCGCTCGGGTTGGCGGCGTTATACTCATCTTATCCAAGCGGGCGCGCCTGCGCCCCGTGTAGGGCCGCCATGATGAAAACCTTCGTACTCGCCTTGTTCGCGCTCGCTGCCGGAGCCGCCACGATGAGCCACGCCGCAACGCCCGTAATCGTGATCCACGGCGGCGCCGGAGTGATCCGCGCCGACATGACGCCGGAGAAGGAAAAGGCGTTGCGCGCCGAGCTCGAACGCGCGCTGCGTGCGGGCTACGACGCGCTCAAGTCCGGCGCGCCGGCGATGGACGCGGTCACGCGCGCGATCACGATTCTCGAGGATTCGCCGCTGTTCAACGCCGGCAAGGGCGCGGTGTTCAACCACGACGGCAAGAACGAACTCGACGCCGCAGTGATGGACGGCGCAAGCCTGCGCGCTGGCGCGATCGCGAATGTGCATCGCGTGAGGAATCCCGTGCTGCTTGCCCGCGCGGTAATGGAAAAATCGAAACATGTGATGCTGGTCGGCGATGGCGCGGAGGAGTTCGCCAAGGAAGCCGGCGTCGAACTGGTCGATCCGAAATACTTCTATACCGAAGAGCGCTGGCAGCAGCTGCAGAAGGCGCTCAGGGAAGAACAGCAGAAATCGGTCGATCCTGCAAAGACTCCGCATCACGGCACGGTTGGCGCGGTCGCGCTCGATCAGAAAGGCAATCTCGCTGCGGGTACCTCAACCGGTGGCATGACCAACAAGCGCTACGGGCGCGTCGGCGATTCGCCGCTGATCGGCGCGGGTACCTATGCCGATGCGCGCTGCGCGGTGTCGGCAACCGGCTGGGGCGAGTTCTATATCCGCGCGACCGCGGCGCGCGACATCTGCGCGCGCATCGAATTGCGCGGCGACAGCGTGAAGAAGGCCGCCGATGAAGTCGTGCTCGACATCATTCCCAAACTCGGCGGCGATGGCGGCGTGATCGCGCTCGACGCGCAGGGCAACTTCGCCACGCCGTTCAACAGCCAGGGCATGTTCCGCGGTTGGATCGACCGCGACGGAAAGATTCACATCGCGATTTACGCCGAGTAACGATGTTCGAGGCCTGAAAGGAGCGATCGAATGCGCATCGCGTTCGGGCTGAAAGCGCATTCGGGTTGGGCGGCGCTGGTGGCGGTCGGGTACGAACGCAAAGTGCTGCGTGTCGTAGATCGCCGTCGCATCGAACTCGTTTCCGAGCGCGATCCGGACTGGCCCGGTCAGCCTTACCACGCGGCGGAGGGCAAGCCGTCAGCACAGGCGCGGCGCATCGTCGAGCACGGCATCGCGGATGCGCGCGCCTGCGCGCAGACGCAATTGCGCGCCGCACTCGCACGCGCGACGCAGCATGAAATCGCCGCTTGTGCGGTGCTGACGCCGACACCGCTGCCGGATTGGACGCTCGAGCAAATCCTCGCCGTGCATTTGCGCATGCATCAGGCCGAGGGCACGTTGTATCCGGATGCGTTACTGCGCGCAGCGCGGAAATGTGAGTTGCGCGCTGTCGCGGTCGCGCAGAAGTCGCTGCAGCCGCTCGTGCAATCCGCGTTGCGCGTATCGTTTGAGACTGCGCTGGATCAGGTCGCTGCGCTCGGCAAATCGGTCGGCGCGCCCTGGGGGGCCGATCAGAAGCAGGCGGCGCTGGCGGCGATGATCGCTTTGCGCGAGCCTGACTCCAAACGGCCTGCGGCGGCGTCATCGCATTCGGCGTAGAGTAGACGCATCGCATCGAGGGAGCGCGCCATGGTCCTGTGTCCCGTAGCACTCGCGGTTGGCTGCAAGAAGTGTCCGATATTTGCGGTCTGCCCGGCCAAGTCCATCATCGGCGACTACAAGCCGGATGAAGACAAGGACGACGCGAAGGCGAAGGAAAAATCCACCCCGCGCGCGAAGCGGAAAGCGTAACGCTGCGTGACGCTCAGACCTTGCGTCGGCGCGGTTTCGATGCACCTTGCGCGGCGACGTAGGCGCGGGCTTCGTCCGACAAGGCGATCCAGTCGCGCCCACGTGCGGGTGCGACAACGACCCAGCTATTCATTCGGCGGCCGCCGCTCTCGAACGGCATCGCGCGTCGTGCCGCGATGAGTTCGGTGACGCGCGCGGGCGGCAGTTTGAGCAGCAACAGGCCACTGCGCGTCAGCGCCGCGAAAATCTTGTCGTGCACGCGCAACGCGTTGGCGCCGAATTTTGCTGCGGTGTTCAGCGTCCAGGCTTCGCCGTGGTGCTCGGCGACGGCAGCAAACGCGGCGGCGGCAGCGCCTTCGCGTGGCTTCACCGCAGCGGACTTGATCGCGGGCATGAGATCACTTTATCTCATGCAGGAGCGTGCCACGAGCGGGTCAGAAGATGTAGTGCAACCCTAGCGAACCGAACCAGCGCGCCTCGAGCTGCAGGCCGTTGATGCGCTGATAGATCGGCGCCTGCACGAAGGGTGAGGTCACGCGCTTGCGCGATGCGATGAAACGCATCGCGCGCGTGGCCGAACGCCCGGAGCAGGATGCGAAGGGCCGGGTTGCTTAGCGAGGCCGGGAAGGCCGAGCTTAGCAACAGCAAGCGCATATCAAAAAATGTAGTGTAGACCGAGCGAACCGAACCAGCGCGCCTCGAGCTGCAGGCCGTTGACGCGCTGATAGATCGGCGCCTGCACGAAGGCATAAGCTGAAAAACGACGCGACAGATTCCACGTCACGCCGGGGCTCAGATACACGAGCGTTGCGCCTGAATTCTCGACATCCGCATTCGCGCCCTGCTCGCGCTTTTCGATACGCGCGTTGAGTTGCACCTGCGGCACGAATTTCTCGCTCGCGGTGTAGCGCAGACCAAGATTGAAGTTGGCGCCCGCGCCGGGCTTGAAGCCGTCGTGCGAATCGAGCGGTTGCTGCATGAGCGCCTGACCAAACCAGCCCCAATCGTCAGCGAGCGCGTCGAAGTGGTAGACGCCGAGGATGAGATCGGTGGTGCCGCTGCCGAGTTGCAGGCCGCGATCGACGATCTCGCCTTGCTGCGGACCCGTGGCGAAGCGGTCGCCCGTGTTGCCGGTCGGTAATTTCAAACCGAACAGGAAGCCGGTGCTGCGCTGCGCATCGAGGCCCGACCAGCGCGCGACCACGCGTACGTCGCCGATGCCCTGATCGTGCGAAGTGGAGATCTGCGCGTCGCCTGCGGCGATCGTCGCGTGGCTGCGGTCATACCATGGCAGCGTGACATTGATGCCCCAATCCTTGTTCGGGCTGTAGTCGAGGCTGAAGGCGTAATTGCGATTGGTCGTCGACTGCTGCACTTCGCGCTCGTTCGGCAGTTCGAGATTGCCGCGCGCGACGCTGTTCGTGCCTTCGCGCAGCTGATCCTGAGCGAAGAAATCGAAGCGCGCATCGAAGCGCCAGCCGCCGCTTGTGGCGAGGCCCTGGCTGGCCCAGTCGGAGCTCAGGGTGCAGCCGCAGGCGGAGCAGGCAAAAGCGGAAGGAGCGAACGAAACAGCGAACGCGGTCAGCGCGGCGCCAACATAATGTCGGTACATGAGATTCCGGGATGGTGAGACGGCGGCCAACGCGGCGGTCGCACGTATATTGCGTTGCGCATTGTACCGGTTCAAAACGGGTTTGCTACCCAGACAGTTGTTACATCCGTTTACATCGCCTCACCACGTCGTGACCATTGGATGATGGCGCATTCAGCGAGCGCAAGGTAACGTTGCAGCCCTCAGCGTGGCCGCGCCGGCCGCGCGCTCCTAATTCCAAGATCAAGCATCAGCATGAGCACACAGCCCAAACGGAAGTGGTTGGCCTATCTCGTCGTCCTCGGCGCCGCCGTGACGATCGCATTCGTCGGCTGGTGGCTGTCCAACCGCGCGCAAGAGGCGCAGCGCCAGCAGATGATGCAGGGAAGGCGCGGCGGCGGCCCCGGCGGCCCTCCAGGGATGCCCGGAATACCTGGAGGCGGCGGTGGAGGCGGCGGTGGTCGTGGCGGCTTCGGCATGGGCCAGCCGATGCCGGTCGGCACCGCGACGGCGGTGGCCGGCGATATCGCGATTACGCTCAACGGACTCGGTACTGTCACGCCGCTGCGCGTGGTCGCGGTGAGCCCGCAGGTTTCCGGGCAGCTGCGCCAAGTCAACTTCAGCGAAGGACAGATGGTGAAGCAGGGCGATCTGCTCGCGGAAATCGATCCGCGCACTTTCCAGGCCGCGCTGATGCAGGCGCAGGGCGTGCTCGCGCGCGACCGCGCGCAGCTCGCGAACGCGAAAGCGGATCTGGCGCGCTACCAGAAACTCGCTTCGGACAATACGATCGCCAAGCAGCAGCTCGACTCGCAGGCCGCGCTTGTGCGCCAGTACGAGGGTACGATCACGGCCGATCAAGGCCAGGTCGATACCGCGACAGTCAATCTCGGCTATACGAAAATCCTCGCGCCGGTGTCGGGTCGCGTCGGCTTGCGTCAGGTCGATCCGGGCAACAACGTCAACGCCAACAGCACCTCCATCGTGGTGGTGACGCAGTTGAAGCCGATCGACGTGCTGTTCACGATCCCGGAGGACAATCTTCCGGCGGTGCTGAAACAGATGCACGCCGGTGTTGCGCTCAAAGTCGATGCCTGGGATCGCGCGCTGGCGAACAAGCTCGCGAGCGGCACGCTGGCGAGCCTCGACAACCAGATCGATGCGGCGACCGGCACGGTCAAGGCCAAGGCCGAGTTCACCAACGACGACGAGGGCCTGTTCCCGAATCAGTTCGTCAACGTGCGCGTGCTGCTCGACACGCTGCATGGCGCGACCGTGATTCCGACCTCGGCCCTGCAGCGCAGCGCGACGGGCTTGTTCGTATACGTCGTCAACCCGACCGACAAGACCGTAGCGCAGCGCACGGTGCAGACCGGTCCGACCGAAGGCGAGCGCGTGGCGATCAGCTCGGGCATCCAGCCCGGCGAGATCGTCGTCACCGACGGCATCGACAAGCTGCGCGAAGGCAGCGTGGTCGAACTCGCCGCGAGCACCGATGCATCCGGCACGCCGACGCACGCGGCGGCGCCGGCGAAGCCTGCAGATGCACAGGCCGGCGACAGCCAGCGCCGCGGTGGGCGCGGTCAGTGGCAAGGTCGGCGCGGCAACGGCGATGCCAAGCCCGGCGATGCGCCGAAGGCGGCCGATGCGCAACAGCAGGCGCCTGCCAATGCGTCTGTTCAGCCGAAGCCTGCCGATCAAAGTAGTAAGCCGGCGGACGGTAGACAGTAAGGATCGCGCGCGTGAATCCTTCGCGTCTCTTTATCCTGCGCCCGGTCGCGACCACGCTGCTGATGGCGGCGATCCTGATCGTCGGCATGCTCGCGTACAAGGTGCTGCCGCTGTCCGCGCTGCCCGAAGTCGACTATCCGACGATCCAGATCACCACGCTGTATCCGGGTGCGAGTCCCGAGGTGATGACCTCGTCGGTCACCGCGCCGCTGGAGCGCCAGTTCGGCCAGATGCCGGGGCTCAAGCAGATGTCGTCCTCGTCCTCGGGCGGCGCGTCGGTGATCACGCTGCAGTTCGAGTTGACGCTGTCGCTCGACGTGGCGGAACAGGAAGTGCAGGCCGCCATCAACGCCGGCAGCAACCTGCTGCCGGCCGACCTGCCGATGCCGCCGATCTACAGCAAGGTCAACCCGGCCGATGCGCCGATCATGACGCTGGCGATGAGCTCGGACACGCTGGCGCTACCCAAG
>CAZDWH010000139.1:0-7932 GCA_964509025.1 uncultured Rhodanobacteraceae bacterium
ACGACATCTGGCTCAACGAAGCGTTCGCGACCTGGGCGCAGGGCAAGGCGACGGTTGCGCTCAAGCCGGAATATCTCGGCGATTTGTCGCGCCTTGACGGCACGCTCGGCGCGATGGAAAACGACAGCCTCCTGTCCGCGCGCCAGATCCGCCAGCCGATCGCGGGGCAGGGCGACATCGAGAACGCTTTCGACGGCATCACCTACCAGAAGGGCGCGGCGGTGCTGCGCATGTTCGAGGAGTGGATCGGTGAAGACACGTATCGCGAAGCGATGCGCGACTATCTCGCCAAGCACGCCTTCGGTAGCGGCAGTTCCAATGATCTGATCGCGACGATCGCCAAAGTCAGCGGCAAGGGTGAAACGCTCGCCGCTGCGATGCGCAGCTTCCTCGACCAGCCCGGCTTGCCGCTAGTCAGCACCGAACAGCGGTGCAATGCGGGCAAGGCCACGCTGGTACTGAGCCAGTCGCGCTATCTGCCGTATGGCGTGCTCGGCGGCGGCGACCCGCAGTGGAAGGTGCCAGTGTGCGTGCGCGTCGGCCACGGCGACCAGTCGGCCAAGCAATGCTTCCTGCTCGATCAGCCCAAGCGCGAATTCGCCTTGGAAGGCGGCTGCGCGGATTGGTATCAGCCGAACGCCGACGCGTCGGGCTACTACCGCTTCACCATGGCGGACAAAGATTTCGCCGCGCTGCGCACTCACGTCTCTGCGCTCGCGCCGGCCGAGCAGCGCGTCTACGCCGATGCGATCTCCAGCGCATTCGAGCGCGGCGCGGTGGCGCCCGCGATGGTGCTCGATGCGATGCCGGCGCTGGCGCAGTCCGATATTCCACAGATCGCGACCGCGCTGATGGGTCAGGTTGGCTGGATGCGCGATCATCTCGCTAGCGACATCACGCGCCCGGTGCTCGATGCCTATGCGACCAGGCTGTATGCGCCCAAGCTCGCCGCGCTCGGCCTGCATCGTCGCGACGGCGACAGCAATGCGGTGACGCGTCTGCGCAGCGCGATGGTCAACTTCCTCGCGTTCACGGTGCGCGATCCGAACCTGCGTGCACAGCTCAATGCGGAAGGACGCAAGGTGCTCGGCCTCGACGGCGGCAAAGTCGATTTGTCGCGCGCGGATGCCGACCTGCGCCGCGCCGCGTTGCGTGCGACCGTGCAGGAATCGGGCGAGTCCGCGTACAACGCCGTGCTGGGCGAACTCAAGATCAATCACAACACGCAGCAGCGCTACGAACTGCTGTCCGCGCTCGGCGCAACGCACGACGCCAAGCTCGGGGCACAGGCGCGCGAATACGCGTTGACGCCTGCGGTTGCGGTGGGCGAACTGGACAGTGTCTATGGCAGCAATGTGAACGAGCGCGAGAACTACGCGGCCTTCTGGCAATGGTTCCAGTCGCATTTCGATGCCTTGCGCGCACGCCTGCCCGATTCGCACCAGGCTGGACTTGCCCACTACGCCGCCGGCAATCATCGCTGCAGCAAGGCGCAGTCCGACGAGCTGCGCGGCTGGTTCGCGCCGCGCATCAAGGACGTGATCGGTGGCGACCGTGCGCTCGCGCAGGTGCTCGAAGGCATCGATCAGTGCGGTGCGCTGCGTGAACACGTTGGCGAGAAAGCGCTCGCCACCTGGGCGGAGAAACAGTCAGCCCGCTAGCGCTTCGATGCATCCGCCGCAGGTTGCGGCGGATGCGCGATGAACTCCAGGGCGTCGCGCAGCGCGGGCGGATGCGCGGCGCGCGCGTGCGCGAACGCGAGCAGCAGATCGCCGTGGCCGGTGTCGGGATAGAGCTTGAGCACGGCGGTGCCGTCCATCGCCTGCGCGCGCTCGGCCATGACTTCGGCGTTGTTCGGCGCGACTTCGTCGTCATCGTTACCTTGCATCAGCAGCATCGGCGGTTCGTCGCCGTCGACGAAGTTGATCGGCTGCGACTCGTAGCGGCCCTTGGCGTTGTTGCCGAAAATCTTCGCCTCGTCGTCTTCGTATGGCAGAAACGCATACGCGCCGGCGAGGCCGATCATGCCGGCGAGCGCGCGCGGCGTGAGGCCGACCTCGGCGAGATAGCGCTTGTCGCAGGCGAGCAGGGCGGCGATATGCCCACCGGCGGAGTGCCCCATCACGAACACGCGCTGCGCATCGCCGCCGAATTCGCCGGCATGCTCGAACGCCCACTTCGTCGCTGCGGCCGCGTCGCGCATGAACTCGGGAAAACGCACCGCAGGGAACTTTCGGTAGTCCGGAATCACCGCGATCACGCCGTGCGCTGCGAGCGCCTCGCCGACATAGCGATACCAGCGCCGGCGTCCACCTTCCCAGCTGCCGCCGTAGAAGAACACGACGACCGGGGCCGCGCCGCTGGCCGCATGCGGCGTGTACACGTCGAGCGCGAGATCGTGCTGCGCGTCGAACACGATGCCGCGATGCGCGACGACCTCGTGCGCATCTTCGGCGCTGCCTATCGTGGCGTACCAGACCTGGGCGCAGCCGCCGAGCGCAAACGCCAGCATGGTCGCGGCAACGCGGCCCAACGCGGAGAAATTGCCAAGCCAGTGACGGATTCCTATCATCGCAGGGATTGTGGCACGGGGAGCGAGGGGCAGTAATGACCGAGTCTTCGGAACAACGCGGCCGCGAGATCTTCGCCGACATTCCCGAACGCAATACCGGCGACAATTTGCTGCGCACGATGCAGCAACATCATGTCGCGCTCAGCGCGATGGCTGACACCAAGGCCAATATCATCATTACCGTCTCGTCGATCGTGCTGACGCTGAGCATCGGCAAGCTCACCGATCCCGAGCTGCGCGTTTCGGTGCTCACGTTGTGCGTGTTCACGATGGCTGCGCTGCTGCTTGCGATCCTCGCCGTGCTGCCGAAGTATCGGCCGTACAAGCTCACCACATCGCAGCTGCCGGCTGATTTCAATTTATTTTTCATGGGGCATTTTTCCGAGCTTTCGCGCGAGCGTTTCCTGAGCGAGGTCGCGCGTTCGATGCGCACCGACGGCTCGGTCTATGCGGCGATGAGCAACGACATCTACAGCCTCGGCGTGTATCTGCGGCGCTACAAATACCGCTACCTGCGCTGGAGCTATCTCAGTTTCCTGTCCGGATTCGTGATCGCGATATTCGAGCAGATCTGGCGCTTGGCGGCGCACTGATTCCTGGCTTGTCATTCCGGCAGGGATTGCCGGAATCCAGTTGCTATGGATGGCGCGGATTACTCGCTGTCGGCGTCCATGCAGTCTGGATTCCGGCAATCCCTGCCGGGATGACGAAGGGGTGATGTAACCCCGGTTGTATTCCACCCGCGTTGCATTTGGAAAGCCCAGGAGCATGGAGAACTTTATGCGTCGATTTTCGCTTGGTTTCTTCGCCGCGCTATTTATATTTTGCACTAACGCCTTCGCCACGCCTGCGTCCGATGATGCGGTAATCCCCGCCGTGCTACGCGACTGGCGCGCTTGGGTGCTGAAGGATCAGGAATATCGCGCCTGTCCATTTCTCGCGACGCAGATGTCAGGCGATGCGAATGGGTACCTTTGTGCCTGGCCGGGGCGATTGACGCTCAATGCCTACGCCACCTCAGCGAGTTTCGCCGTGCATTGGCGCGTCGATGCGCCGAGCTGGATCGAGCTGCCGGGCGATGAGGAACACTGGCCACAGGGCGTGGCAATCAACGCTCAGGGTCTGCGCGCCCCGGTGCTTGAGCACGACGGAGCTCCTGCGCTGTATCTGCAGCCCGGCACTTACGATGTTGCCGGCATGATTCCGTGGACATCGCGCCCACAGTCACTGCATGTGCCCGCGAGCATCGGTCTGATCGCGCTCAATATCGACGGCAAGGCCATCGCGCCGATACAGCGCGAGGGCGACGAGATCACGCTCGGCCGCGCCGAAGCCAAGGCTGCCGAAGCGGACAGCCTCGAACTGCACGTATTCCGCAAACTCGACGACGGCGTGCCGGCGCAACTCGAAACGCAGCTGGTGCTGACCGTCTCGGGTCAGGCGCGCGAGGAAATGCTCGGGCCGACGTTGCCCACGGGTTTCGAGGCAATCGCGCTCGAAGGCGAGTGGCCGGCGCGCCTCGACAACGAAGGCCGCCTGCATGTGCAGGTGCAACCCGGTAGCGCGACGCTGACCTTGCGCGCGCGTGCGCTCGCGCCGCTCGCGGCTGCGGTTGCGCGTGTGCCCGCGACGCCGTGGCCGAAGCAGGAAATCTGGAGTTACGCGCCGGAATCGCGCCTGCGCGTGACGAGCGCGAGCGCCGCCGTCGCGGTCGATCCACGCCAGGCACAGGTGCCGCAGGAATGGATCGCGCTGCCCGCGTTCGCGCTGGGCGACGGCGACAAGCTCACGATCGAACAGCGTTCGCGCGGACTCGCGCCGGATGAGGCCAATCGCCTGATGCTGACACGCGAAGCCTGGCTCGATTTCGATGGTGGCGGCTGGTATGCGCGCGATTTCGTGCGCGGCACGATGGTGCAGGGCTGGCGTTTCGATATCGCTGCACCGTACACGCTCGAGCGCGCCGAAGGCCCAGGCGCGAGCGGCGCCCGCGAGGCACTGCTGGTTACGCGCGGCGCGAAGGCGGAACTGAGCGGCGTCGAATGGCGCACGCCTGCGGTCGACCTCGCCGCCGGCGCGCGCATCGCGGGCGCTAGCACGCTGCCCGCCGCCGGCTGGCAGGAACGCTTCGACCGCATCGACGCGACCCTGCATTTCCCGTACGGCTACAAGCTGCTCGGCGCGCCCGGCGCCGATCATGTCGCCGGCAGCTGGATGTCGCGCTGGACCCTGCTCGACGTGTTCATCGCGGCGATCGTCGCGCTCGCGGCGGGGCGTCTGCTCGGTATCGTCGGCGCGCTCGCGACCGTGGCGTATCTGATCCTCGGTTATCAGGAACACGCGCCGCTGTGGAGCCTGCTGTTCGTGCTCGCGCTCGCCTTGATCGCGCGCGTGCTGCCCGAGGGCAAGCTGCAACGCGTGGCGGAGTGGGGCAGGCGCTTCGCGCTGCTGTGCCTGATCGTGATGAGTCTGCCGTTTCTCGCCACCCAGGTGCGTTATGCGCTGTATCCGCAGCTCGAAGGCGAGGGCGGCTATGCGTTTTCGTATGTCGACCAGGAAACGCGGCGTGGCCCATACCTCAACGCGGACGGGCTGGGCGCAAGCCAAGCAGTGCCGATGTCGACGCCGGTACCTGCGCCTGCTCCGGCTGCACCACCGCCTCCACTGGCCGAACCCGCAATGGCGTACAGGAGCGCGCGGAATGTACCGGCGAAGGTTAAGCCGATGGCCAAGGCGGAGCTGAAGGAACAGGACAAGTCACAGTCGCTTGAAACCGTCGTCGCGACCGGTAGCAGGATCCAGAAATCCAACGTGATCGACCACTACAGCCAATCCACCGTGATGCAAACCGGTGCGGGCGAGCCGCACTGGGGCATCGGCAGCATCGCGCGCCTGGGCTGGAGCGGCCCCGTGCTGCCGACGCAGAGCGTGCGCCTGGTGATCGCGCCGCCTTGGCTGGTGCGGCCGCTGCGCCTGCTCCTCGCGGCGTTGCTGATCTGGCTCGGGTGGAATGCGTTCCGTGCAACGCGCTCGCCGCTGCGTTTGCCGCGCTCTGCCGCCGCCGTGTTGCCATTCGCTTTGCTGCTGGGCGGATTCGCCATGACGCCAGGCGCGCAGGCGCAAACGCTGCCGGATGACGCACGCTTGCAGCAGCTGCGCGAACGCCTGACCGAGGCGCCGAAATGCGCGCCGGCCTGCGCCAGCATCGCGCAGATGCAGGTCGACGCCGCGGGCGACACGGTCACGCTCGTGCTCGAGATCGCCGCGGGCGAACGCCTCGCCGTACCACTGCCGAGCGCGGACAAGGCCGTCGTGTTGAAAAGTATAAAAGTGGATGCCGCCAGCGATCCGCCGCTTGCGCATCGCGACGATGGCAATGGCGGCTGGCTCGCGCTCGATCGCGGCGTGCACCGCGTCGAACTCGTCTACGGCGCGTTCGCCGACAAGCTGTCGTGGAGTTTTGCGCTCAAGCCCGCGCGCGCGGTTTTCGCCGGCAAGGGCTGGAGCGCGAGCGGCATCGAGGACGATCGTCTGCTCGCGGGCACGCTTTCACTCGCGCGCGAACGCAATGCCGGCGCGCCGGACCAGCCCGCGGCCGGTGCGGAACAGCAGTTCGCGCCGTATGTGACGGTCGCGCGTTCGCTCTCGCTCGGACTCGACTGGACGGTCGGTACGTCGGTGACGCGCCTGTCGCCCGCGCACGGTGGCTTCACCCTCGGCATTCCATTGCTCGCGGGCGAGCATGTTTCGCGCGCCGGCATCAAGGTGCAGAACGTCGAAGGCAAGGGCGCCACCGCGACCGCGGCTTTCGCCGACGACGAGAGCGAAGTGGAATGGAACAGCGCGCTCGACAAGGGCGATGCTCTGAGCCTGACAGCGCCTGCGCTGACCGATCGCGCCGAAGTGTGGCGCGTGCTGGTCAGTCCGACCTGGCATGTGGAGTTCTCCGGTGTGCCGGTGGTCGGCGCGGAAGCTGGCGAAAGTCCGAGCGACTATCGCACGATGGAATTCCACCCATTGCCGGGCGAAACGCTCACGCTCAAAGTCACGCGCCCGGCGCCGACGCAGGGCGCGGTGCGCGCAATCGACAATGTCACGCTCAATAGCGAAGCCGGCCAGCGCAGCGCGACCCAGGTGCTGAGCCTCAGCTTGCGCGCAAGCCAGGGCGGCGAACAGACGATCACCCTGCCGAAGGGTGCGGAAGTGATCGGCGTGCGCCGCGACAACGAGACGCTCAACCTGCGCGCGCTCGACGGCAAGTTGAGCCTGCCGCTCAAGCCCGGCGCGCAGCATTTTGAAGTGCGCTTCCGCGACAACAGCGAGCTTGGCTTCGTCGCGCGCACGCCGCTGGTCGCGCTCGGTCTGCCTGCGGCGAATGTCGATCTTGGCCTGCGGCTGCCGGCGGATCGCTGGGTGCTCGCGACCTGGGGTCCCGCGGTCGGTCCCGCGGTGCTGTACTGGGGCGAACTCGTCTTGATGATCGTCGTCGCATTTGCACTCGCGCGCACGCGGCGCACGAATCTGAAATTCCACCATTGGCTGCTGCTCGGGCTCGGCTTCTCGACGTTCTCGTGGAGCGCGCTGATTGTCGTCGTCGCTTGGCTGTTCGCGTTCGCTTGGCGCGCGCGTAGCGAGATGACGCAGGGCTCGACCAAGTTCAACCTGCTGCAGATCGGACTTGCCGTACTGACCGTATTCGCGCTGCTGAGTTTGGTCTCGGCGGTTCCACAGGGCCTGCTCGGTCAGCCCGACATGCATGTCGTCGGTAACGGTTCCGATGCGCATGCGCTGCGCTGGTTCGCCGATCGCAGCACCGATGCGCTGCCACAGGCGAGCGCAGTGTCGGTGCCGCTATGGGTCTACAAAGTGCTGATGCTCGCTTGGGCGCTGTGGCTCGCGAATGCGCTGATCGGCTGGCTGCGCGATGCGTTCGCGGCGTGGACGAAGGATGGCTATTGGCGCTCGCGTCCGGCGGCTGCCGCCGCACCGGCAGCTCCTGCGTCGGGCGCAGACGCGGCGACACATGACTGACCAGACCGTGCGCGCGCTGCTGACTCGCGGCGCGCGCGACTTGGCGCAGGCCGAGGCGCAACGCGAAAGCGAGTTGCTGTTGATGCATGCGCTCGGCGTCAGTCGCGCCTGGTTGTACGCGCACGGCGATGATGTCGCCGATGCGGCGCAAATCGATGCGTTCACCAAGCTCGTTGCGCGCCGCGCTGCGGGCGAGCCGCTTGCGTATATCACGGGACAGCGCGAATTTTTTTCGCTCGATCTCGCGGTCACGCCGGCGGTGCTGATTCCGCGCGCGGAAACCGAACTGTTGGTTGAACTCTCGCTGCAGAAAATTCCATCCGGCGAAA
>CAZDWH010000140.1:0-7909 GCA_964509025.1 uncultured Rhodanobacteraceae bacterium
CCTCGTTCTCAGTGTAAGAACTTTCGATCTGGACCAGGATCTTCAGGTCAGGTCAGTGGTCGTTGGTGCCGTTTTCATCGGCGTTGGGGTTGTGGGCTTAGTCCGCGGCAAGATCGATGTCCAAGGTAGATCTGGTCCTGCTCGGTCGTACACAGGTCTTCCCGCGTACCTTTGGAGCTCGTTCTTCCTGACTTGCGGCCTCATAGCGGTGTGGACGCACGTGGCGAAAGTGTCGTAGCGGGAATTTGCACTTTTAGTTGCGCAGAGCGGCAGAACGTCGCCGCCTAATATGCTGTGCATCGCAGCAGCGGTCGCCTATCTCAAGCATCAGGCCTCTCCATAATGTCATGAGCGATCCAACCCTCACCTTTACGGACCAAGCCGAGTGGGAGTCTTGGCTCGAGATCAATGGAAGCGCGGCAACCGGCGCGTGGCTTCGCCTTGCCAAAAAGGCTGCCGATCAACCAACAGTCTCCTATGCAGAAGCGCTCGAAAGCGCGCTTTGCCACGGCTGGATTGACGGTCAAAAGCAAGCGGAAAGCGAACACTATTGGCTTCAACGCTTCACGCCCAGGACGGCCAAAAGTATCTGGTCCAAGATCAACAAGGCAAAAGCCGAAGCCCTAGTCTCTGCGGGAAGAATGCGCCCCAGCGGAACGCGTGAAATCCACCGAGCCAAGCAAGATGGCCGATGGGATGCAGCGTATTCATCAGCCAGTACATCGACCATCCCTGACGACTTGCAAAAAGCCCTCGATGCCAACAAAAGGGCCAAAGCGTTCTTTGCGACGCTCAACAGTCGGAATCGATATGCCATTCTCTTCAGGATTCAGAATGTCAAAAAGGCAGAAACTCGCGCCAGGAAGATCGCGCAGTTCGTAGAGATGTTGGCCAAGGGCGAAAAGCTGCATCCCTAGCGCCAGCCGCCTAGCAATTCACTCAAGCGGACGGCTGTGGGCCGTTGCGTTTTTCCGAAGCTCTTGATCAGTCAGTTCGGGATTCCTGACCATCCAGTCCGGTACAAGTTGAGCGCCATTGAGGTCACCGCGAGCACCTGGCAGTCTGCTCGAGCGCGTTGAGCGGATGTGCCCGCTTTGGGTCGAGTTGAGAAGACTGCCTAGAGGTGAGAGTCGATGCGTAAACTGCAACAGGGCGATCGCGACGCCTAAGGGCGGTGTGAGGGCTAGATGTCCCGCGGTTTGTGGTCAGCGACCTGGCTCGCCATGTCAGCACGCTGGCGGGCGATGGTCAGTCTGGCCTGCGTACTGTGGTCAGTTTCGCGGCGGCTCGTGGTCAACTTGCTGGCAAAATGCAGCATGCTGCTGTGGCCACCCAGTAACGATGCTGACTTAATCACTTCCCTTCCGTTTGACATCCGGCGTACCCCGCTGCGCCGGCGCAGGTACCAACGCGGGATCGACGCGCAGCAGGACTTCCTGCTTGTCCCAATTGTCGCGGCCGTGCACGCGGATGATGACCACGTACTCGCCGGCCTTCAGCGTGCCCTTGCCGGTGTTGAAATGATCGCTGCGCTTGAGTTGCCAGGTGCCGTCGCGGTAGCCGTCGGCATCGACGCCGAAGTCGTACCGCGGTTCGATGCGATTGTGGTCGTATTCGGGGTCGTAGTCGTCGATAGGTACGATGATCACACCGAGGCTGTCGATCGCACCGACGAAGTTGGGCTGCAGGCCGCCGCCGTGTGCCTGCACGCGGAATGCGGCGGACACCGGCGCTGCCAACTGGTAGCACACTTCCCTCATGTCCGGTAGGCGCAGGATGCGTTCGCGATCCGCCTTGCCGATGGGTTGCGTCGTCTGCCCATCAATCGTGACCTCGACGCAGACGCCGTTGCGGTTAATGCATTGCGAGCGGCTGCCGGGTTTGCAGTCGTCCATCAGGCCGCTGGCCGATGCGTTGCCGAGTGCTGTTACCAACGCTACGCCGATGAGCCACTTCATAGCATGATCCCTCCAACCATCCCGCGCCATTCGCCCTTGGCGGTGCGGTGCTCGAGCGTGAAGTTGAGGTCGTCCTTGCGGATCACGCAACGGTAAGATTGACCGTCGAGTTCGTGCTCGAACACGTAGCGCTTGTCGTTCTTCACTTCTTTGGTTTTGATCCGCGCCACGAGAGCGTGATCGATGAACGAACCATCGGTCGCTTCGGAGAGTTCCTTCTGTAAGTGGTACTCGCACTTGCGGGCGAGTTCTGCCGGCAGGTTGATCGATTCGCCATTGGTGCCCTTATGGCTGAGCTGCAGGCCCATCGTGCCGCAGTTCACGCTGGCGTCGGAGTCGTCGCACACCTGACAGCTGAACTCGCCCTCGCTATCGGTGAGTTTGACGAGAATCCGGCTCGCGCTGAGCGGCGTGACCGCGCTCTTGAGCTTGGCCGCATCCGCAGTGCGTCCGCTTTCGCCGGCGGCCTTGCGGCAGCGTGCGACCAGGACATCGCGCACCTGCGCTTCCTTGCCGCGCTCCGCCGGCGTGACCGATTGCTTGAGCGAGGCCAGCAGCGCCGCGCTGGCTTTGCGCGACAGAGTGAACCCAACGGCGCGCTGCTTCTGCCAGGTGTTGGCGCCGTAGCCGCTCAGCTCCAGTCCGCCGACGTGTCGCGGCTCATCGCCGTCGGCGGCGATCACTTCGGCCAGCCCCGCAGGCATCGCTTGACCACGAGCCTGGAAGAACTTCGTGGCGTACTCCGTCATCGTGTCGATCGCTTCGGCACGCACCAGCTGGAAGCCCTGCAACGAGAGCGCGATGCCCACCTTGCCGCTCTGCGGATCGACGTACACGTGCCCACCGCGTACGAAGCGCGTGTTGCCACCGAATTCGTCCGCATACTGGCAGACGTAAGCGTTGCCGCGCGGCGCCGGTCCCCAGCGGAACTGTGTCTTCATGCCCAGCGACTCGAAGTAGTCGCACAGCGCCTTCGGTTGATCGAGCACGTCGGCAGCCGTGGCCGAGGCCACCCATCCCAGCGAGAACACCGTACCGAGGAACACGAAGCGGAGAGCGCGAAAAAGCATGGCGGGTTTTCCGGAAAGGAAGAAGGCGGGAGGGAGCGGGGCGATCGTACACCTGCGAAAGCCACGTAGCCTAGATGGAGCGCAGCGGTCCGCTGGCATTCCCGACGCCAGCGAACACTTCCACCTCCCTGTGGGTCGTAATCCGGCGGCTATTGCCTCTTTGCGAGAACCTCCTGCGTGCTACTACAGGAAGCCACTGCAACCCTCTCGTGAATACTGTCGGGCTAGCTGATCGCTTGGGCGATCTGTATTGCTCAAGCCTTGCAGACTAAGTGATCGCGTTGCCGGACTGCCTGATCAAAACTGACGGAATACGCAGCCGTCGCGGTAGCATGTAGTTTGTCGCGGCAGCGGCAGCTTTGCCGTCAGCATTAGGCATAACCCTGATATGCGCAAATTTTCGCTGCGAAATGCATCTGTCCTGTGCCTGGCGATCTGGGTTTTGATTTGGTTTCTGTTTCTGTCTATTCGCTTTTCTTCATTCGACATCCGAAGCATTCCAGGCATCGGCCCGATCATGCTTGTAGCGCTCGTCACAGCGCTATTGGCTCCGGTAGCAGCGATAGTGTTTGCCGGTGCTTCCCTGATCCGGCAACCCAGAGTGCCAGCGAACTGGCTCACTCTTGTGTGCGCAGTCGCTGCTTTTCTCGCTCAAGGCCTTCTATTTGCAGTCACAAGATGGCTTTGATGCCTGACTACTCGTTCAAGCGGACCGCTGCGGCGTTACGGCGTCATACATGCGCTGTGCTTCTAGCCCTGACATTGGTCGCTACGCAGGCAAGTGCGCAAACCGCACCGCGTGCGGCGCAGCCCATGTTCAAGGGAGTCGAGCTATACAGCTGGAAGGACCCTGCATCTCAGGCTTGGGTCTACTCGCTCTTGCCAGGAACAAACCGAAACAAGGCGCTGTTTGAAATCACCGACGCTCGAGTGCGAATTTCCGACGAGCGCGCGCTCGAGGCCAAGCTCGGCGCGCTCGCGAAAGGCGAGTACGTTTCCTGGTACTGTTCTTATCCGGAACTCTCGCTTCCGCCGGCATCCGTGGTCAACGAGATCGTCAATTTTGCGTCGGCGCATGACCTGCACCTATTCGTGTCAAAGTAACGCCCAGCTGTTCGTGCACGCGAACGGATGAGCGTCGGTTGCGCTAGCATGCTGCAAACTGCGCAAGCTCGCGCCGCCGAGCTTGTCGTCTTGGCCTAAGTGAAAGGTATCCCATGGACCTGAATCCAAGAATCGCATTCTTCACGCTCGGAGTTCTGAAAGCGCCGGTCGGTGATGCCGTTGTTCAAGGCTTCGTCGATCGTATCGGCGACGTCTACGCCGCCGCCGAAGGCAGCGCAGGATTTTTCGACCGGTCTGTCAGGGATTTGAAGACCTGGGAGCATTCGTGGGGGCCGGTGATCGCGCCCAGCTGCATCCCGAATGGGCTCGCACTCACGCAACTTGCGATGACCCTTTCGTTGTGGCGCGACCTCGAGTCGGTCGCCGCATTCGCCTATCACGGCATACACCGCGAGGCGCTCTCCAAACGCGAAGATTGGTTTGACCGCGGTCCCTGGCCGAGTTATGCGGCGTGGTGGGTCGACGACCAGCACCGGCCAAACTGGCACGAAGCAGTGGACCGGATCGATCATCTGCATGCCCATGGCTCGACGCCTGCAGCGTTCTCTTTTCGGCAGCCGTTCGATTCGATGGGCGCGCCGGTCAGGATGAAGGCGTCGCGCCCCGTGTCCGATGGGCGTGAAGCCTAGCCTGGGCGAGGCAAACGCCTCGCAGCCGAGTCTTGATCGTCGGAACGTGTTCGCGGAAATCCATCGAACCCGGGCTTGGGGCGATGGCGAGTCCCTATCCGGCCCCGGCTCCACGCGTGAGCGCGCTGCGAGCTTCCTGCCGGCGCTGATCGAGCTCGTCCAGTCTCTGGGGGTCTCGACACTCCTCGATGCTCCCTGCGGCGACTTCAACTGGACCGAGCCCCTCGCCGACGCCGTGCCGCGTTACATCGGCATCGATGTCGTTCCGGCTCTGGTAGCGCACTGCGCACAGCGCTTCGCGACACCACGCCGAAGCTTTCTCTGCCTCGACTTCGTCGAGCAAGCCCTGCCCGAGGCCGATCTGGTCTTTTGCCGCGATGCGCTGGTGCATCTTTCCGACATCGACATCATGCGGGCCATCAACAACTTGCGCACTACTACGGCCGAGTATCTCATCGCCACCACCTTCATCGGCACGCGCGATCATCTCGACATTGCGACGGGAGACTGGCGGCCGCTGAATCTGCAGCACCCGCCGTTCTCGCTGCCGCCGCCGCTCCGGCTCATCGACGAGTACTGCCATCACACGGGTGGCATCTATGCGGACAAGCGCATGGGCCTGTGGCGCTTCCGCGACCTGCCCGAATTTGCGATCTGATCTCAGCGCAGCAGTTGCACGCCAAAATAAAAAACGAAGCGCTGCCGCTCGGCTGTGTCGGAGCCGAACTCGCGCCCGGCCGAAGCGAGCAAAACGGAACTTTCGCTGAGCTTCCAATGCAGGCCGAAATTGAGCAGCGTCTGCGAGTCGTGCGGTGCCCAGGTCCGATGCACCTCTACGAGACATTCGACTTCGCCACCACAGCCATGCGCGGCGACGAAGCCCGCTTCCCATTGATCACTTTCGCGCTCGACGAAGTTGCGTCCGACTTCGGCGACGAATTCGTAGCTGGCGATCGTCCTGGCGAATTCGACCGGCAGGTAGAACTGCGCGTTGGACGAAGCTATGCCGCGACGCTTCGCACTGGACGACCATGCCGAGAGATATTGCGGATAGGTCGATACATCGTAGCCGCTGCCGTCCTGATCGACGAAGCGCCACTTCACACCGAGATTCGCCGCACCCAGTCCCGTGCGCCAACCCTGCTCTGCCTCATGTGCCGCGGCCCAGGGAATATCAGCCTTGAGCTGGATATGGTCGCCGAATCCGTAGTTGATGTCGGCATCGAACACGTCGACGTCCCAGCGCCGCAGCGTGTGGCTGCCGAGCATGGCGAGGTTGATTTCCCACTTGCCGTCGCCGGGCGTGCCCGGATCGTCGGTGACGAGCGGCGGGCCGCCCTGCGCGACCGCGCCATACGGTGCAAGCGCCGACACAAACAGCGTCAGCGTGCGCGCGGCCAAGACGCGCCATCGAAACAACGGACCCAAGCAGTTCAGTTCCGACCCGGCGCGGTGACCGGCTTGACGTCCATCGCACCATCCTGCTGCACGAGCGCCTCGCACGGCGTCGCGGATTTGCACAGCGCGTAATGCGGCAGCTGCGCAGGAACGACCACGATCGCATCGTGCGTCAGGTCTGCCGACTCGATGCCATCGATCACGTAGCGCATCGTGCCGTCGAGCACCACGACGCGCAGGTCGCGCGAATGCGTATGCGGCGGCTCGCGAAATCCGGTCGGAAATCTGACCAGGGAGAGGTGCGCGCCTGTCTGTGCATCGGCCCACAGATCGACCGTCTGGAAACCCGCGGGCGTACCGTCCGGCCGCTTCACCTCATGCCAAGGCAGATGCGTCCCCGGTGCTACCAGCGGCGGCACCGGGGTGAAGGCAAACAGCATCGCGGCGAAGGCGAAGGCCGTCACGCCTTGGCGCCCGCCTGCACCAGTTGCGCGAGGCGCCGCACCGCGACCGAGACGATCGGATAATCGGTCACGACCTGCGAGCGCATGTCGGCGAACATCGCCTGGGTGAACTTGAGCGATGGATCGTCGCGATTGAGCCAGGCGTTGACGATCTCGGTACCCTTGCCCGCACCGGAGGATTCGAGTATCTGCGCGGTCAGCGCGCGATGCTGCGCGTACAGCTCGTCGCGCAGACCGCCACGCGCCTGCGCATGCCATTGCGATTCGACCGGCAGTTCCTCGATTTTCTGCATCAGCCAGTTGAGGTTCAGCGCTTCGCCGAGGCCGAAGTATACTTCCGCCGCTTCGGCGATCTTGAGCTTGTGCTCGGCCGCGGTGTGGATGATGTCGAGGCCCGAACCCGGCGTACGCAGGCCGGCGAGCGTATCGCCGAGCGCATCGGGGAAACCGGCTTCCTTCCAGCGCCGGCGCTCGTTGTCGTAGATCGCGCGCTCGCTCGGCGTGACCACGCTATAGAGCTGCTTGCGCAACTCCTGCATGCCCTTGTGGTACTTCTCCACCGCGGCGGCGATGTCGAGCGAACCGTCGGCGTGATTGAGCAGCCAGCGCGTCGAACCGCGCAGGCACTGCCAGATCACGAGCAGCGCATCGATCTGCGCATTGCCGTTGACCTTGCCGTCGAGCGCTTCGATCTGTGCCCACATCTCGCGCGCATCGAACACTTCGCGTGCGATGTTGAACGCACGCGCGACGAGCGCCGGGGTCTTGCCGGTGTCCTCGCCCATGCGCATCACAAACGTGGCGCCCATGCGGTTGACCATCGAATTGGTCACCGCGGTCGCGATGATTTCGCGCTTCAACCTGTGGCGCTCCATGTGCGCCGCATATTTTTCCTGCAACGGCTCGGGGAAATAGCGACGCAGCTCCTTCGACAGATACGCATCTTCCGGCACGTCGGAATCGAGCAGCTGCTGGAACAGCACGATCTTCGAGTACGACAAAAGCACCGAGAGTTCCGGACGCGTCAGACCCATGCCACGTGCCTTGCGTTCGGCGAACTCGGCGTCGGTAGGCAGGAACTCGATCTGGCGATCGAGCAGACCCTGCGATTCGAGCGTGCGGATGAAATGCAGCTTCGAGCCGAGCCGCGAAACCGACATGCGCTCCATCAGGCTGATTGCCTGGTTCTGGCGATAATTGTCGTTGAGCACGAGGCGCTCGACCTCGTCGGTCATCGCCGCGAGCTGCTTGTTGCGCGCGTCCAT
>CAZDWH010000141.1:0-7873 GCA_964509025.1 uncultured Rhodanobacteraceae bacterium
CGCAGCAGGTGCGCAAGACCATCCTCGCCGCGCTCGGCGCGAGCAACAAGGTCGGTGTCGAACTGTCCGAAGTCAGCTATATCGATTCGTCCGGCATCGCCGCCCTGGTCGAAGGCTTCCAGAACGCACGCAGCAAGAATCAGCAGTTCGGCCTCGTCGGTGTGAGCAAGCCGGTGATGGCGGTGCTGCAGCTCGCGCGGCTCGATCGCGTGTTTCCGGTGTTTGCCGATCTCGATGCGGCGCGCGCGGGTTAGTTTTTTTGCTCGTCATTCCGGCATGGATTGCCGGAATCCAGACAGCATGGATGCCAGGTCATTTGAATCGAGCCGCCCATGGAACCTGGATCCCGGCATTCCCTGCCGGGATGACGGGAAAAAAAACCAACTTACCGATGAATGCGATTGCCCAAACGCTTGAAAATCTCGGCCGCGCCACGGTCAGCTCGCTTGCCGGCGTCGGCCACGCGGCGATGTTGTGCATCGAAAGCCTCGGCTTCGCCGCGACCGGCTGGCGCCGCGGCCAGCCCGTGCGTTTCGCCGCGGTGTTCCAGCAGATGCGCCAAATCGGCGTCGATGCGTTGCCGATCTCAGCGCTGCTCGCGTTCGTGATCGGCATCATGCTCGGCATCCAGTTCATCGCGGCGCTGAGCGAGTTCGGCGCGCAGTCGCAAGTGGTCGTCGCGGTCGCGAAATCAGTGACGCGTGAATTCGGCGCCTTGATCACCGCGATCCTCGTCGCGGGACGCTCGGGCTCCGCACTGGCGGCGCGCATCGGTTCGATGAGCGTGTCGCAGGAAGTCGATGCGCTCGCGGTGATCGGCATCGATCCGGTGCGCTACCTCGCCGCGCCCGCATTGATCGCGATGCTGGTGATGCTGCCGGTGCTGACCGTCGTCGCCGACGCGATCGCGATCCTCGGCGCCGCGCTGTATTCCTCGCCCGCGCTCAATATCACGCCGGCGGCGTACATCATGCAGACGCTGGCCCTGCTGGTGCCGGGCGATATCGGCCAGGGGCTGGCCAAGTCGCTCGTGTTCGCCGCGCTGATCGCGTTGATCGGCATCAGCACGGGTTTTTCGGTCAGTGGCGGCGCCGAAGGCGTCGGCCGCGCGACCACGCGCGCGGTGGTGCTGTCGATCTGCTACATCATCGTGGCGGATATGATCTTTTCGTTCTTTCTCAACCGATGACGGCTTGAACATGACGAACGCAAGCATGCAGCGCTTCCCTCGATACATTTGGGTACTCGTGGCGATTTACTGCGCAGCGAGTCTCCTTCATTTCGCGCACAATGCCGAATACCTCGCGTTCTATCCGAACATGCCGCGCTCGATCACGCGCGAGACCGTCTACCTCGCCTGGCTGGCCATCACGCTTCCCGGAGTGCTTGGCATCGCTTTAGCATCGATCGGTTGGCGCGCCTTGGGAGCGGCATGCCTCGCCGCTTATGGCGCGTTCGGCCTGGATGGATTGGGTCATTACACGCTGGCTCTGTGCTCGCAGCACACGTTCGCGATGAACTTCAGCATCTGGTTTGAGGCGGTCGCGGGACTCGCGCTCGCTTTGGCCGCAGCGATCTTGTGCAAGCGCATGATCTGGTACGGGCGCATGGCATGAGCGATACGCCCCTCATCGAAGTCGAAAAGCTCGAAGCCTGGTACGGCCGCCGGCGCATCCTGCATGGCGTCGACTTCAATGTGCAGGCGGGCGAGATTCGCGTGATCATGGGTGGCTCGGGATCGGGCAAAAGCACGTTGCTCCGACATCTGCTTGGCCTGCACAAGCCGCGCAGCGGCACGGTGCGATTGCTCGGCGTCGATATCGGCCAGGCGAACGAAGCGCAGATGCTCGCGGTGCGCAAGCAGATCGGCGTGTCGTTCCAAGGCGGCGCGCTGCTCACGTCGATGAGCGTCGGCGACAATGTCGCGCTGCCGCTGCGCGAGCACACGAATCTGGACGAGAACACGATCCGCATCATGAGCCGGCTCAAGCTCGAGGTCGTCAATCTCGGCGGCTTTCAGGATCTAATGCCGTCGCAGCTCTCGGGCGGCATGATCAAGCGCGCCGCACTCGCTCGCGCCGTCGTGATGGATCCGAAATTGCTGTTTTTCGACGAGCCCTCGGCCGGACTCGATCCGGTCGTCTCCGCCGAACTCGATGAGTTGATCCTGCGCCTGCGCGACGCTTTGCGCATGACCATCGTCGTGGTGACGCATGAGCTGGAAAGCGCATTCAAGATTGCTGACACGATCACGGTTCTCGACCAGGGCCACATCCTGATGACCGATAGCGTCGACAAGGTGCGCCACGCCGACAACGAACGCATTCAGGACCTGCTCAACCGCCGCCCGCGCGAAACCCCGGTCGACGCGGACGCGTATCTGCGCCGGCTGACCGAGGAAACCGCTGCCTAAGCGCCTGAACGCCGGGCGAATGTTGCCGCGCCGCAGCTGGCGTAAAAGTGTATTTTGTGACAAAGTCCACCGCACATGGCCCTCGATGGCCCTGGTTTCGATAAAAAAGCGACAAAGGGGAGCGTGAGATGGCGCGTTACGGACTGGTAGTCGATTCGCCCTGCGATATGCCGGCGGATTTCCTCGCGAAGCACAATGTCATCGTGCTGCCGGTCGCGATCCACATGGACGGCGAGACGCTGGTCGACGATCGCAATCCCGATCTCGGCAGGCGCTTCATCGACGAGAAGCTCAACGAGCGCAGCCACAACGCCGTATCCGAACCGTACACCTCCGAGCAGGTGCAGGAACTGTTCCTCAACCGCCTCGTGCTCGAATACGACACGGTATTCTGCATGACCGTGATGGCGTCGCGCAGCGGCATCTTCGCCAATGCGCAAAAAGCGAGCTTCGCGATCCTCAACAAGTACCGCGCGGTGCGCGAGGCAGCCGGCATCAAGGGCGCCTTCATGATGCGCGTGATCGACACGCAGACCGTGTTCGCCGCGCAGGGCGTGACCCTGTACGCCGCGACGCAGCTGATCGCGCAGAATCACACCGTCGGCGAGATCCGCGAGCGTCTGGATTACATCGTGCAGAACACGCACGGCTATCTCCTGCCGAAGGATTTGTTCTATCTGCGCGAACGCACGCGCGCGCGTGGAGATCGCAGCGTCAGTCTCGTCGCGGCGGGACTCGGCACGATGCTCGACATCAAGCCGATCTTGCGCGCCTACCATGGCGAAACGGGCCCGGTCGGCAAGGCGCGCGGTTTCGATCAGGCTGCGCAGAAGCTGTTCGAGTACGCGCGTGAGCGCGTGCTGGCCGGCCTGCTCGTACCGGTCGTGTGCATCAGCTACGGCGGGGATCTCGACGAACTCTGGCGCCTGCCCGGCATCGCCGACCTGCGCCAGGCCTGCCTCGATCAGGGGGTGGAGATGATGGTCAGTCCGATGAGCGTGTCGGGCATGGTCAACATCGGCATCGGCGGGCTTTCGCTCGGCTTCGCGGCGCCGGAGCACAAGCTGCCGTTCTAGTCCAACCCACGCGCGCGGGCGCGCCGTGTATCATGCGCGGCAGGGTTGCCGGGAGCATGAGCGCGCGTGAAACGCGATAACGTCAACTATGTGCTGGTCGGCGCCGTCGTCGCCGCGGCCTTCGTCTTGCTGCTCGTCGCGCTCGCCCTCATCACCGGGCGCAGTGGCGCGAGCAGCAGTTACGTCGCGCATTACCGCAATGTGACGGGCTTGCACTACGGTGCGCCGGTGTTCTACGAGGGCTATCGCATCGGACAGGTGGCCTCGATCGATCCGGAGCGCGCCATCGGTTCGGCCGCGCTTCCGGTTGCGCAACATGCGGACAAGTCCGCGCGCGAGCAGTCCGGAACACGCTACAAAGTCACGCTTGCCGTACGCCGCGACTGGCCGATACCGAAAGACAGCGTCGCGCGCATGACTTCGACTGGCCTGCTCGCCGACGTGGCGATCGGCATCAGCGAAGGTGCGAGCCGCGACATGGCTGCGCCGGGCAGCGAACTGGCGGCGACGGAAAACGCCGACCTGTTCGCCTCGATGAACGATCTCGCGCAGCAGCTCGGCGATCTGACGCGCAACCAGATCGGCCCGCTGGTGAAAAATCTCGCCGGTCACGTCGACTCGATCGCTACCACGCTCGACAAGAACACGCCGGAAATCCTCGCGCAGTCGCATGCGCTGCTGCAGCGGCTCAATACGGCTTCGGATTCAGTCAACGACGTGATCAAGCCGCAGAATCGCGCGGCGATCGGCGCAATCCTCGGCAATGTGCGCGATTTGTCGCGCGACCTGAAGGCGACGCAGGCCCAGCTCAACGAGGCGATCGTGCGCATCGACAGCGTAGTGCGCGAGAACCGCCCGGCGGTGCGCGATTCGGCCGAAGACCTACGCAGCGTGATGGCCGCGCTGTCCGGGCGCATCGATTCGATCAGCCAGCATCTCGAAGTCGCGTCGCGCAACTTCGACGAGTTCGCGCGCGAGGTGCGCATGAATCCGAATCGCCTGCTGATCGCGCCGAAGGGCGACAAGGTGGAGCAGGAGCCTAAATAATGCAGCACCGTGTTCGCAAAATATTCGGCAGAGCCTGGCATCACGCTGCGCTGTGCCTTGGTGCGCTTTCGCTCGCCGCCTGCTCTCCCGCGCCCGTTCCGGACGTCACCTACTATCGGTTGCCCATGGCGCAGCCGATCACACACGCCGCTACGCCGCTATCGAGCCTGCCGATCGAAGTCGAAACCTTCCGCGCCGAAGGCCTCTATGCCGAGCAGGCGGTGCTGTATGCGACCACGTCCGATGCGGGCGCGCTGCGCGCATATCACTATCAGTTGTGGAGCGATCCGCCGTCGCGTCATCTGCAGGATCGCCTGGTGAATCGCCTGCGCGACGGTGGGGTCTCGCCGCTCGTCTCCGACCGCCTGCCCGCGAGCGTGCAGGCCCTGCGCGTGCAGGGGCGCATCCTGCGCTATGAGCGCGTCAAATCGGCGGGTGGCGCCGTCGCGGCATCGGTCGCATTCGAGATGCGTGTCGAACACGGCGGCGGCGAGCCGCTGCTCGAACAACGCTACAGCGCCGAGCAGGCTGCGGGCGACGACAGCATGGCCGGCACCGTGGCCGCGTTTGGTGGCGCGGTGGACGCGGCGTTCGCGAAATTCCAGGCCGATCTCGTCGGCCTCGCGGGTGCGCCATGATGGATGCGCGTCGCCTGGCGATGCTCGAAGCGATGGGTGTCGAAGTGCTCGCGCTGCGCACGCGCGCGGATGCGCGCGCGCGTGAATCCGCGCACGCACCGTCCGGCACGACAACGCCTGCGATAACGCGTGCACACGAAGCGGCATCGGTCGACAACGCGGGTCTGTGCATCGTCTGCGAGCACGGAGTGCGTGGCGAACTACGCCTCGCGCGGCTGTTTGCGCAAATCGCGCGCGCGCTGGCCTTGCGTGCCGAGGCGATCGACTGGCTCGAAGCGGATGCGTCCGGTGCGCTATCCGCGCCGCCGGCGGCATCGGCTTATCTCGTGCTAGGCGCAGCCATCGCACCCGCGCTCGGCGCGCAGCTTTCGACGGCAGAACAGAACGCCGCCGCGATTGCGGTCAGCGCCGACGTTGCTACCCTGCCCGGCGGAGCGTCCGGCAAGCGCGCACTGTGGCAGGTGCTGAAGCCGATCGCGAAACGATTGAAGTCGGAGCGCGCCTGATGGTCGCGATCCTCAAGGAGCGCCCCGAACTCGCCGCGATGCAGTCTGGCGATCTCGAAGCGGTTGCCGCGATCGAAAGCGTGGCCTACGAATTTCCCTGGACCTTGGGCATCTTCCGCGACTGCCTGCGCGCTGGCTACGAATGCTGGGTGATGCGCCTCGGCGGCGAGATCATCGGATACAGCGTGCTCTCGGTCGCCGCGGGCGAGGCGCATCTGCTCAATGCCTGCACCGCGCCGGCCCAGCAGGGGAGAGGTTACGGACGGCATCTGGTTAGGCGCATGATCGATATCGCGCGCTGGCATCGCGTGCAGCGCATCTTCCTCGAGGTGCGTCCGTCCAATCCCGCGGCGCTCGCGTTGTACAGCAGCCTCGGCTTCAACGAGATCGCGACGCGCCCGAACTATTACCCCGCGAAACACGGGCGCGAGGACGCGATCGTGATGGCGATGGAGCTGCTCCCGCCGGAGTAAGAACTAAGGCCTGGCTTGAAGCTGCATCCCCACGATCGGCTTTTGCTTGTCGCTCAACGACTCGTCAGCCGAATAGCGGCTCACCAGGATCTTGACGCGCGACGTGTGTGGGCCCGCCTGTTCGACCTTGGCGTAGACACGCCTTTCACTGTCAATCGGGAATAGCACCGCTTTATTGCGCAGCCCATCATCTGTGCCGCGATCGATCGTGCCGTGCATCAGCGTATCGTGATCCTTGTTCCAGTCGATGCGATCGAAATCCTCATCGATGATTGTCAGCGTGGCCTCAATCTTTTTGCCGCGCGCTTCGGCTTCGCGTTCTTCCTTGAGCGGAGCGCGGCCGCTGAACAACAGATTCACCGCTGGCAGATCAGGCGATTCACTTGAATCGAAGCGTGTGACTTCGATGGCGAGAACCGCTCCGTTTTCGGTCAGCGAATCGACGTGTCCCCACCATGTCGTATCGGCAGTGCGATCGCGCGCGTACAAGCTCATGCCCTTGAACAGGCCGCCCGCGCTGCCCTTGTCCAGTCTGGCGTGCACGAGGGCGGAATCCTCAATCCCAAGGACGGCGAATTCCACGGAGCGGTGCTGCGGGCGCAGCGCTGGTCCTTCTCCACCTGCCAAAGCTGCCACGGCGACGACTTCGCCGGCGGCAAGTCCGGCGTGAGCTGCCTGAGCTGCCACAGCGCGGGGCCGACCTCGTGCGCCACCTGCCACGGCCAGCCGCCGCCCAGCGGCGGCCATGTGGCGCACGTCAACGGGACGCAGCTCGGCCACAAGCTCGACTGCGCCGAGTGCCACCAAAAGCCCGCGCGCTGGGACGACCCCGGCCATCTCTTCGCGGCGGACGGCAACGTGAAGTCGACCGCCGGCGTGGAGCTCGGCCCGCTCGCGGGCACCGGCGCGACGTGGGATCGCGAGAGCGCGAGCTGCTCGTCGGTCTACTGCCACGGCGCCGGTTTCACCGACAGTAAAGCGACCAACACGCATCCCGTCTGGGCCGCGGGCCAAAGCCAGGCGAGCTGCGGCACCTGCCACGGGCTGCCGCCGGCCAGCCACGCATCGACCGCGAGCTGCGACACCTGCCACGGCGCGGTCACCGATCACGCGAACCGCCTCCTCACGCCGGCGCTGCACGTCACCGGCAGCGTCCACCTCGGCGACGGCAGCGGCACCTGCGCCGCCTGCCACGGCAGCGCCGATTCGATCGCGCCCGCCACCGGCGCGCACCAGGCGCACCTCAAGGCCCCGCACGGATTGTCGGCGCCCATCGCCTGCGCGAGCTGCCATTTGGTGCCGGCGCAAGTCGGCGACCCCGGCCCCCTCGGTCACGCAGGCCCCGCGGCGGTGACGTTCTCCGGCCTCGCGGTCGCCGACCACGCCGCGCCGGCCTTCAGCCACGCGACGCTGAGCTGCAGCGCCACCGCCTGCCACGGCGGCGGCGAATCGCTGCAGAAGGACGCGACGCCCGGATTGCAGCGGACGGTGAGCTGGACCGCGACCGGCGCCGCCGCCTGCGGCGCGTGCCACGGCATCCCGCCCCAGGACGGCGTGCACTGGAGCGCCCTGCGGCTCGAGGACTGCAACAAGTGCCACGCCGGCACCATCGACGCGCGCGGAACGATCATTCCGGGCGGCGCCCACCTGAACGGAGTCGTCGATGTCCGCGCGCCTTGATGGGGCAGCCGCACTGGTGCTCGCCGCGCTGGCGGCGCCC
>CAZDWH010000142.1:0-7844 GCA_964509025.1 uncultured Rhodanobacteraceae bacterium
ACGAGCAGCACGGTGCGGCCTTGCAGCGCGAGGCGCGGCTGCTTGACCCAGAGCAGATCGTGTCCGCGCGTGCCGCCGCGATAGCGCGTCGCGTGCACGTAGTCGAATTCGAGATCGGCCGGGATCGCGAGCGCCAGCACGCCGCCGAAAATCAAACCGCCGTTCATCACGGTCAGGAAAATCGGCACTTCGCCGTCGAGCGCCTGTGCGATTTCCTTGCCCATGGTCGCGATGCGCGCTTCGATTTCGGCGCGGTCGAACAGCAGGTCCGCGGTTTTCAGTGCATCGGCAAGAGCGGGGGTGGCAGTGGTCACGAGAAACTCCTATCCGGGTTCACATACTTTTTTTGAATGGTGCATCCAGGGACGGATGCGTCTTGATTCTCGCAATCACGAGGATTGCACAAATACTCATCGAGGCGCTGCGCAAATCTATCTCGTTGCGGATTGTCGCAGAGTGAGTCCCAATTTGCCGCAACGCCGCCGCGCAGCGTCGCGACGCGTGCGGGATCGCAGGGCGTCTGGCCGCGCACGGCGTCGAGCGCGGCGGGCGCGATCTCGGGTTTGCACACGAGAACGAGATCGCAACCGGCGTCACGATGCGCAGCGATGCGCGCCCCGATGCCACCGGCGCTTTCCGCCGCGGCCATGCTGATATCGTCGCTGAACACGACACCGCGAAAACCGTATTCGCCACGCAGGATGTCTTCGATCCACAGGCGCGAGTAGCCCGCCGGCTGCGCGTCGACGCGCGGATAGGCGACATGCGCCATCATCACGGCCTCGGCGCCGGCTTCGATCGCGTCGGCGAACGGAATCAAGTCGGTCGCGCGCAGTTCGTCGAGCGTGCGCGGATCGGAGGCGTTGTCGAAATGCGTGTCTTCGAGCACCGAGCCGTGCCCTGGGAAATGTTTGATCGTCGCGGCCATGCCCGCGAGGCGCATTCCACGCAGATAGGCGAGCCCAAGCGCGGAGACGATCTGCGGATCGGTGTGGAACGCACGCTCGCCGATCGCGCGATTGCCGCGTTTGAGATCGATCACGGGCGCAAAACTCAAGTCGATGTCGATCGCGCGCATTTCGCTCGCCATCAGCCAGGCGTGCTCCTCGGCCAGCGCTAGGGCCTGTGCCGGATCGCGTTCGTACAAATCGCCGAGGCGTGCGAGCGCTGGAAAGCGCGTGAAGCCGTCGCCCTGGAACCGCTGTACCGGCCCGCCTTCCTGGTCGACCGTAATCAGAAACTCATCACCGCGCTCGCGCCGCAGCGCCTCGATCAGGTCGGCAACCTGTGCACGCGAAGCGTAATTGCGCTTGAACAGAATGACGCCGCTGACTTGCGGCGCGGCGAGCCATTCGCGTTCGTGCGCGACGAGCTCGGTGCCGCCGATGCCGATAACCAACATTAGGCTGCTTCCCCTGCGCGTTCGCGCGCGTTCCACCGCGAATACGGATATTCGAGCAGATTGAGATTGTAATAGCGCAGCTGGCCGCTGACTTCGCGGCCGAGCCACTCGGGCCTTTCGAATTTCTGCTCGACCGCTTCGAGCTCCAGTTCGGCAACGATGAGGCCGGCGTTGTCGCCGTGAAATTCATCGACCTCGAATGTCAGCCCGGCATACGGCACATAATTCCGTGTCTTTTCGACCGCGCCGTTGCAGAAGTCGCGCAGCATGCGTTCGGCATCCGCAACCGGAATTGGATAATCGTATTCCTGCCGTGCCACGCCAAGGTCCGCCGACTTGATATTGAGCCACGCCTTGTCGCCGCCGATGCGCACGCGCAGCGAACAACGCACTCCCTGGCGCGCCTGCACCAGCGCGGAGTCGACGAGATAGCCCTGCGACATGCGTTGTGCGTGTGTGACCTGAGAGCGCCATGCATCGCTCGAAACCAGGAATTTGCGTTCGATTTCGATGCCCATAATTCAGCGCTCGAACAACGCGATGGACTCGACATGCGCGGTGTGCGGGAACATGTCCATCACGCCAGCACTCTTGAGCTTGAAGCCGTGTTTCTCGACGAGGATGCCTGCATCGCGCGCGAGCGAAGCCGGATGGCAGGACACATAGACCACTCGGTGCGCGGATTTGCGCGGCAGATATTCGAGAATCGCGTCGGCGCCTGAGCGTGGCGGATCGAGCAGCAGCAGCTCGTAGTCGGTACGCGCCCACGGCGTGCCGCGCTGATCGGCGGCCAGATCGGCGCTGAAAAATGTCGCGTTTTCCACCTTGTTGCGTTGCGCATTCTCTCGCGCACGCTGCACCAGGCCGGCCTCGCCTTCGACGCCGGTGACATGCGCGCTGCGCCGCGCGAGCGGCAAAGTGAAATTGCCGAGGCCGCAGAACAGATCGAGCACGCGGTCGGTCGGCTGCGGATCGAGCAGGCCGAGCGCGTGGTCGATCATGCGCCTGTTCATGCCGCCGTTGACCTGAATGAAATCGAGCGGACGGAACTCCAGTTCGACATCGTACGCGGGTATGCGGAACGTCAATCGCGCGTCCGCGGGCCATAACGGCACGACGCTGTCGATGCCTCCGGGCTGTACGAAAATACCTAGGCCATGCGTCTTGCCGAATTCGATCAGCGCCTGCGTGTCGGCCTCGGACAGCGGTTGCAGGTGACGGAACACCAGCGCGACCAGATCGTCGCCCGCCGCGATTTCGATCTGCGGTATTTCGCGCTTGGCATCGAGCGCTTCGAGCAGCACCGTGATCGCCTCGATGCGCGCACCGACAGCCGGATGCAGCACATCGCAATGCTTGATGTCGGCGACGTAGCGGCCATTGGTCTCGCGGAAACCGACGAGCATGCGCCCCTTCTTCTCGACGAACTTGGCACTGAGCCGGCCCTTGCGCCGATAGCCCCAGGGCGAATCCGTCAGCGGAGAAAGTATACTTTGCGGCATCACCTTGCCGATACGCTCGAAATTCTCGAGCAGCACACGCTGCTTGGCCGCGATCTGCGCGGCCGGGTCGAGGTGCTGCAACGCGCAGCCGCCACAGACCCCGAAATGCGCGCAGCGCGGCGCGACACGGTCGGGTGAGGCACGCAGCACTTCTTCGACGACAGCCTCGTCGTAGTGGCGGTGCTTGCCGCTGTAGCGCAGGCGCACACGCTCGCCCGCGAGCGCGCCCGCGACGAACACGGCCTTGCCGGCGATGTGCGTGACACCGCGGCCGTCGTGGGTGAGGTCGGTGATATCTGCTTCGAGTATGGTCATCAGAAAAACGAGGAGTTACGGGCCGACGCGGAGCCACGGCCAGGCTGCGCATGATACCAGCTGCATGCGTTTCGCCGTTCGCGCCATCCGGCTATATTGCCGCGATGGACGGACGCGACGCGCAGCCGCGAATTCTCATTGCCGACGATGATGCGGTCAGCCTGCGGTTTCTTGCGGCAGCACTGCGCGAACTCGGCGCAACGGTTACAGAGGTCGCGAGCGGGACTGCGACGCTCGCAGCCTGTACCGGCGTGCAGTTCGATCTGCTCCTGCTCGATCGACGCATGCCCGATTGCGGAGGTACCGCACTGTTACACGCGTTGCGCGATCGCGGCATCGCCACGTCCGCGATCGCGACCAGTGCGGAACTCGACGCCGCCACTCGCGCGGAACTGGCTGCAGCAGGCTATATCGATGCGCTGACCAAACCGATCGGGCTCGACGCGCTCGCACGTGCGCTGGCGACGCACCTTTCCGGCTGGCGCGATCCGCGTGCACGGCGATCCGCATCGATTCGCGCGACATCGCAAAGCAACGCAAGCGTCGCGGAAGTGCTGGATGACGCCGCCGGATTGGCGAGCGTCGATGGCGATCGCGCGACGCTGCTTGCCTTGCGCAGCCTGCTCGCGGGCGAGCTGGAGGCACTGAGCGGCAGACTGGCCGCGACACCGAACCCGTCCGATCTCGCTGACATCCTGCATCGTCTGCGCGCTTCCTGCCGCTATTGCGGTGCGACAGCATTGGGTGAAGCGTCGCTGCAACTCGAATCAGCGATCCGCACGAATGACGCGAACGTGGAATCTCCATTCCAGCAGTTCGCCGCTGCGTGCGCCCACACGCTTGCCGCGCTGTCTGCGCCATCCTCATAGCGTCCCAGTCGCAGCGAGAATTCGTCGTATACTGGTTACGGCTTGGTGCCCGCTAGCATGCTCCATGCGCGCAACTCCGCACCGCCGAGGTGCTGCGCGATCGCGGCACGCATCAGGCGTTTCAGTGCGGGCAAGTCGCCGGAGGCAGGCATGCGATCCTGCGCCAGCGCGAGCAGAACCGAACCTTGAACCCGCGTGCCGTCGCGCATGTCCCGCCACGGAACGACTCCGTGTTCGACACGATAGGCGTACATCGCTTGCGGATCGATCGGCTCGCCATCGGCCCGCGCATCGAGCACGAGTCCGTAGCCCAGTTGAGCGAGCAGGTCACGTTCGAAACGCCGTAACGTCCACGCCTGCGCCTCGTCGCGTGCAAGGCGTGCGAGCGTTTCGAGATACGCAGCGAACAACGCCGGATGCGGATCGGCGCGCGGCACGAGGCGCAGCACGAGTTCGTTGAGATAGAGCGCGCACAGCAACGCATCGCCCTGCAAATCGAAACCTGCGGCAACTGCCTCGATGTTGATCAATGTTGCGAGTTCGCCGCGGCCGTTCCAGCCGAGCTGGATCGGCGTCAGCGGCTGCAGCAGCGCGCGCGGAATGCGTGCGCGCTCACGCCGCACGCCGCGAGCGACGAGACCCACGCGACCATGATCGCGCGTGAAGCAATCGAGCAGCAGCGAGGTCTCGCGATAGGCGCGGCTGTGCAGAATGAAGGCGGGCTGGCCTTCGATGCGCATGACTTAATCCGAGTAGCCGAAGCGCTGCAATGCCGCCTCGTCATCCGACCAGTTCTCGCGCACCTTGACCCAGAGCTTGAGGAACACGCGACGGTCGAACAACCGGTTCATCGCCAGACGTGCGGCGCTGCCGATCGCCTTGAGCTGCTCGCCGCCCTTGCCGATGACGATCGCCTTCTGGCCCTCGCGCTCGACCCAGATTGCGGCATGAATTTCCGCGACGCCATCTTCGCGCTCCGCGAACTGCTCGATCTCGACCGTGGCGGAATACGGCAGTTCCTGCGCGAGACGCAGCATCAGCTGCTCGCGAATCAGCTCCGCGGCGAGGAAGCGCTCACTGCGATCGGTGAACTCGTCTTCGCCGAACTGCGCTGCGCCGACCGGCAGGCGCGCGATGATCTCGCGCTCGAGCGCATCGATGCCATCGCGCTTGCGTGCCGAGATCAGGCAGACCGCGGCATAGAATCCGTCACTGGCGACCTTTTGCAAGAATGGAAGCAGCTGTTTCTTGTCCTTTTGCGCATCGACCTTGTTGATCGCTAGCAGGCGCGGGCGCGGATTGTCCGCGAGCACGTTGCGCACGAGCTGGTCCTCATCGGTCCAGCGCCCTGCTTCGATCAACTGCACGCACACGTCCGCTTCGGACACCGCACTGCGCGCGGCACGATTGAGTTGGCGATTGATCGCTCGCGCACCGCCTGCGTGCAGACCGGGCGTATCCAGCAGCAGGATCTGCCCCTGTTCGCGCGTGACGATGCCGAGGATGCGATGGCGAGTGGTCTGTGGCTTTGGGCCGACGATCGAAAGGCGCGCGCCGACCAAGGCATTGACCAGGGTCGACTTGCCGACGTTCGGGCGGCCGACGATGGCGGCGGTGCCGCAGCGGAATTCGGATTGAAGGGAATTCTCGGACATGGACTACTTGAATTCTCAGCTTTGTGCCTGCAGCAACGCCAGCACTTCCGTGGCGGCGGCCTGCTCGGCGATGCGCCGGCTGCTGCCGTTCCCGTGTCCGCGCAGCTCGTTGCCCGGCAGGCTGCACTCCACGTCGAAAACCTTGGCGTGATCGGCGCCGGAGGTTGCGAGCAATGTGTATACCGGAAGCGGCTGCCCGCGGGCCTGCAGCCATTCCTGCAGGCGCGTCTTGGCATCCTTGTCGTCGGCCTCGGCGGCCTGCGCCAGGCGTGGCTCGATCAGTCCGCGCACGATTTCGCGGCAGGGAGGCCAGCCGCCGTCGAGGTAGATCGCGGCGATCACCGCTTCAAAGGCGTCGGCAAGGATGGAGTCGCGCCGGAATCCGCCGCTCTTCAATTCGCCCGGACCCAGGCGCAGTTCATCTCCCAGTGCGAGGTCGCGCGCGATCGCGGCGAGCGCGGGTTCGCTGACCAGGCGCGCGCGCAGGCGCGTCAGTTCGCCTTCGTCCGCCTTGGGAAAGCGCTCGTACAGCAGTTCGGCGACGACCAGGTTTACCAGCGCGTCGCCGAAAAATTCGAGCCGCTCGTTGTTGTCTGCACCGACGCTGCGATGGCTCAGTGCGCGCGCGCGCAGGGCCTCATCGCTGAACTGGTAAACGAGACCGCGCAATCAATAGCCCGAGCCTTTTTTCAGCAGGTCTTCAGAGTGATCGAAGCTCACGAGCAAGGAAACGTTGTAAAGAAATGGAATTTTCTTGTCGTAGAAAATGTGCAACTTGCGTTGCCCACCCTGGGTTTCCAATTTTATGCCGTCGGCGGGAATCGTTTTCTCGTCCACATACTGGACGCTGTAGTTGAGTTCCAGTTGGCGACGCAGCTGTTCGAGAGTCGCTTCGGACGCGTTGGGCTGATCCGCAACCGCTTTCATCGACTTCACCACACCGAAATATTCGGTGTACGCAGGAAGCAGCTTCATCGCCGCATAAGCAAAAAATCCGACCACGCAAAGTACGATGACCATGCTGATCAGGGTCAGGCCTTTCTGGTTGCGCGAAGTACGCATTGGCAGTCCTCGGATTATTTGATCACAGTGCCCAAACGCTTGAAATCGATGCCATCGTCCCAGTTCATCCAGATCGCGAACGCGCGACCGACCAGGTTCTCTTCCGGAACGAAGCCCCAATAGCGACTGTCCTCGCTATTATCGCGATTATCCCCCATCGCGAAATACTGTCCAGCGGGGACGGTCCACTCGCCCTCTTCGCCCGACCAGGACGTCGCATTGAGAATCTGGTGCTCGACGCCAACCAGGTTTTCATTCTTGACGTTGGCACCGGCCATGCGCCGGCCCTCATTGCCCGCGCCGACGAACGGTCCGACATAGGTTTCCGTCACGACTTCGCCGTTCACCGTCAGCACCTTGTTGTGATAGGCGATCGTATCGCCCGGCAAGCCGACCACGCGCTTGATGTAGTTGGTCTTGCTGACCGGCACATACGGCTGGTTGCATGACTTCATGCTGCGCACCTCGCGCCCGTCGAAACGGCACTGGTAACCCGGATAGATGAACACGAACACGTCGCCGCGCCTGGGTTCGCCGACCGGGATGAACTTGGTATTGAGCACCGGCACGCGCAGACCGTAGGCGAACTTGTTCACGAGGATGAAGTCGCCCACGAGCAGGGTCGGCATCATCGAGCCTGAGGGAATCTTGAACGGCTCGGCGATGAACGAGCGGAACAACAGCACGATCAGGATGACCGGAAAAAACGAGCGCGCGTATTCGACGATCACCGGTTCGCGCACCAGGTTTTCGGTGACGACCTGTTCCTTGACGCCGCTCGAACCGCCGAGCGTATTCTGCAGCGCCTGCGCGCGCGCCAGGCGTTTGCGCGCGAAGAACAGGCTGTCTATCAGCCAGATCGCTCCTGTAATGAACGTCAGGACGACCAGCAGCAACGCGAAATCGAAGTCCATCGGGTTTCCTTATTTGTCCATCTGCAACACGGCCAGAAACGCTTCCTGCGGAATGTCGACGCTGCCGACCTGCTTCATGCGCTTCTTGCCTTCTTTCTGCTTTTCCAGCAGCTTGCGCTTGCGCG